>JAOAHE010000009.1 GCA_026415415.1 Thermodesulfovibrionales bacterium | reverse complement strand
AGATGTGTATAAGAGACAGGTATAGACCTTGTATATAACTGTCGGAGCTGTACTAATTAGTGAAAGCTTAAACTCTCTTTCTAACCTTTCTCTTATGATGTCCATATGAAGCAAACCTAAAAAACCACATCTGAACCCAAACCCTAAGGCTGAAGAGATCTCATGTTCATAAGTGAAAGAGGAATCATTAAGTCTTAGTTTAGCTAAAGCGGTTTTTAATTCTTCATACTGCCCTGGATCAGTCGGATATAACCCACAGAATACCATAGGTTTTATTTCTTTATAACCAGCCAAGGGCTTATCAACGGGGTTAGCAGCATCGGTTATTGTATCTCCAATTTTTGTATCTAAAATATTCTTTATATTAGCAATTATATAACCAACTTCTCCTGCTGAAAGCTCATCTTTATCAACCATTTTAGGTGTAAAAACACCTACTCTTAATACCTCATACTCTTTATTGACTGCCATCAATTTTATTTTCATTTCTTTTTTTATTATTCCATCAAATACTCTTACCAGCACAACAACACCAAAATAATTATCAAACCATGAGTCAAAAATAAGTGCTTTGAGAGGTTTTTCATCTGAACCAATAGGTGGAGGTATTCTTTTAACTATAGACTCTAAAACATCTTTTATGCCTATGCCTTTTTTAGCACTTGTGAGGATAGCTGATGAACAATCTATTCCGAGAAGCTCTTCAATTTGCTCTTTAATACTGTCAGGTTGTGCTGATGGTAGATCAATCTTGTTTATTATAGGGATAATCTCGTGATTATACTCAACAGCAAGATAGGCATTTGCTAAGGTCTGGGCTTCTACTCCTTGAGTAGCATCAACTATCAAAAGACTACCTTCACAAGAGGCAAGACTTCTTGAGACCTCATAGGAAAAGTCTACATGACCAGGAGTATCTATGAGATTTAGAACATAATTATGACCGTCATCAGCTTTATACGATAGCCTTACGGCATGTGCTTTAATAGTGATTCCTCTTTCTCTCTCTAAATCCATTGAGTCTAAGACTTGATCAACCATTTCTCTTGAGCTTAAAGCTCCTGTGAACTCTAATAACCTATCAGCAAGGGTTGATTTTCCGTGGTCAATGTGGGCTATTATAGAAAAATTTCTGATTTTTTTACTCATGATTTTTAGTTTTGCTGTGAAAACCTCCTAAAGACGAGATTGGCAGCTCCTATGATCCCGGCATCATCACCTAAAAGGGATGGAATGATGGTAGTTTTTGTAAAAAGCTCAGGAAGTGATCTGCGAGAGGCCTCTTTTATAGCACTGTCAACATAAATATTCCAAGAACCTATAAGCCCTCCTGTTAAGATAATAGCTTGAGGATTAAAGATATTTACCACATTTGCGATTCCTATCCCAAGGCTTTTCCCTGCCTCTCTTAAAGCATCACGAGCGAGGGAGTCACCTTCAAGAGCTATCCTATAAATATCTTGAGCTGTAATCTTAAAATAATTACCATTATAAAGGGTTGCTAAAAGGCTTTCTAAACCGCTTTTAAGTCTCGTTATAGCATAATCAACTATGGCTCTGGCTGAGGCATGGGCTTCTAAGCAGCCAGTATTTCCGCATGAGCATTTATTACCATTAGTTATGATCGTCATATGTCCTATCTCTGCAGCTATAGGAAGCAAGTCATTATTTATAACTACACCGCCACCTATGCCAGTGCCCAGTGTTAACATAACAAAATTCTCATATTTCATACCTGCTCCACAAGTTTTTTCACCATAAGTAGCAGCATTTGCATCATTGTCAATCAATACAGGTAAATTGAAATTTTGTGAGATTTCTGAGACTAAATTCACTCCATTTAAAGAGAGCAAGTTGGGTGATTTAACTATTACTCCAGACTGCCTATCTACAATCCCAGCAACAGCAATGCCTATACCTGCAAGCTCATTAGTATGTATCTCGGAGGCAACCTCAAGCATTCTATGAATTGTTTTGAGTGGTTCATTAGTAGTAGGCTCTTTTAGTTTGTGTAAAATACCTCTTTCACTGCTAACAAGCGCAAGTCTGATATTAGTGCCGCCAATATCAAGAACTATTGCAAGGTTTTTTTTCAAAATCTCAACCCCTTACAATTAATCTTTAAACAAAGCCCATACTTATTCAATCACAAACTACTTACAAAATTTTAAATTATTTATGATATTTTTGAAAAAAATATCAAACTTACCTTCTATAGGCACTTAATTTTTACAAATAATAATTATAACAAAATATCATTAATAAATCCGAAATTTGTCCTTTAAGAAGATATACTCAAAGAAAAAAGTAGCATATTTAAAAAAGTAATATCTTTTGTTGGCGTTTTTATCATTAAAGATCCATCTTTTTGTAGGACATGATAGATACTTTTTAAGCAAAGTAGAAGCGGTTGTCAAAATTAACAAAGCTCTATTACCATAGATGTAACTTTAATATATATTGTTTCTACCAAGTAGTTAAAAGTCTATTTAGGTTGTGAAGCTCATCTTCTATCTTAATATATTTTCGGAATGCAAACTGACGAAAGGTCTTTAAGGTTAATTCACCTTGTTGAGACTCAGATACTTTTATAGCACCTTCTAAATCAGTTCTCACTATAATTGAGTTAGTCATTAGAGATAGAGTTTCTTTGTGAGGATGTCCATGTGGGCTGTTCCTGCCAACACTGATTATACTGTATTGGGGAGAAACCATATGAAAAAATGTTTCATTTGCTGATGATTTACTGCCATGATGGGGTACTTTAAGTACATTACTTTTTAAATGTTCTTTAAGGCTGGATAAATCTTCTTGAGCTTCAAACTCTATATCACCTGTAAAGAGAAAAGAATTGTTAATCCCTTTAATCTTCAATACGAGAGAGTAATTATTTTCATCATCTTTGCCGCTGTAAGTATAGAAATCATCATAAGGATGCAAGATGCTTATTGTATATCCTTTTGAAGTTATTTCGTCACCTCTACTAAGAATTCTATAGGGTAGGCTTTCAAATATCTGAGGATTATAACTGAATCTACTTATCCATAGTGTCTTTACTTTAAATTTTTGTATTAAATATTCTAACCCTCCAGCATGATCAGATTGTGTATGGGAGATAACCAGAAAATCTACTTCTTTTATACCTCTATATCTTAAAAATTCACTAAGCTCATAGCCACTTCTACCAGTATCTATAACCATTATTTTTTTATCTGGAAGTTCTACCACTGCAGCATCTCCTTGTCCCACATCTAAAAAGGTTATGGATAAACCAGAAGCTGTAAAGATCTTATAGCAGAAATAAAATATCAAAGGAAAAAGAGAGATAGCAAAACTTAGCTGATAAAATTTATGTCTTTTCTCTTTTGATAGGGAATCTCTAATAAATAAATAAAGAGCTATGCCACTATAAAAGGTAATAAGTAAGATTGCTGGAAAAGCTGGTATCTTAATATCAACAAAACCCCAATTAGATACGTCTTTAATTATATTTAAGGTGGTGAGGGTGAGGTTATCTAATAGGGTAGCAAAGGGAAATATGTCAAAGGTTAAGTAAGTAATTGATGATATCAAAGTTAGAGGCAAAATTACAAAACCGACAAAAGGTGTAATAACAAGGTTAGTGATAGGAGAGATTACGCAATAGTAATTGAAAAAATATGCAACTATAGGTGCAGTCCCTATAGTTGCAGCGAATGAGATGGCAAAGGAAAACTTGATTTTTTCAGCTATAATTCTTAAGGGTTTTAGGATTTGATTTTCTTCTTTCTGGAATGTAATCTCTTTTTGTTGTTCCTTAGAGATTAGCTCAGTCATAATACCTATGCTTAATACTGCTATAAAAGATAGGATAAAGGACAACTCTAACAAAGCTGTTGGTTCAATTATTAAAATGAAGAAAGCTGCAATTGCAATTGTGTTTAGCCAGACGCCTTTTCTTCCGATTAAGAGACCAATGACAAATAAGATGATCATTATAAAAGATCTTAAAGTAGGAATACTCATATTAGATAGGAAAAGATAAAAAAGTAAAAAAGGTGAGCTTAGTATGGCAGCAACCTGTGATGGGGTAACAAACAAAGTCAGTCTACAGAGAAATTTATAGGGCAAACGAAGTAGAAAGGATTTAAAGCCCCAAAAGAGAATTGCAAAGAGAAGACCAAAATGTGAACCTGAGATACTCAATAGATGAGCTAAACCTGTTAGATTAAAAGCGTTATTAAGTTCCCTTGATATAAAGATTCTTTCGCCTGTTGAGATTGACATTAAAAATGCCGCTGATTCTTCTGAGAAGGTTTTTTTTATAAAAGTATTTAATTTTTGTCTTAAATTTTCAAAGACTCCTTTTTCTAATTCGTCTGCCTCCATGAAAGATAAAATATAAACGGTAGCAAATTTATTATGGGAGCCAGGATTTAAATAGTATTCGCTCTTTGGAATGTAGCAGCTAAGTATATAGTGTTTATCTGTCTTTAAGGGATATTGGTTTATAGCTTTGACCTCTTTTAAAGGCAGTTTTTCTCCATCATTATTTTGTGCAGAGACAACTTCGATACTCTGTAAAAACCTTTCTCCTCTTTTGGTCATTATTTGTTTTTGTGATCTTAAAAATCCTTCTATCCTTAGAGGTTTTTCAGTTATTTGTGGTATAGACAAGGTAGGAATTGATGAATGCTTGCTATAGAAAAAACCAAGACAAGCAAATATTAGAATTAAAGCTACCTTAGGAAATTTTTTTTCTCTTCTAAGACAATTAAGAAGAAGATATAGTAAGAGAAAAGATGTGATTAATAAGGAGGTAACTACAAAATACTCAGAGAGGAAAGAAATAGAAGCACCAAAAATAAATGATAAGAAGATATACATCGGCTATTTATGAGCATAGATATTAAAGTAGAATTTTTTTATTTCATATTATCTGCGATGGATTTTGCTATTTTTTCAGCTATTTTTTTTGCTTTTTCAAAATCATAGGTTTCAACCATCACTCTGATCTTTGGCTCAGTCCCTGAAGGTCTAATTAAAATTCTACCTTCCCCTTTTAGTTCTTCAACTCCTTTGTCTATTGCTTTTTTTACTGCAGTTGTCTTGTTGAAATCAAATTCCTTAGTGGAGGGAACATTTAGTAGGACCTGAGGATATAAATTTATATGTGAAGTAAGCTCAGAAAGGGTTTTATTTTTCATTTTCATAAGGCAAAGCATCTGCAAAGCTGTGATGACACCATCGCCAGTTGTGTTGTAATCAAAAAAGATTATATGACCTGATTGCTCGCCTCCTAAGTTGTAATTATTTTTTATCATCTCATCTACTACATATCTATCTCCTACATTTACCCTAATGAGGTTAATACCTACATTATTTAAATGTTTTTCAATAGCAGAATTTGTCATTACAGTAGCAACTACTGTGTCTCCTTTCAGTTTTCCTTGGGACTTTAAATTGTCAGCAAAAAGTGCTAAAGCTATGTCACCATCAATAGTTTTTCCGTATTCATCTACAAAAAGAGTTCTGTCTGCATCACCATCATGAGCTATACCGATATGGGCTTTATGTTCTAAAACAGCTTTTTTTAAAGAATCTAAACAAGTAGAACCACACTTATCGTTTATATTTACACCGTTAGGGGAATCATTAATAGAGATTACCTCTGCACCAAGCTCTTTTAGCAAAGTTGGGGTAACTTTGTATGCAGCCCCATTTGCTAAATCCACTACAACTTTAAGGCTATCTAAACTCATTCCTCTTGGGATAGTTGATTTAACATACTCTATGTATCTGCCATTAGCATCATCTATCCTGTATGCTTTACCGATATGTGAGTCCATTTTCCTGTCAGAGGGGAATTTATTATCAAAAACTAAATTTTCTATATCTCTCTCTTTTTCATCAGAGAGCTTGAAGCCGTCTGATGAGAAGATTTTAATACCGTTATCGTAAAAGGGGTTATGTGAAGCTGATACGACTATACCAGCATCCAGTCTTAGAGAACGAGTCAAAAAAGCTATTGCAGGGGTAGGAATAGGACCTACTAAAGCTACATTCATACCCATAGCACATAACCCTGATGTAAGGGCACTTTCAATGAGATAGCCAGATAATCGTGTATCTTTACCAATAAGAACCATATCGTGAACAGAAGAGTTTTTCAAAATTTCTCCTATTGCCATCCCAACCTTAAGAACAATCTCTGGAGTCATAGGGAAAGAATTTACTTTGCCTCTAATTCCATCTGTACCAAAAAGCCTCACTGTTTGCTCCTTATGATACTTATTATTACATTAACTTCATTAGGTTCTATTCTAATATTGCCTCCATTGCCTATAACCTTGGCGTTTACGGTTAAATCGTTATCAATACCTGCAATTTCTATAGTTTCAGTTTTAACTAACCTAAGCTTTGAAACTTCACTTTTTGCTCCCTCAACTACCACAGAATGTGGTAGCGCAGTTACAGATTTTACCTTATACCCTTTTTCTGGTATTCCAGTCAAAACAACCTTAACAGGAACATATCTTGAGACTAATTCATCTATATGTACTTTTACAAAATTTGGCTCTATTTTTAAAACCTTGATAGTTTTTGGTAAAGTTACATTATCTTTGTCAAAATAATAGATATTTTCACCTATTTTAGCGGTAGATAAGTCAACTATGACCCTTAGGTTTATTTGATTTAAGTTTTTAATTAGCCTGTCATGTCCTCTAATATTTAAGCTTACTTTTTTTAAACTTTGTTTCAGGATCTCATATCCCTTTGGGATATTTTTAAACTCAATAAGTGCCTCTACATTAGTCTCTGATTGCCCTTTGTATGTAACAAAAAACCACAAAGACAATGAAGTCAATAAAGCAATGACCAGTAACCATATATTTTCGTATAAACTCTGCCTAATTTTTCTTTGTTGAATCAAGAGGTTTTCTCCTTAACTGGTTTGGTAAACAACTCAGTCAGTTTATCTCGTAAGGTAGTTATATCATTATTGGTTTCTAATTTGCCATCATAACCTAAGGAGATGCTTCCTGTTTCCTCCGAGACAACTAAAGCAACAGCGTCTGTTTCTTCGGTGATCCCAAGGGCTGCTCTATGTCTTGTTCCATAAGATTTGCTAAGATCTGCATCTAATGCTATGGGGAGGAAACATCCTGCTGCCATAATCCTGTTATTTTTAATTATAACAGCACCGTCATGTATAGGAGATGTAGGATGAAAAATACTAAGGAGTAGTTCTTTAGAGACTCGTGAATCAAGAGGTGTGCCTATATCAATGTATTCTCGCAAACTAACATTCCTCTCTATAACTATTAAAGCACCTACTTTTTTATTTGCTAAGGAAATAGCTGCTCTAATAATTTCCTCTAATGATTTTAACCCTTCTGCTGATGAAAAACTCTGAAGAAATGTTGTTTCACCCATCTGAGCAAGAGCACGCCTTATTTCAGGTTGAAAAAGAACGATAAGTGCAACTACAACCTGTCCCCAGAAACTTGAAATCATCCAATCAAGGGTATAAAGTTCAAGATACTTTGAGAAAAAAGATACTATAAGTAAGAAAAGAATTCCCATTAACATCTTGGCAGCTTTTGTGCCTTTAATGATAAGAAGGATTCTATAGATAATTATTGTAACTATTACAATATCAAGAACATCTAACCACCTTAATTGGTTGATTACTTCAAGCAAAGAGATCCTCCTTTTCAGGCTATTTTTACATATCTTTTATGAGGAGATAAGGTCTTTGTTTTCTTTTACATTTAGTCTTTGTCTCATTGCTTCTACATAAGCTTTTATAGCCTTGTTTCTTTTTTGATTCAATAAGATCTGTTTCTTTTCATCGCTTAGGCCTGTAGCTAATTCATGATCGCTAATATCCACAGCTGTAGTGATTAACTGCCTCATTTTGTGAGTAGTGAGTTGATTTCTTATTGAGGTTTCAAATTGCTCAGGGGTAACTCTATTTAACTGGAGAGTTTTTAGATAAACATCTTTTCTGAAGACCCCATCTCTAATAAATCTTGTATCCTTTGTTATTATATCCTGTAGTTCTTTATCTGTAACTACAATACCGAGTTCTTTTGCTGAGGCAAGTAATACTTTTTCTTCGATCAAATTTTCTAATACAATGTCTTTAAGTTTTAACTTTTCTTCTATCTCTGCTGTCAACCGTCCTTGGTAAATTTGCCTGTAGAACTCTCTTGTGTTTTCGTAAGCTCTCCAAAACTCCCCAACTGATATTTTCTCTGAACCTATTTCAGCTACATAAGCTTCTCTGGGTTTGTCTAAGGGGCCTACCCCCCAAAAAATAAAGGTAAGGATCACTATAAAAAAAAGTATATAAAAATATTTTGCATGTTTCCTCATAGTTTTTAACATAAATCAATACCTCCTATCAAAATAATCCATTAAAATCTGCTTGTGATCAAAGGCTATATCCTTTGGTAAATTATCGCGATTAAAAAGAGCTGCATCTGAGGCATCATCAGCTGCTGTTAGTTGTCCTTCTGCAGTAGCAACGTAAACGGTAGTAATAGTATGAAAGCGAGGGTCTCTGTTAGGTTCGGAATAGGTATGAAACTGGCGAACTAACTTAATATCTAAACCAGTCTCTTCTTTTGCTTCTCTCACTGCTGCATTTTCTAAGCTTTCTCCATACTCAACAAACCCCCCAGGCAATGCCCATCCATAGGGTGGTTTTTTCCTTTTAATAAGCACAATACTGCCTTTGTATTCAATGATGATGTCTACTGTTGGGAAAGGATTTTTATATTTAGCCATTCTTTTTGACCCTTATTTAGCAAACGATATTTACTAACCTTCCTTTAACTACTAATACTCTTTTTATCTCTTTATCACCAATAATTTCTTTTATTTTTTTGCTATTTAAGGCTTTATTCTTTACCTCTTCATCAGAAGTTCCTGGTGGAATTAATATCTTATCTCTTAATTTACCATTCACCTGAATAACTAACTCAATTTCCTCTTCTTTAGCAAGCTCATCATCCCAGATAGGCCATTTATTTTCGAATATGCTATTTTTTTGGCCTATTCTTGACCAGAGCTCTTCAGCAATATGAGGAGCAAAAGGAGCTATCATAAGAAGTATATTTTTAATGGCAATTGATAGTACTATTAGATCTTTTTCATTCTTAGGTTCAAAGGTTGAGATCTCATTTAAAAGCTCCATCAAAGCTGCTATAGCCGTATTAAAGTGATATTCTCTTTCAATATCAAGAGTTACTTTCTTAATAGTTTGATGGGTTTTTCTCAAAAGACCATTATCTTTAGAAGATGAGTCAATTAGTTCTTCCTTGAAGTTCTTTTCATGTTTATTTACAATAGACCAAAGTCTGCATAAAAAACGGTATGCTCCTTCAACACCCTTATCGGACCACTCTAAGTCTTTCTCAGGTGGTGCAGCAAAAAGAATGAAAAGCCTCATTGTATCAGCACCGTATTTGTTGATTAAGAGGTCTGGGTCGACTACATTCTTTTTTGATTTTGACATTTTCTCATTCCTACCCTTTTCAATAGGACTTCCACAATGGACACATTTATTTTCCTTGACCTCGTCAGGGAAGAGCCAGTCATGCTCAGGGCATCTTAAAGTCTCCTTACAAACCATCCCTTGAGTTAGAAGATTTGAAAAAGGCTCCTCTGTAATAATTAACCCTAATTCTTTCAAAATCCTTGTAAAGAATCTTGAATAAAGCAAGTGTAAGACAGCATGTTCTATACCTCCAATATATTGATCAACAGGCATCCAGTAATTAATTTCTGAGTTAGAATCAAAAATTGCAGATTTAAGGTCTATAGAGTCAGAATCGCTAACTTTTTTATTCCCTTTTAGACAGTAAGCTACAAAATACCAAGAGGAGTCAACAAAGGTATCCATCGTATCAGTCTCTCGCTTTGCTATAGAGCCACATTTATAACAGTTGACCTTTAAAAATTCTTCTGACTCAAGAAGTGGAGAGCCCCCTTTACCAGTGAATTTTACATCTTGTGGCAGGATAATAGGAAGACTTTCTTCTGGGACAGGCACTATCCCACAAGCTTCACAGTATATTACTGGAATTGGTGTTCCCCAATATCTCTGCCTAGATATTCCCCAGTCTCTTAACTTATAGTTGATCTTACTTTTGCCAATACCATGGTTTTCAATATGTTGGATTATTTTCTCTTTAGCCTCTGCACTATTGAGTCCGCTAAATTCTCCTGAGTTAACAAGGATGCCTTCTTCTTCAAAGGCTTTATTAAGGCTTGCACTTGATAATTCTGATGCTTTATCAAAAGGAACTATTACTACTTTAATGGGTAAGTTATACTTTTGAGCAAACTCAAAGTCTCTTTGGTCATGGGCAGGTACGCACATTATTGCACCTGTCCCGTATTCAAACAGAACGAAATTTGCAACATAAATGGGGACCTTCTCTTTATTTAAAGGGTTTATAGCATAAGATCCAGTAAAAAAACCTTTTTTTATATCGTTAATACCATAACTCGCTTTAATGTCCTCTAATTTTTCTTTATCAAGTGAAAGTTTACTGGCTAAAGGATGAATAGGAGCTATACACATAAATGTAACTCCATAAAGTGTATCAGGACGAGTAGTAAAAATTCTGAGCACTTCCTGAAGCCCATCTATAGGAAAATCTACCTCTACACCTCTACTTTTCCCTATCCAATTTTTTTGCATTAAAACGACCCTTTCGGGCCAACCAGTTAACTCATCACAACTTTTTAACAACTCTTCTGCAAAATCTGTAATTTTGAAAAACCATTGTTCTAATTCTTTTTGCAATACTATAGCCTCACATCTCCAACACCTGCCATCTATAACTTGCTCATTAGCAA
Source organism: Thermodesulfovibrionales bacterium (assembly GCA_026415415.1). Lineage (GTDB taxonomy): Bacteria > Nitrospirota > Thermodesulfovibrionia > Thermodesulfovibrionales > Dissulfurispiraceae > DYHD01. The sequence continues at coordinate 22,837 of JAOAHE010000009.1, read as the reverse complement.
GAACTGTTTCGCAAGAAGGGCACCAATTGACATTAGAGGCTTTTTTGTAGGCAAGACCTTTTTCAAGCATCTTTAGAAAGAACCATTGATTCCATTTATAGTAGGCAGGGTCACAGGTAGTAACTTCTCTTCTCCAATCATAGCTTAGCCCCAGTCGGATAAGTTGATTTTTCATCTGATTTATATTTTGATATGTCCATTTGGCAGGGTGGACATTATTTTTGATTGCTGCATTTTCAGCAGGTAGACCGAAAGCATCCCATCCCATTGGATGAAGGACATTAAACCCTTGCATTTTTTTGTATCTAGCTATAACATCTCCAATTGCATAATTTCTAACATGACCCATATGGATTTTGCCTGAAGGGTATGGGAACATCTCAAGACAATAAAATTTTTTTTGACTATGATCAGCATCAGTGTCGTAAAGCCTTTTTAATTCCCAATATTTTTGCCATTTCAATTCTATCTCTTGCGGGTTATATTTCGTTTGCAAATCAGTACCTCCAAAATAATTTTGAATGCTTTTGTATTTAGCCAATTTATCATTAAGGATTTGTTTTCTTAAAAATTAAATTGCTATAAATAGCCTTATGTTTTAAGGCACTTGGAATTGTGCTTAGTTCCTTAAAATGTTAAGTTTATCAAGTTTACTTAGATATTGTCTATTGGTTTTATTTTCTGCAAAATATAGCATGTCTAAAATATAACGATGACATAATTAAATTAAGTTACTTATATTTGAAGCATCATTTTATGAGTCATTTATGATTAGTTTATCAATAATCATAAATCTCTTTGAGGTAAGCTTCAAAACGACTAAGAAAATAAAAATCTGAAAATCATAAGATCTTATTTTTCTATATCTTGAACTTATGTATTTATCTCATATCCCCTATCTTCTAAAAACATATCTTAAAGTAGTTGGCTTAACAGGGGTACTTCTTTTTTAAGAACTTTTAAATCTTTATCTAAACCTTTTTTTTATGACAGGGATATAGATTTAATAGGAGGCGGGTTTGATGAGTTTACTAAAGAGATCTTTAAGGTTTCTTAAGTATCTAACTTAGTTTCTTACAACTATGCTTTATATTTTCTTAACTATATAGATAGAGATGTAACAAGTTCAATAGGGGTTTCTTCTTTTTATATGTGTAGATTATCCTCTAAAGGAAAAACTTAAGAAAGATCAAATATCTTTGCTAATAACTGTTATGTATATTCAATTTCGGAATTAAAACTTTAAGACATCTTTTATTTCATTGTTTATACTTACCATAGATACTTTCAATTAACCTGGAGAAGCCTTGTTTCCTGAAGTAATTATATATTAGTTGTCTTTTTTGGTGATTCTTTTTATAGCCACTCCCCTATTAGGTCTTTTTCTTTTATTCCCTCTCCTTTTGTGGTTGGGTATGACTATAATATCCGCTTTTAGTTTAAGAGAGTGTAATGGGGAGTTAGAAGGGTTTCTATCTTATAAGTCTTCCTACTTTGCCTCCCTCTTTAACTTTATAAACAGCTTTTGTCTTTAACATAAATATTTTGACTAAGTGCTATTAATTTTTCCAATTTGATAAGGTTGATTTTAAGTTCAGGGAGGGGTACGTTTTATTAATTATGAAGAAAACATACATTTTCTAAAAGATTTTTTTAATTTAAGGCTTATAGTTGTGAATTATACATTTATAATGTTATATAATAAATACTTTACACCATAAAAGATGGAGGTATTAGTTTTATGCTTATCGTACAGAAATTTGGCGGTACTTCAGTTGCTAATGTTGAACGAATCAAGGCGGTAGCAGAAAGGGTTGTCAACACTGCAAAACAAGGTAATAAGGTGGTGGTCGTAGTATCAGCTATGGCTGGTGAAACTGATAAGCTAATAAACCTTGCTCATCAAGTATCGCCAAATCCTTCAGAAAGAGAAATGGATTTACTTTTATCATCTGGTGAAAGGGTAACAACTGCTCTAACAGCTATGGCTATAGATGCTTTGGGATATAAATCAATAGCACTTACTGGCTGGCAAGCCGGCATAATAACTGATACTGTTCACACTAAAGCAAAAATCGAAAAGATAACTGCAGATAGAATAGTTAATGCTTTAAATAATGGGTACATAGTTGTAATAGCTGGGTTTCAAGGTATTACGGGCAAAGAGGGAGAGATAACTACTTTAGGTAGGGGAGGGTCTGATTTATCAGCTGTTGCTATAGCATCAGCTATTAACAGTGATTTATGCGAGATATATACTGATGTAGAAGGCGTTTTCACTACTGACCCGAACATCGTTCCCGAAGCTAAAAAATTAGAGAAGATTTCTTATGAAGAGATGTTGGAAATGGCAAGTTTGGGGGCAAAGGTTTTGCAAACTCGCTCTGTAGAATTTGCTATGAAATATAATGTGCCAGTTGTAGTAAGGTCAAGTTTTTCTGATAAGCCAGGTACTCTTGTAACCAAGGAGGATAAAGATATGGAAAAAGTTGTAGTTTCAGGTATTACCTATGATAAGAATCAAGCTAAGATAACTTTAATCGGACTGCCTGATAGACCAGGTATAGCTGCAAAATTGTTTACAGATATAGCTAATGCTAACATAGTAGTAGATATGATTGTCCAGAATGTTAGCAGTGATGGGAAGTTAGCAGATATATCTTTTACTGTTCCAAAAAGTGATTTAAATAAAGCTTTAAAAATAGCAAAAGATATTGCCACAGAGTTAGGAGCACAAAATGTTATTTACAGAGATGATATATCAAAAATCTCTATAGTGGGAGTTGGTATGAGGACTCATTCAGGAGTCGCAGCTAAAATGTTTGAGACACTTGCTAAACATGGCATAAATATAATGACTATCAGTACTTCAGAGATTAAGGTTTCATGTATTATTGAGGCTAAGTACACAGAACTTGCAGTAAGGGTACTTCATGATGCTTTCAATTTAGCAGACAAGCCAACAGTTTAAAAGCATACAGAGAGGTAAAATGAGACAGATAGAATTATATGATACTACTTTAAGGGATGGCTCACAGTCAGAAGATATTTCTTTTTCTGTAGAAGATAAGTTGCGAATAACGGAGAAGTTAGATGACTTTGGCATACACTATATAGAGGGTGGCTGGCCTGGTTCAAACCCAAAAGATGCGGAATATTTTAAGAAGGTTCGAAAATTACCTTTGAGTTTTTCTAAAATAGTTGCTTTTGGAAGCACCCATAAGCCCCATACTAAGGTTGAGTTAGATCCTAATATCAAAGCTTTGCTTGATTCCAAAGCTAAAATCATCACTATTTTTGGGAAAACATGGGATTTCCATGTGTATGAAGCTTTGAGGGTATCATTAGAAGAAAATCTTGAGATTATCTATAACTCCATATTATATTTGAAAAGTCATGTAGAAAAAGTTTTTTTTGATGCAGAACACTTTTTTGATGGTTACAGACATAACTCAGACTATGCTATTCGTTGCTTACAAACAGCAAAAGATGCTGGTGCTGATTGTCTTGTTCTTTGTGATACAAATGGTGGTACTCTTCCCAATAGTATTAGAGATATAATTTCAGATGTCTTAGCTAAAATAAATGCACCAATTGGTATCCATACCCATAATGATTCAGAGTGCGCAGTGGCAAACTCTGTCATAGCAGTGCAAATGGGCGCAGTACAGGTTCAAGGTACTATTAATGGTTTTGGTGAAAGATGTGGTAATGCTAATCTTTGCTCTATAATACCAAACTTGCAAATTAAACTTGGCTACAAATGTCTTCCTGACGAAAAATTAAGGAGCCTCAGAGATCTATCAAGATTTGTTAATGAGATAGCGAATTTGAGACATTTTAAAAGGCAACCATATGTAGGCGATAGTGCTTTTGCTCATAAAGGTGGAGTACATGTAAATGCTGTTAATAAAAATCCTGATACTTATGAACACATAAGACCTGAACTCGTTGGTAACTCACATAGAGTTTTAATCTCTGATTTAGCAGGCAAGAGCAATATCTTAAGGAAAGCTCGTGAACTTAATATCTCTATTAAACCTGACTCGCCAGAATTGAAAAACATACTTGATGAGTTGAAAGAATTAGAACATCAAGGATTTCAGTTTGAAGGTGCTGATGCCTCTTTTGAGTTACTCCTTAAAAAACTTTTAGGGCAACATCGCCGATTTTTTGATCTCATCGGCTTTAGAGTAATAGTATCAAAGAGAAAAGAAAATGAAGATCCTCTCAGTGAAGCTACTATTATGGTAAAAGTTGGTAAGAGCATAGAACATACTGCTGCTACTGGTAACGGTCCTGTTAATGCTCTTGATAATGCCTTACGTAAATCTCTTTATAAGTTTTATCCAAAACTTAAAAGTGTAAAGCTCCATGACTATAAAGTAAGAGTGCTAACTGCAGGAAAAGGAACTTCAGCAAAAGTCAGGGTTCTTATTGAGTCAGGTGATGAGAACTCAAGATGGGGAACGGTTGGAGTTTCAGAAAATATAATTGAAGCTTCATGGCAAGCCCTTGTAGATAGCATAGAGTATAAACTTTTAAAGGATACTAATTAGCAAGGATTATCATAAAAAAACTTTACTAATATCAATTGCTCCTTTTCTAACCAGTTTAACTTTATCTTCCGTTACATCTACTATTGTTGAGGGAAGATTACCAGGAGTAAGTCCTCCATCTATTATGAGATCTAACTCTTCATTGAAATAATTAAATACTGTAGAGGCATCTCTGGCAGGTGGCATATTTGAGATATTTGCACTAGTAGCTGTTATTGGGAAATCAATAAACCTTGCTAAATCTAAAGCAAAAGAGCTACCTGGTATCCTAACAGCGACGGTGTTGTTAAGCTTTAAATGAGGGGAAAGGGTATCTTTTGCTTTAAATACTAAGGTCAGAGGCCCTGGCCAGTATAATTTAATGAGCTCTTTAGCTAAGTGGGATATATGTGAGGTAATAAGCTTTAGTTGTTCTTCTTTCCCTATTATGAGGGTTAGGGATTTTTCTTCTGGTCTTTTCTTAATTTGAAAAATTCTATCAAGAGCTTCATCTTTATCATACCTTGCCCCGATAGCATAAAAAGTCTCAGTAGGATAAGATATAATCCCACCTTTATTTAGAATCTTTGATGCATGAATAAGGGCTTCTTTGTAATTTTTGTCTGTTAGGGTAAGTAACATATAAAATGAAATAATACAAGCTTAGTTAAGCTATTTATGATAACATTTGTGGTTTTGTATTTACAAATTAAGAATAAATTCTAAAACTATCTCTCAGCTTTTAACAAAAAATGTTAGAATATAATGGTACTTATGAAAAAGCAAAGTCTAAATAACATTAAAACCTTCTCTGGTGAGCAAAAGGCCTGGGATATCTTGGACCAACTAAATCCAGTTGATGTTTGTAAGAATTCTCTTGCCTTTTTTAATCAAAAAAAAAGTGAATATATTGTTAAGTCTTTTGGTATAGATTTTGTTGTCTCTACTAAGGATAGAACAGTAAAGAGTGAGCATCCAATAGGAACAAGACTTATAGAGATTAAGGAATTCTTTTTTGAATTATCTATAGTATGGTATTTAGCTTCTGCAAAGAATGTATTTCCATCAGGTAAGTGGGTAAAACCTATTCACATAAAAGGAGGACAGATTTTTGCACTCGGAACTCATAAATTACCATTAGAGGAACTTGCGGAGCTTTATAGAAAAGATCTTCAAGCTTTTATAAGTAAGGCATCACAGTATTCAGCTCGCCCTTGCAATTTTGCAGATGCTTGTGTAGTTTTCTACCCTTTCCCTAAAATACCCTTGCAATTGTTATTATGGACTGAAGATGAAGAATTCCCAGCAAGAGCAGAACTGATGCTTGATAGCACCTGTGATATCCACTTACCAACAGATGTAATCTGGGCTATAACAAACTTTACAGTATTGTTAATGTTTTAAAAGATTAATATGAGGTTAAAAATGCAAGTTCATGTTCACATTCCTTTTTATAAAATCAAGGACTATTTAGCAGAGATCAAAAAACACAAGCTTAATCTTGAAATTTATTTCAACTCAGATGCTCTTGACTCTATCAAAGGTAGCGATTTAGAGATGCTAATGAATTCACTTGATTATAAACCTTCTTTGTCTATACATGCCCCTTTTATGGATTTATCGCCTGGCGCTATTGACTCAAAAGTAAGAGCGGTGACCTTAGATAGGTTTTTTCATGTTTTAGAAATTGCTGGTAGGATATCTGCAACTCATATTGTGTTTCATTCAGGCTATGAGAAATGGAACTATAATCATAATATAGATTTATGGTTAGAGAAAAGTTTGCAAACATGGAGAAAGGTTCTTGATTCATCAAAGGATATGAATGTAAAGATTGCTATTGAAAATATCTTTGAAGACAACCCTAAAAACTTACTGATGCTTATGAAAGAGCTTGCCTCAGAGAGATTTGGTATTTGTTTTGATACAGGACATTGTAATATCTTTTCTTCTGTCTCCTTAGACGAATGGCTTGAAGCTCTTACCCCTTATATATTAGAGCTTCATGTGCATGATAACGATAAAAGATCAGACGCTCACTATCCTATAGGAGAAGGCACTTTTGATTTTAATAGACTTTTTTCTTATATTAAAGATAAAAAGTGCTTATATACTATTGAGACACACTCACCCGAGATGGTAATAAAAAGCATAGAAAAGTTAAGTGCTTTTTTGAACATCTAAAGATGAGCAAGATTTTTTTAGTTTTTTAGAGTAATTTTTTTCTTAGCTCCTTAGATAATCTATCAGCTAACCTTAAAGGCTCGGGAATCCTATAATTTGTAGTACTACTAAGGATAACTTTTTTTGATGATTCAATATCAATTAGATGTCCTGGTGAAACAAAGAGAGGTTTAGCATTTTTTTTTGTTCTTAAAACTATCCCTACCTTTTCATTATTATAAATAAGTGAGGAATAACCACCTCTTTGTAGAGGGGGTTCGAGATAACTGCCGACTAATCTTGATTTAGCACAACCAATAGTTGGCAAATTTAATATAACACCTAAGTGGGAGGCTATTCCAAAACCTCTTGGATGGGCTATTCCTTGTCCATCAAAGATGATTAGATCAGGTTTATATTTAGATTTATTTAAGGCAGAGATAATTGAAAGCCCTTCTCTAAAGGATAGAAAACCTGGGATATATGGAAACTTTGCTTTTTCTATGGAGTGGGTGTTTTCAATATGTATGAGTTCGGGGAAAAAGAAGAAGGATGCAACAGCAATCACATAATCTTTCAAAAATGATGCATCAACGCCTGCTATAACTGTAGGTTCTTTTGTGAGGGGAAAGATTTGTATCTTTTTTTTAAGCTTGTTTTGTATCTCTTTTGCTTGTGTTAAGTTTTCAGCCCAAAGTTTTGATTGTAGCTCTTTAAGATCAATATTAAATACCATGGTAAAGTTTTAGTTGTACCACTCAACTCTGTTTTTGGGAACATACCAGTAAATAAAGTTATGCCATATGCCAATTGGGGCTTTTTCTATTCCTTTGAACCTTTTGTGCAGCACAGGAAGGGCATCAGGAACATAAAGAAAAGTATAAGGTTGTTCTTCTGCTAAAATTTCATGTATTCTGTGGTATATTTTTTTTCTTTCTTCTTTATTGAAAGTCTTTCTACCTTTAACTAAAAGCTCGTCAACCTCTTTATTTTTGTATGAAATAAAATTAAACTCTCCTTCCTTAGTCTTTGAAGAATGCCAGATATCAAAGATATCAGGGTCTCTTGATAGAGCCCATCCCATAATTACTGCTTCAAACCTTCTTTTATGAATAAACTCATTTAGCATCGCTTGCCATTCGAGCACTTTGATATTCATCTGAATGCCGATTTTTTTGAGTTGTTCTTTTATTATCTGGGCTGTTTTGATTCTCGCTTCATTACCTTGATTTATTAGAACGGTAAAAGAGAAAACTTTGCCATCTTTCTTTAAAAAGCCGTCTTTATCTTTATACCAACCAAGATCGTTAAGAATCTTGTAAGATTTTTCAGGATTATACTCATAATCTTTTACCTCTGGATTGTATGCCCATGACTCAGGTGGAAAGGGTCCAGTGCAAGGAGAGCCAAACCCAAGTAAGACGCCCGAGATTATATCTTGTTTATTGATGGCATGAGTGATGGCTTGTCTTACTCTTTTATCAGCAAACAGGGGGTGAAGATGATTATATCCTAAGTAGGTGTAACCAAAAGAAGGGTATTTAAATTTGTTGAAATGTCTTTTAAATGTTTCTGTCTCACCTTGTAATTTGTATTGAGAAGGGGTAAGTCCCATGTAATCTATTCCACCAAACTTAAGCTCAAGAAACATAGTAGCTGGGTCAGGTATAATTCTAGCTATGAACTTTGAGATATTGGGCTTTTTCTCGTAATATTCATTGAAAGCCTCAAGAACTATTTTTTGCCCGGTTACCCACTCTTTGATTTTATAAGGACCTGTTCCTATAGGGTTTCTGTTAAATTCAGAGGAAGTAATATCTTTACCATCAAGTAGGTGCTTTGGTAAAATTCCCATTCCCCAAGATTCAAGAGCTGGGGCATAGGGTTCTTTATAAGTGACTGCTACAGTGTATTTATCAAGAGCCTCTACTTTATCAACAGGTCCATAAATACTACCGTAAGGTGTAGGTGTATTTGGATTAGTAACTGTTTTATATGTAAATAAGACGTCCTCTGATGTGAACTCTACTCCATCATGCCATTTAACTCCTTTTCTTAAGTGAAAGATAATTTCAAGCCCATTGTTTTTTATCTCCCATGAATCAGCAAGTTCTCCAACAATATTTATATTTTTGTCGTATTTGGTTAATCCATTGAAGATATGACCACTTATTTCAGCAGAAGCGCTATCGGAAGCAAAAAGTGGCAATAGTCTTCTTGCATCTGATAAAAAGCCAATCGTAATCGTCTCAGGATATTTTACTTGTGGCTCCTTAGCACATGAAGATAGAAAGAAAATGAAAAAAAACATAAAAGCTATGCAAAGCCATCCTTTTCGTCTGTCTAAAGTTAGCGATAAGGAGGCTCTGCAATTTTTCACAGTTTTTATTTATTAGTAGGAGATGGTTGTTGGGGTGGTTGAGGTAAAGGTTGTTGAGCAGGAAGCTCTTTTTTTTGTTCAATTGGCACATTTTCTTTGATGACAGATGTGCTTTTTGTCTGAAGGATTGCCAATCCAAGAGAAGTCAACATAAAAACTATTGCAACTATAGTTGTTAACTTGCTTAAGAAAGTAGCAGCTCCTCTGCTACCAAAAAGGGTTTGGCTTGAACCTCCGAAAGCAGCTCCTATTTCTGCACCTTTACCACCTTGTATTAAAACAACTCCAATGAGTATTACACATACTAATACATGTAAGATTAGTAAAACTGTAGTCAAATTTTGAGTCCTCCTAAAATTTATAATTTACTATTTTTGAGAAGCTATCAGCTTTCAAACTTGCCCCACCGACCAAAGCACCTTCAACATCTGGACAGTTCATAAGAGACTTGATGTTTTCTGGTGTAACGCTACCTCCATAGATTATTCTGATCTCTTTGCCTACATTATCAAAGTTGGAGATTAACCAGTTTCTTATAAAACTGTGCACCTCTTGAGCTTGCTCTGGAGTAGCTGTTTTACCAGTTCCAATAGCCCATATTGGTTCATAGGCGATGGTAATATTGTAAAGCTCTATATCTCTTAACCCTTCTTTAAGCTGTCTTTGAACAACTTTAAATGTTAGTCCCATCTGGCGTTCATTTAGGGACTCACCAATACAGAAAATAACTGATAGGTTGTGCTTTCTGGCTGCTCTGATTTTTTTGTTAACAATATCGTCTGTCTCGTTAAAGTACTGTCTTCTTTCTGAGTGTCCAATTATTACATAGCTACAACCTACATCAGCTAACATTGGAGCCGATACTTCACCAGTAAAAGCACCTTTATCTTCATAAAAGATGTTTTGGGCGGCTAATTTAACTTGACTATCTTTTAAAGCTAAATTAGCTATATACAATGAGGTAAAGGGTGGAGCTAAGACAATTTCTACCTCATTATTGTTTTTCACAGAAGGCAAGAATTCCTTTATGAAAGACTCTGTTTCTTGTATAGTTTTATTGAGTTTCCAGTTTGCTGCTATTAATGGTTTGTTCATAGCTTAAAATTTTATTATAACTAAAACTATATTGTCAAACCAGTGATTCTTTCAACAAGTTCAAATTATATGATAATAAACTATTTAAAAAATAACTATATTCAAAGAATATTAGAAAGTTTTCTCTATCCATAAATACTTCTTTAGATAATAGAGCATAATGGAGATTTTAGGAAAGAATGAAATAAACTGAGCTTTATAGGCTAATTTTAGGAGAAAAGCTTTACTACCCACAAATAATCTGATGTTTGTGATAGAGCCGTTTTTTAAAAGTCTGTAGAATAAAAGGGATTAATTTTGAAGAATATCAGCAAATAGAATTAAGACTTCTTATAGCGAATACTTTATTATCAGCAATGTTTACTTAAAAAATGCTTTTGTCCTTTTTAGTTCTTAAGCAGAAGAAGTATAGTTATTTTTGAATATTTGTTATTTATTAGATAATGCTGTGGCGATTGGATAAATTATGTGTCAGAGTTTATTTTTTAAATATTTGATTATATATTATGGGTTTCTTTCATTCATAAAATTAATTGTGAAGCCATAGAGGGTAAAATTTATATATTTGAGATTAAGAGATAATAATCTTATTTTATTTCATCACGAACTTTGTTTTCCCCCTGCCTTTGATCAAATAAAAGGCAGGGGGAGATAACTTTTAAATAGTTATTAAATCCTTGTGAGGTCAAAACGGTCTAAGTTCATAACCTTATCCCATGCTTTTATGAAATCTTTTATAAATTTTTCTTTCCCATCTGCTGCACCATAAACCTCACAAACAGCCCTGAGCTCATTGTGATGTCCAAATATGAGATCTACTCTTGTAGCTGTCCATTTAGCTTGTCCTGTTTTTCTGTCAAAACCTTTGAAAAGGTAATGATCCTCATCTACTGCTCTCCACTCAATACCCATATCCAGAAGATTTATAAAGAAATCGTTCATTAAAGTACCTATTTTTTCAGTTAAAACTCCAAAGTCTGTATACTTATAATTTGCACCAAGTGCTCTCATACCACCGATGAGGACAGTCATTTCAGGTACTGTTAATTTAAGAAGTTGGGCTTTGTCTATTAGCAAGTACTCTGCACATGTTCCTTTTGGGTTCTTAATGTAATTGCGGAATCCATCAGCAAATGGCTCCATAGCAGAATGAAAGGGTATATCTATAAGATCCTGAGTAGCATCTACTCTTCCTGCAGCAAAGGGAACTGCTATATTAACACCTGCTTTTTTAGCAGCATCTTCTACCGCTGCACAGCCACCAAGCACTATTAAGTCAGCAAGGGATACTTTTTTGTTACTACTCTGAGATGAATTAAATTCTTTTTGAATGTTTCTATAGATCTCCAGAACTTTTTGTAAATCTTCAGGATGGTTTACTTCCCAGTCTTTTTGTGGTGCAAGACTGATACGAGCTCCGTTAGCTCCACCTCTTCTGTCTGAATCACGATAAGTTGAAGCAGAGGACCAGGCTGTATATACAAGTTCAGAGATGCTTAACCCTGAATTAAGGATTTTTTCTTTTAGAGTGTTTGTGTCTTTTTCGTCAATTAACTCAAAGTCACGATCAGGTAATGGATCTTGCCAAATGAATATTTCCTTTGGCACTTCAGGTCCATAGTAACACTGCCGAGGACCTAAATCGCGATGTATTAATTTAAACCAAGCTTTAGCAAAAGCTTCTTCAAATTCCTTTGGGTTTTCTAAAAATCTTTTTGCAATTTTTGCATAAGCAGGATCAAACTTAAAAGCAAGATCGGCGGTTAACATCATAGGAAGATGTTTTTTGTTAGGGTCATGGGCATCAGGGATTATTGCTGGTGCATTCTTAGCTACCCATTGATGCTTGCCAGCTGGACTTTTCATAAGCTCCCAATCATAATTGAAGATGAAATGTAGATAACTTATTCCAAATTTTGTAGGAGTTGATGACCATGCAAGTTCAAATCCTGAAGTGAAGGTATCTGCTCCTTTTCCTGTGTTATAAGTATTTTTCCAACCTAACCCTTGTTGTTCTATAGGAGAAGAATCAGGGTCAGGACCTATATATGTATCAGGACAGGCACCATGACACTTTCCAAAAGCATGTCCACCTGCAACCAAAGCTACAGTCTCTTCATCATTCATTCCCATGCGGTTAAAAGCAACCCTTATTTGCTTAGCAGATGCTACGGGATCAGGGTTCCCTTCGGGTCCTTCTGGGTTTACATAAATAAGCCCCATCTCTGTAGCAGCAAAGGGTTTTTGTAGCTCTCCTTCTTGAAACCGTTCTTTACCACTTAACATCTCTATCTCGGGGCCCCAGTCTGCTCCTTCATCGGGTTCCCAGATATCTTCTCTACCTCCAGCAAAACCGATGGTCTTGGCTCCCATTACCTCAAAGGCAACATTGCCTGATAAAACGATTAGATCAGCCCAAGAAAGTTTCCGTCCATATTTCTGTTTTATAGGCCAAAGCAGTCTTACTGCTTTGTCTAAGCTCATATTGTCAGGCCAGTCAACTCTTGGTGGGAATCGAATATCTCCAGTCCTTGCTCCTCCTCTACCATCATAAATTCTATAGCTTCCTGCACTGTGCCACGCTAAACGGATAAATAAAGGACCGTAATGGCCAAAATCGGCTGGCCACCATTGCTGTGAGTTAGTCATCAGTTCTTTTAAGTCTTTTTTTACTTCAGCAAGGTCTAATGACTGAAATTCTTTGATGTAATTATAATCTTCACCATATGGATTGGAACTAGGGCAATTTTGCCTCAAAGGTTTTAAGTTTAATCTATTTGGCCACCAATCGGTAATCCATCTCTTTTTTCCTTTTAACTTTTCCATATTAACCTCCTTTTTATAGGGTTTAATCTATACTATGTATAGATATATTGATTTTTTAAAATTATGATGAAATACATTTTAAACTAAATTAGTAGTAATTATTAATTAGGAATATATCACATTAAGAAATTTAAAGTCAATTAAAAAATTTCTAACGAAAAAACCGCCTTATTGGCGTTTATGATTTTTATAAAATCTTATAAAGTAAAGGATATAAAAATATTATTAGGCACGGTGAAAACTTTAGTTAGAGTGAACGCTTTTTTCCCTTTTAATGTCTTTCTTTTTAATTAGTTTTAAAAATACTTAGAAATTTTTTCTATAAGCTCAATTGGTTTATCGCTATTAAGCAATTTCTTTACTACTTTTAAGTTTTTTAAGTCATCAAGGTCACTCTTTTTAGGGGTTTCAAGTATAATTGGGATTTTTTTAAAAGCTGGATTTTCAAGAAAAATCTTAAAACCCTTAAGACCTATATATCCTTTTCCTATATGCTCATGTCTGTCTACTTTTGAGTTAAACTTATTTTTTGAGTCGTTTAGGTGTATGAGTTTTACTTTTTCCATTCCAATAAAATTTTCTATCTCATTGATCAATGCATTCAGTGTGGTTTTCTCTCCAATGTCATATCCGGCTGCAAAGGCATGGCTTGTATCAATGCAGATACCGCCAAGAATGCCCGATGTATCATAATAAAGTATATTAGAGAGATCTTTAAAAGTAGTTGAAATATCACCTTTTTTGCCGGATGTGTTTTCTATTAAAACTTTTCTTTTAGTATTTATCTTAGATGATAAGGTTTTCAATGCAGATAGTACCTTTTCAATAGCTTTTTCTTTGTTCATTCCCGAGGCTCCACCTAAGTGTAATACTACATAATCAGCATCTAAGATGGTCGCTATCTCAAGTTCCTTCAATAGTAGATCAATAGATTTGTGGTAAACTTTTTCATTTAAGCTGCATAAATTAATCAGATAGGATGCATGAATAAAAAGAGGGTTAATATCGTGTAGTTGCCTAAGATATTTAAACTCAGAGATCTCCTCTTTTTTAATCTCAACAACATTCCATTGTCGGGGGCTATGAGTAAAAATCTGAATAGTATTACAACCCAACTTTATTGCTCGCTTTATAGATAGATGAAATCCTCCAGCTATAGATACATGAACGCCAACCCTTGACTTTTCATACATGACCTTTAAGAGGATGTTTGTAAATAGGTTAAGATTTTTGTTTTTAAGGATGAAACTAAGGAATCCATAAACTTTCTATCGATTAACCCAACTGAAGAGTCAGTTTGATAGATCCTTTCTGGAATAGATAAATTTTCAAAGGAGAAGCCTTCTCTAATTTTAAATCTCATCTTTTCTATATAAATTCTTTTTCCTATGTCTGAGAAGTCTTTATCAGTTAGATTGAATCCTGATACTTTAAGTGCTTCTTTTACAACCTCTGGCTTATAAATTTCTCTTGCGAAAAAACACACTACAAGACTTGACAAGATTTGACGCCATTCTTCTTCTGAGACTATATTATCAGCAAGCTGTTGAGGTAAAATGTTTTTGTCGAGCATGATCTTTTTATCAAATGAGTATCCGCCGTTGTCAAGATGACTATGTCTTGCTCCAAACAAACAGCCTGCATGAGCTGCCGGACCAGTGTGGTAGCCAGGCATCTCATTACCCCCGAAAGAGAGTGCAAAGTCTTTTCCACCATATAAAGAAGAAGCATACTCTATCCCTCTTGAGAGGGCTTTAAAGAAATCGGTAGGTTGTTCAATTAATTTCTTAATTGCTTCAATATAACATCTGCTGTCGCCCCATTTAAGTTCTAAGCCAGCTGTATCTTTCAAGGATATAATCCCTTTTTCTTGTGCCTCTGTCGCCCATGCAAGTGAAACCCCAGTACTCATGCAGTCTAATCCATATGATTCTACTGTATCAATAATTTTTAGTAGTCCATTTACATCAGAGATGCACAGCATAGACCCTACTGAGTAAATTAACTCATAGTCATAGCCTATCATAGATGTTTTATAGAAAAAAGGCTCCTCTTCATAAAGTTCTCTTAAATTTGCTATATGTATGCATGCTACAGGACAATGGGCACAAGCAAGCCGTTTGCCAAGAAAACCTTTAGCTATATTTTCCCCTGATATCTCATAGGCTTTATCAAAGGTGCTTAGTTGTAAGTTTTTAGTAGGCAAGGCATTTGATGCATTTAAAGCCATTACATTTATAGGAGTACCTATTTCATGGTATTTTTTCATTAAGGGTGAATCTGTTGCGGTCTTAAAGATTGAATCATATAGATTAAGGTATTCTTTTCTTTCAGAGATGGGTATAGATTTTTTGCCTGAAACAACCAAAGCCTTTAATTTTTTGCTACCAAAAACAGCTCCTAATCCTAAACGGCCAAAATGTCTGAAGGTCTCTGTGGTGACGCAGGCAAAAGGAATCATCTTCTCACCAGCTAAGCCAATTCTCATTATCGTTCTATTACCTGATGCAGGTTCGTTTTCTCTTATTAGTCTTCCTGCGGTGATGCTACTTCTCATACCCCATAGGGTTGAAGCATCTCTAAAGTAAACTTTATTTTCATGCACTGAGATATAACAAGGTTTAGAGCTTACACCTTTTATAACAATAGCTCCATATCCTGCTGAACGAATAGAGATAGCACTTCTTCCACCAGCATGGCTTTCACCAAGGTTGCCTGTATGAGGTGACTTGAACATTGCAACGGTCTTAGATGCAAGAGGAAAAAGGCCTGTTAAATGACCAACAGCAAAAACAATCGGGTTTTGAGGGTTAAATGGGTCTATGCCCTCAGGACATTCTTCTTTTAGTAACTGTATGGCTACCCCAGCTCCTCCGATATACTTTCCAAAAAGATCATCTCTTAAGACAGTATAGAAGTGTCTTTTGGATAAATCAATATATAAAACCTTACTTAATTCATTTACTGCTGTCATCTTTACCCTCCCGAGACTGTTTAAGTTCAAACTCAGTCTTCCGTAACTCAATAACACCATAAGGGCAATATTTTGCGCAGTAACCACAGTAAAAACATATAAGTGGTTTATTAATCTCTTCATCCCAAAAAACGGCTCTAATAATGCATGCTTTCACACAAGTAGCACATCCTGTACATTTTTCTTTTTTTAATATTACTCCACCCACTTTTCTAACAATTAAGGCATTTTCTGGACATGCTCTTGCACAGGGAGGATCTTCACAGGCTATGCAAGTAATTACAATAAACCCTCTCTGCATACCACCTGCAGATTTGACGGAAATACAAGTTTTTGAAAGACCTGTATCTTTGTGAATTCTACTGCATGCAAACATACAGCATTGACAACCTACACATTTGTCTGCATCAACAACTTCTAATCTCATAATTCTTTCCCTTTGATAAAAATTTCATTAAGTAGCAATTTATACTAAGAATCCTTCGATCTTTTTGACATAAACTCTAAAAAAATTCCTATGACCTGTAAAAATATCCCTCCTAGTAAGCCGCTTACTACTACAATGAAACCAACTACTAATAAAACTATAAGATAGACTATTGGGTCGGTACTCTTAAAGTCACTTTTAAACATTAGACTTAAGTCATGTGAGACGGCCTCTGTCCAGCTATCACTATTTAATGTTCCACCCATTATAAAATCCATTCCTACTGATACTATCAACCCTAAGATGCTACCAATAAGAAAGCCAATCTTAAATTTTTTATTCATCAGTCTTCAATATTATACTTTTTCATTTTTCTATATAATGTGGCTATATCTATCCCCAAGGCTTTTGCTGTCTCTTCTTTCTTTTTGTTGTGAGAAAGATAGGTATTTAGTATAACTTTTTTTTCATATTCGTTGAGATAGCTCTTAAGTGGTGCTAAATCGTTTACATGAATTTCTTTTCTAAGTTTCTCGGGTAAGTCATCTAACATTATTGTGTCACTATTTGCTAAAATTACTACTCTTTCAATGACATTTTTAAGCTCCCTTATATTACCAGGCCAAGAATACTCTATTAGACAGTTTAATGCATTTTTATCAATTGAGGTTACATTTTTTTTATGCAATAATGCAGTATTTTTAATAAACTCTTTAACTAAGGGTTCTATATCATCCTTTCGTTCTCTAAGAGGAGGTAGTTTTATTTCTATTACGTTTAGTCTCCAATAAAGGTCTTCCCTAAAAGAGCCTTCTTTTATCTTAGCATCTAAATCAGAGTTAGTTGCAGATATAAATCTTATATCTATATAAGAGGGCTTTGTGTCACCAAGGGGGAAAAATTCTCCTGTCTCTATAACTTTTAATAATTTTGTCTGTAAGTTGAGAGGCATATCACCAATCTCATCAAAAAAGAAAGTTCCTTCATTTGCTAAAGACAGTAAACCATGTTTGTCAGAGATTGCACCTGTGAAAGCCCCTTTTTTATAACCAAATAGTTCAGACTCTAATAAACCTTCTGGTATTGCGGAACAGTTTATGCTTATAAAGGGCTTGTCATAACGAGGGCTATTGTAATGGATAAGTTCTGCAAAAAGACCTTTACCTGTGCCACTCTCACCAAGTATTAGGACATTACTTTTGGTAGGAGCTACTTTACTTATAGTCTCCAAAACTTCCTGCATTGAAAGAGAGTTAGCTATTATATTTTTATAAGAAATCCTATGGTAAGTTAGCTGTTGTTTGTATGCTAAGTTTTCTTTGATTAATTTTTTTTGTTCAATATTTTTCTTTACTGTTAATATTATTTCTTCGTTATAGAAAGGTTTAATGATATAATCATTTGCTCCAGTCTTCATTGCCTCAACGGCTGATTCAATAGAACCAAAAGCTGTTATTATGATAACAGCTGTATCAGGACTTACCTGTTTAGTATGTTTTAATACTTCCATACCATCTATCTTGCCCATCTTTAGATCAGTAATAACTACGTCATAATTTTCTTTATTAATCATCTGGATTGCCTTCTCTCCTGAGGTAGCAACTTTAACTTCATAGTTTTCCCTGCTTAGGATAAACTCTAAAGCATTACAAATGTCCTTTTCGTCATCAACTATTAGAATTTTTGTCTTGCTTGACATCTAAATTATCTACTAACTTTTTTATTGGTAAGCTGATTTTAAAAGTTGTTCCTTTGCCTACTTCGCTCTCTACAGTTAGTTGTCCTTCCATCTTAGTAATTATATTATAACTTACAGCTAATCCTAAGCCTGTACCTTTTTCTTTTGTTGTATAAAAGGGATCAAATATTTTTGACAGGTTTTCTCTTGATATGCCAATACCCGTATCGGAGAAATCAATGACTAAATCATTATTTTGTAAGTAACTGTTGATGGTCAATTGACCACCATCTGGCATAGCATCTATGGCATTTAATATGAGATTAATAAAGACTTGAGATAGTTGATTAAAGTTGAGATTCATTTTAGGTATAGAGTCTGATAAATTTTTCTTAATTACGATATTTTTTGCCCTTTTGTCATATCTAATTAATTTAATGGCATCTTCTATAATCTCATTAACACTTATTAATTGAGTCTCACCACGACTCATTTTTGTAAAACTTGATAGTTGCTTTAGGATTTCTGAGATTCGTTGAATGTGGAAATAGATAGTTTCAAGACTTTCTTTTTTAAATTTGTCATCTTCAATGGATTTTAATATCTGGACGTAGGAAAAAATAGAAGTAAGGGGGTTGCCAATCTCGTGAGCGATTCCAGCTGCAAGACGCCCTATAGAAGCTAATTTCTCAGAGTTTGTAATCTGCTCTTCCATCTTTTTTATTTCCGTAATATCTTGTATTAATCTTATATACCTGTATATCTCCCCTTGTTCATTCTTTATTGGGGCTGTTATAACTTGCAAAAATTTATCATTATTTATGGAGATTATAGAAGTCTCAAAATTACCTTTGGTATAAACACCAGAAATATCACAATCAACCCATAACTGTTCACAATACTTGCCTACTACATCTACATCAAACATCTCCTGAGTTTTCTCATTTGCCCATAAGATTTTTCCTTTAGTGTCTATGAGAATAATACCTGCACCGATAGCATTTAGTATAGTTGTTAATTTTTCACGCTCCTCTATAAGGGCAGCTGTTTTGATGTTTACATTTTCCTCTAAGGCGTCTGCGTATTTTCTCATAGTATGCTCTCTTATCTCTAATTCTTTTGCTGCAAGCCTTTTTTTATTGAAAACATATAGAATAGCAGCAAAAATTATGGTGGCTGTCAAAATAGTTAATATAAGGTATGAATAAACCTTCATACTTTTATCTATTATGTGAATAACGTTTGAATAGTTTGCAGATAGAAACACAGTCCATAGCACATTGTCTATATTTATCTTTGAATAGGCTATTAAACGTTCCTCATTGTAAGATATCTCTTTGCCTTTTATTTTTCTGCTGTCTTCAATGATGTTCTTTTCAAAATCAAAACTTTGATGGCATTGAATACATTTGCTATCTTTTGAATAGATATTTCTTCCTGCCATATCAGGTTGAGTTGGATGATAAAGAAGATCACCATTTGAGGTAAGTATCCAGATATTGCCTTTTTGAGCTGTTTGTATGTTTGAGAGGGTCTCTTTTGCTAAGTCTGTAGAATTAATAAATAAAGCTATAAAATTATTAGAGTCAATTATGCGAGCAACACAGTAAATAAAATCATCAATCTCATAAAAGATGGCAGTGTTATAAGGTAATATCTGAAGTCTATCGGTTAATTTTTTAAGGGTTTCAGTGCTTATATTTGATTTTCCTTCATAATAAAGTAATTGACTTGTGTTTGTGAAAATAATCCTGCTAAAGGATAAACTATCTTTATTGTCTTTTTTTTGTAAAGGATTAATTTTTGAAAAAACATAGGCTGACAATAGGGTGTTAACTTTTAAGTTTTCTAATTGCTCTTTGATATTTTTTGATACTGACTCTGCTAAAATTTGTTGTTGCAAATTAAAATCATTAGCTATCTGGTTTTGTAAAGAGTGTTGAAAGAAAATATTCAAACTAATTAAGACAGAAATAATAATTAGTAATGGGGTTACTATTAAAAAATACCCTCTCATTTAATTTAATTTTAAAATATAAGAGTTATTTAATACAAAGAAAACAAACTTCTTTAAATGCAAATATATAAGTAAAGATTTCTAACTAAGTTTACTTGATGATCTCCAAAGTAAGATTAAACCTAATAAATTAAAATAGGAGGTGAAAAGATTAGAAAATATTTTTGTAAAGAGAAGCGATTTTAAAGCAATCTTAAATTTGAAAAACTTAAGAAATCTTTAACAATAAACAGCTTGATTTAGTTTTTAAGTTCTAAATAATATTAGATTTAGATTAATTTAATGAAGAGACTTTTAGCTCTTGAAAAAATCTTAAAAAGATACACATAACTATATGTTAGGCAGAAAGGCTGTTAAGACTCACTTTAGATAAAATACACCCTACCTTTTTTAGCTTATGATTACTTTTGAGGGTTAGTTAAAGTACTTTTTTGTTATAGAGATTTTTTAAAATAATTTTTGAGGAAGCTTTTTCCCAAGATGTTTATAGGCTAATTCTGTGGCAAGTCTTCCTCGAGAGGTCCTCTCTAAAAAACCTTCTTGTAACAAATAGGGTTCATATACATCTTCTAAAGTTTCTTTATCTTCTCTTAAAACTGCAGAAACTGTATCTATCCCTACAGGTCCTCCTCCAAATTTTTCAATAAGAGTCAAAAGAAATCTTCTGTCTAATTCATCAAGTCCACAGGTATCAACCTCTAAAGCTTTCAAGGCTTCTAAAGTAATATTTATATCAATACTGCCATCACTTTTTACTTGAGCAAAATCACGAACTCTTTTTAATAAACGATTAGCTATGCGAGGTGTTCCTCTTGAGCGTTTTGCTATCTCATAGGCTGAGCTTTCATCAATGTTAATATTCAATAAGTGAGATGAACGCAGGACAATCTCTTTTAGTTCGTCAGATAAATAAAAATTAAGTCTGAATATTACACCAAATCTATCTCTTAAAGGGGATGTAAGTAAACCAGTTCTTGTAGTTGCACCAATAAGAGTGAATTTTGGCAAGCTAAGCTTTAATGTTCTTGCATTAGGTCCTTGGCCTATAATCAGATCCAGGCTGTAGTCTTCCATCGCTGGGTAGAGAATTTCTTCAACTATTCTAGGTGTGCGATGTATTTCGTCTATAAATAATATATCTCTATCAGAAAGGTTAGTAAGTATCGCTGCTATATCACCTGCTCTTTCAAGAACAGGACCTGAAGTTGCCTTTATATTTACATTTAATTCATTGGCAATTATAGTTGCCAAAGTAGTCTTGCCAAGACCAGGTGGACCGCAAAAAAGGATGTGATCAAGTGGCTCGTTTCTCATTTTAGCAGCAGCTATAAAAACTTTTAAATTATCCTTGATTTTGTTTTGACCTATAAAATCATCTAAGGTGCGAGGTCTTAAGTTTGATTCATAAGAATTTTCCTCATGTCTTTGCTTGACAGAGTGAGGGACTATTATGTCTTTATCTTCTATTCTCATTTATTTATTTTTTTGCAATAAAGAGGGAAAAAACGTCGTAATTAAGTTGAATTTAAATAACACATCAGTCTCTTGATAAATATTTTAGTGACTCTTTTAATAAACTTTCAATATCCCTTAATCCTCTATTATAAGCTTTTTCAAGAGCTTCTTGGGCAATATTCTTTTTATATCCTAAGTTTATTAATGCTGATAAGGAATCTTCAAAAATCGGTTCACTTAAGTCTTTTATAGAATCTGGCAGTTTTTCTTTTAATTCTAATACTAATCTCTGGGCTGTCTTCTTTCCAAGTCCTGGGACTTGGCATAAAGTCTTAATATCTTCATTAAAGATTGCCTTATGGAAATCTGAAGTAGAGATAGTTGAAAGGATATTGATTGCTATCTTGGGCCCGATTCCTGTTATATTTATTAGCTTTGAGAAAACCCTTTTGTCATCTTCATGAAGAAAGCCGTAAAGAGAGATTGAATCATCCCTGACGGTAGTATATATATGTAAAAAAATATCTTCATCTACCCCTTGTTCTTTAATAATATGAAAGACACTTAAAGGGATATATACGAGGTAACCTACTCCATTGACATCAATTATTAAACTATCAGGTTTTATTGATAAAGGCTTACCCTTTAAAGATGCTATCATAACTATTTAAAGAAGGTTAAAGAGGCTTAATTGTAACCTCTATTTTGTTATTTAAGTGACAAAGAGCCAAGGCTAAGGCATCAGCACTGTCTGTGGAGATGTTGTATTTTATAGAGAGGATCTCTTGTACCATCTTTTGTACTTGGTTTTTATCAGCTCTACCATATCCTACAATAGCTTTTTTAACCTCTACGGCTGTATATTCATAAATAGGTAAATTAGTCATAGCAGCAGATAACATAACTACCCCTCTTGTGTATCCTAAGCTAAGAGCAACCCTTCTGCTTTTTGCAAAAAAAATCTTTTCTATAACTATAACGTCAGGGTTAAACTCAGAAAATAGCTCTGTCAAAGTTAGGTATAGTTCTTTTATTCTGATGAAAATATTTTTCTTTTTTGATATTACTATTTTCCCAGATGCTATATATCTGATTGCCCCTTTTTTATTGTCCTTTTCTAATAAGCCATATCCACAGTTTATACTGCCGGGGTCTATGCCTAAGACTTTCATTTTGTATTAGTATTTTTTCTTGCTAAAAGTAGTGAGCTTTGAGTTAGTTGATGGTATCTCAAAAAGTATCTCTTCTACTATCTGGCATATTACATCTGTCTCTTATACACAT
>JAOAHE010000099.1 GCA_026415415.1 Thermodesulfovibrionales bacterium | reverse complement strand
CTGAGAGAGCCTTTAGCTAAAAGGAGAAAAAATGGCTATATACAGAAGAAGAAAAACAAAAACATTAAAATGCAAAGGATGTGGAAGGCAGTTTACCTACAGCTCAGGTGGATACGGAGATGTTCCTACAAGGTCCTATAAAGAGATGATAAACTTTTTAAGGGATATTGAGGCTAAAGAGGGAATAATATGTCCCTACTGTGGCTTTGAAAACAAAGAGGAGGTGAAAGAATGATTAGCTTAGTAATTTCTGCTTCTTCCGTGATTCATATGCTAATTTCTTAAGATTCTTTTTTGTCCAGATAGAAAAGAAAAGGAGGCACAAGATAGCCAAGAAAAAACAACTCTCAAAATATGTGAACCATTCTTAATACATTAGAGATTTGAATGTCTCTACTGTGGAAAAGTTGGAACTCTTGTCAAGATGTAACATGGGACTTCAAGCGACAACTACTTCAACAGGAATAGTTTTGCTAAAACCAACGGATTTGCTTACATAAAGCTTTTCTATACCGATTACTTTTCCATCTTTGTCTTTCTTGAAAATTATTCCTTCTCCTGCCTCTTCGCCTGTCTCTTATACACATCT
>JAOAHE010000098.1 GCA_026415415.1 Thermodesulfovibrionales bacterium | reverse complement strand
GTATCTGCTACTAATGGAATATAACTTACTCCTTCACTTACTCCTGTAGTATTTACAAATGATATCACTCCTGTTCCACCATTTAATAATGAACTTAATAAAGCTATAAAATTATTAGTATAACTATTATTTGTGTTAGCTTCAAAAATATACTCAACTGTTAGTATATGACCATAAGGAATAGCTATAGGGTTAGAAACATTAGTTAATATGTCTCGTGCTAATAAAATATGTCTTTTTTGTAGCGAGTTCTTATTATATACACTAAATAATCCTACTTCTGTAACATAAATAGTATCTTGTGCTGCTGTATCATTAATTAAACTTCTTGCAATTCTTATCTTACCAGTTGTCAAAGATATTAAACTTGTATTTGTATACAATATATCTGAAGCTTTATATGCTTTATAGAGATTAAAATCATCAGGACTTGTTTTAGCTCTATCCATTTGATTATTAGCAGAAGTTAAGTAATTTGGTAATGTATTATTTGAACCATCACCAAATAATATTCCATATTGTGCATCTATAGAAGCAGTTGTATTTTCTGTTACTTCCAAACTATAAAGATTTTTTTCTACAGTTAAGTTTAATCCACCTGAATGTTTAACAGTTTGACTATTATTACTAAATAGAAATTCTAATAA
>JAOAHE010000097.1:257-658 GCA_026415415.1 Thermodesulfovibrionales bacterium | reverse complement strand
AATAAAACTTGCAATCGCAAGAACTTTTGGGTAAGAAGTAAATTGAGTAGATAATTCTTTCCCAAGAGAAGTTTCACTTGTTGTTCTTGTTACGATAATACCAGAGGCTGTTGAAATTAAAAGTGCTGGAATTTGGCTTACAAGACCATCACCAACTGTTAATAATGCAAATCTTTTTAAAGATTCTAAAGCTGGTAGGTTTAAGAATAACATACCAATAATAATACCGCCAATTAGATTTATTATTGTTATAACAATACCGGCAATTGCATCACCTTTAACGAATTTACTTGCACCGTCCATAGCTCCATAAAAATCTGCCTCTTGTTGTAATTTTTTTCTTCTTAGTTTTGCCTCTTGTTCAGTGATGATACCAGCGTTTAAATCTGCATCGATACTCA
>JAOAHE010000097.1:0-247 GCA_026415415.1 Thermodesulfovibrionales bacterium | reverse complement strand
AACAAAGTTGCCAAATGCATTTATAATTCGTCCAGCTTCACCTTTACTTAGTATAAGTCTTGTAGATGATATATTTAATCCTAATCTAAATAAGGTTGTTACAAGTAATATTGTTGGAAAGGATGAAAATTCTAGTACGTCGGTTGTAAACATAGTTAAAAGTAATATAATTAGTGAAAAAGTAATATTAAATGCCAATAATATATCTAATAACGTAGGAGGTAATGGTATAATTATCATAAAAACT
>JAOAHE010000096.1:302-663 GCA_026415415.1 Thermodesulfovibrionales bacterium | reverse complement strand
GTTCAGCGGTGCAATATACAGGCCTTTTATTTATAAAGTAGGCATTGATGCCTTTGATGATTTAGCCCGGGAAGAGAACTTTCAATATATCCAACAGTTCAACCTATACGATTTTATGAGAAGACTCCTTGTAAAGAGATTTGAGAGCTCCTTCGGTGCCATAAGACAAAGCCTTATAAACTTCAAAGATATAACAGAAATAGTGCTGTCCTTTATAGAAAAAACGGATAAGTATATCCTTGATAGACAACTCCTTGAAAGAATTTACGAAAAAGATATAGACGAGATTGAAGAGGAACTAAAAACCTACACAGAGAAGATTAAAAATAATGAATATCCGAAAAATCATGAGGTCTACGAG
>JAOAHE010000096.1:0-292 GCA_026415415.1 Thermodesulfovibrionales bacterium | reverse complement strand
TTGAAGAGATTCTGGATGAGCTTGAAATATTAAAACTTGTAGAACATGACCCAAAGGCAGAGCGCCTAATTAAAGGCATAGAATCATCATTCAAAAGAGAAAAAGATAGAAAGGTTGTGGTCTTTTCAGAATACATAGATACTGTAAAATACCTTGAGCCCATCCTCAAAGAAAAATTCAATAACAGGGTGCTTGTTATTGCAGGGGACCTCACAAAATCAAAAACCCGTGAGATTTATACAAACTTTGATGCCTCTTACCCGGAAGAAAAACAGGCTGATGACTATGACAT
>JAOAHE010000095.1 GCA_026415415.1 Thermodesulfovibrionales bacterium | reverse complement strand
TTTCTACTGAACGATCCATGTATATTAGAAGGGAGGGTTTCAGTTACCTTTTAAAATGCGGTTCTATAAATACATGCGTGGTCCCCAAGACGATGGCTTTCGCTCTGCCGTCGTTTCAGTTACCTTTTAAAATGCGGTTCTATAAATATAAGTGTTTAAGCTTAGCATGTGGGGACAAAAGAGTGTTTCAGTTACCTTTTAAAATGCGGTTCTATAAATTGAGATAGATGTGCTGAATTTATCCCTCCTTTTACTGGTTTCAGTTACCTTTTAAAATGCGGTTCTATAAATGAGTTATTCTGGGATGTACAGGTCGGAAAAAATCTGTAGTTTCAGTTACCTTTTAAAATGCGGTTCTATAAATTGGAAAAGAATTGAGGAATTTCTTAGTAATCGCAGTTTCAGTTACCTTTTAAAATGCGGTTCTATAAATGGTTAGAGACGGTAGGGTTGGCTATGCTATCACAATAAAGTTTCAGTTACCTTTTAAAATGCGGTTCTATAAATGGCAACGAGTGGGGGCGATTGAAGTACTTTTCGATGTTTCAGTTACCTTTTAAAATGCGGTTCTATAAATGAAAATTACAGGCTCTTGATAGAGGTTTCAGTTACCTTTTAAAATGCGGTTCTATAAATCCTTGAAACCGCCAAGC
>JAOAHE010000094.1 GCA_026415415.1 Thermodesulfovibrionales bacterium | reverse complement strand
GAGTTCAAAAAAAAAGCACAAAGTAAAGGTTTCAGTTACCTTTTAAAATGCGGTTCTATAAATACATGGAAAGATTGTCATAAACTTGTGAGTTCTGAGGTTTCAGTTACCTTTTAAAATGCGGTTCTATAAATTTTTTTCTTACTTTTTTTTCTTTCGGCTACTCCTTTTTATGTTTCAGTTACCTTTTAAAATGCGGTTCTATAAATGGGATTCAAGGAAAAGCTCGCCGAAGCCGGGATAGGTTTCAGTTACCTTTTAAAATGCGGTTCTATAAATGCCATTTTCTTCCTCCATGTATAAAGACAACAGTCCTATGTTTCAGTTACCTTTTAAAATGCGGTTCTATAAATAGCTGCTTTTTAAAGCATTAGAAATAAATGATAACAGGTGACTTTTTCGTCCCGGGCTTGTCAAAGATCATTTAACTCAAACTTCTTTATTTAAAGAATCAATTTCTTTCAATAAAATCAAGCATCGTCTCAGTTAAATGGCTAAATTTTTATTTAACTTATTGAAAATCAATCAATATTAATTAGACAAATATGTAAATCTATTTTACTTTATCGTGTCAGACGCACTAACATAGTTTAGTATTAATTATATAACAAAATAGTCTTCGTCTTTGAAGATTTTAGGGTTACCTAAGTGGTTTGCTCTATCAGTATCTTC
>JAOAHE010000093.1 GCA_026415415.1 Thermodesulfovibrionales bacterium | reverse complement strand
GGACGGAATGATCAGGTTTTAGCAACATGCAGATGGGAGTATGACCCAAATGCAATTTCTGGAAGAATACCAATTGTAAGATTTAGTGACCCAAATATACTAAGTTGCACAACAGGGATAAGATAAATAGGAAAAAACAAATGAGGAAGAAAAATTTTTTAATTGTGCTAATTTTTATATGGTCAGTCTCGGAAACATTTGCTTCAATGCCTGTTGATGTGATAATTAAAGGTTGTGTCAAGGAGGGGATGCTCACAAATACTGAAACTGATTTTGGCACTCATAAGGTCAAGAGAGACTATAAGATAAAGGTTATTGACCAAAATACAAAAAAACCTATAGATATGGTTTTTTACAATAACAAGGTAGTAAAAATAAAGGGTTATCTTTTACCCGGAGATAGATTGTTTATTGACAAATCATCAATACAGGTTATCAATAGTTGTGAAGAAAATAAAAAACTGAATATTCAGGAACAGGAATTACTTGCAAGGGAAATATTTAAGAAATTATCTGAAACTGATGAAAACGATACAGAGATTTTTATTGAAAATTATAACAGAGTAATAAATGAATGTCCAGATACAGAATGGGCTCAGGAATCATACTGGAGGCTTACAAACATCTATTTGCAATCTTTTGATAAGGCTGATTATGAAAGGATTGTGAAAC
>JAOAHE010000092.1 GCA_026415415.1 Thermodesulfovibrionales bacterium | reverse complement strand
AGAGTAAATACATTATAGGCATGCCTGATTTTTTTGTCATTGATACAAGCAGCAAACAATTATTTTTCTGTGAAGTAAAATCAAGGCTTGACAAAATTCAAGATCACCAGAAACTGTGGTTTCTAAAAAATATAGTAGATTTCCCAACAGAAGTCCAATTCAAACTTCTCAAATTTTTACCAGAAAAAATATTTTCCACCTTTGACTCAACAATCGCTGGATTAAGATACCGTTGTGATATTTTTTATCTAAGCGGAGTACAGGTTAAGGAAAAACTCATTCTTGAGAGAGAGCCCCAAAATCCTTATGACCGATTTGCCATCAAAGTAATTCGCAAAAAAGACAATAAACATATTGGCTATATACCAAGAACTGATAATCGTGAAATATGGCAATATCTTAATGATTATGAACTCCATGACTGCTATGTAAAGGAAATAAAGAGACTATTTGGCAGTGGAAAAAATACTCATAAAATAGAAATAAAAATCGTTTTTGAAATAAAAACCATAAAAACATGAATCTTCTAAAATCTTGATATGAATATGATAAAATTACTAAAAATGGATTTAATATGCTTTTAAATAACAAAATTGACATAATACTCAAAGATACTGACTCACCTGAAAAAGTCTACTCCCTTTTTCAACTCTTAGGCTATCCTAAGGACAAGCTTCTGAGC
>JAOAHE010000091.1 GCA_026415415.1 Thermodesulfovibrionales bacterium | reverse complement strand
TGCCAGGATTCCATCAGGTTTTTCCTTTTTGATAATTCTTTTTACAAATTCAAGTGTTATAGGCTCAATATAAACTCTGTCTGCTACACCCTCGTCAGTCATTATGGTAGCAGGATTACTGTTTACGAGAACTACTTCAATTCCTTCTTCCTTCAAGGATTTGCAGGCCTGAGTTCCGGAGTAGTCAAATTCCGCAGCCTGACCTATTATTATTGGACCTGATCCTATTACAAGGACTTTCTTTATGTCATTAATTTTTGGCATTTTAACCCCCACTTAGTTGAGTTGACAGTTGAGAGTTGAGAATTGAGAGTTATTATCCCCAACAGTCAACTTCAAGTGCCGAACCCATAGGATTTATTAAATATTTATTCATCATGGTTATGAGCAATTTATAAATTACTTTAAGTGAATTAATTGTTTTTTTCTTAACTATCCACTTTCCACTCTCAACTCTCCACTTGATGATTTCGTTAATTTATTTCATCATACTTATGAAATCATCAAATATGTATGCTGAATCCTCAGGACCCGGTGCTGCTTCAGGGTGGTATTGCACGCTTATTATGGGCATGCTGTTGTGCCTGAAGCCTTCTACCGTACCATCGTTTACATTTAGATGAGTGATTGTTACATCCGGATTGAAATCCTTTTTTAGTGCATAGTTATGATTTTGTGAGGTAATATAGCAG
>JAOAHE010000090.1 GCA_026415415.1 Thermodesulfovibrionales bacterium | reverse complement strand
CCCATCTCCTTCTCGATGAATATGGAACTGACGAATCACTGAAAGAAGATTTAAAAATGATAGCTACGCAGGCAGACCGTTGCAAACGAATTGTCTCTGGACTACTTCACTTTGCAAGACAGAATAAAATCTCAATAGAAACAACAAATATACCAAAATTAATAGAGCATGCTTGTAAACTGGTCATTATTCCATCAAACATTCAGTTAAAAATAGCAAACCACATGAAAAATCCAGTAGCAGAGTTAGACAAAGACCAGATTACCCAGGTACTTACTAATTTAATAACAAATGCTGTACAGGCTATGCCGAATGGAGGCACATTAACCCTAATTACAGAGGATGCACAGGATGAAATTTATATTACTGTAGAAGATACAGGAATAGGAATCCCCAAAGAGAACTTAACAAAAATATTTGAACCATTTTTTACAACAAAAGAAATGGGTAAAGGGACAGGAATGGGACTGGCTATTACTTATGGGATTATCAAAATGCATCGGGGACAAATTACTGTAGAATCTAACGACAATCCCAAAGATGGACCCACAGGAACGCGTTTTTATATTTCTTTACCTCGATATGTTACCCCGATTAATGGGATTAAAGAGGTAGATATTAAAGAATGGTTTCATGAAACAGAAATGGCAGAGGATGCAAAAAAGTTCTCGTAAACATTTATGTGAGGAAGCAGTTG
>JAOAHE010000008.1 GCA_026415415.1 Thermodesulfovibrionales bacterium | reverse complement strand
CTATAAGCCTCTGCTGTCTAAAATCAATGGCTTGATGTAAAACTTTTATCTCAAAAGCCTCTCTTACATCAGGCTCTCTATCATAGATTAAAACACCATGTCTTACGATATCATCAAGGAGGATTATATTTTTTGCTATATTAAGAATAAGGATATCAATATCGTTTCTTTTAAGTGTTCTACATAAGTCAGCGTGCAAAAGGAGCATCTTATCATAATTTAAGGGCTTATCATTCTCAGAAAAATAGACAGCGATGTCAACATCACTTGTGGGATGAGTCTGGCAGCTTACAGATGACCCAAAAAGATAGGCAAATAATACATCTTTACTATGTTTTTGAAATACAGATAATAAAGCATTATAAAAGGTTTTAAGATTTGATTTAGGCGTTTTCATCATTTCTAAATCTTATAAGGAGATTGTATTGTTAAATATAGCAAAAAGGCTTATATATAGCGTCAATTATAGATGTCAAGAATTTAAAAGCCTGTTTAACCATTTCAATAAAGAGATAAAGGTAAGTGCACAAAATATGCCATAAATTCTAAATATCAATCAATTGCACCATAAATCATCCCTGATACTGTAGCAAAGAAGATTACAAGGCAGATGTAGACAAGGGTTTTCTTAAAACCAATAGCCGCTCTTATAACAAGCATACTTGGCAGGCTCAGTGCTGGTCCTGCTAAAAGTAGGGCAAGGGCAGGACCTTTACCCATTCCCGAGCCGATTAGCCCTTGAACTATTGGGACTTCTGTTAAGGTGGCGAAATACATTAATGCCCCTGCAAAGGAGGCAAAGAAGTTTGCAAAGAGCGAATTCCCCCCTACCAATGATGTTATAAAACTTGATGGGATGATGCCTTCATGCTCAGGTCTTCCAAGCAAAAAACCTGCAGCAAAAACCCCAGCAAGCAAAA
This sequence comes from Thermodesulfovibrionales bacterium, assembly GCA_026415415.1. GTDB lineage: Bacteria > Nitrospirota > Thermodesulfovibrionia > Thermodesulfovibrionales > Dissulfurispiraceae > DYHD01. The sequence goes on along the minus strand of JAOAHE010000008.1, from coordinate 52,176 downwards.
GGGGAAGGATTTGTAAAGCCAAAGCCCATGAGGATTGCACCCATTCATTTAGTTCATCCTTATTGAACCACTTAAGTAGCATGAATATTAAGGCAATTAAAAAGCCTCCTGTTATCCACCATTTATAATTAAAAATTAACTGCCATAGTCCTATATCTTCAGAGGGTTTTGACCAGTTAGCAAAAACAAGAATGGCTACTAAAGAAAAGATAAATAGGAAAGTCTTGTAAAAAGGGCGTGGATTTGTCTCCACATCAATGTCAAATTCATCAGAAGGCTCACGATTCTTTTCTTCTTTAATGAATATCAGATGCATGAGCAGGCCGATTACTATGCTAAAGAAAACAGCCCCAATTGTCCTTGCCAGTCCAAGCTCAAAGCCCAATATACGAGCAGTAAGGATTATGGCAAGTATGTTTATGGCAGGTCCTGAATAGAGAAAGGCTATGGCAGGTCCAAGTCCTGCTCCTCTTCTATAAATGCTTGTAAACAAAGGAAGGATAGTGCATGAGCAGACTGCCAAGATAGCCCCTGATACTGAAGCAACACTGTAAGATAAAGCTTTATGGGCGTTTGCACCAAAATATTTAATTACAGATACCTTGCTTATAAAGACCGAGATAGCCCCAGCGATAAAGAAGGCAGGAATGAGGCAGAGAATGACATGTTCCTGAGCATACCATTTGGTTAAAGCGAGGGCTTCATAAATGGCATTGGTAAATCTCGGGTTTTCAATGGGAAGGTTATAGATAACTAAAAAGATTAAGATTATGAGTAATATCTGATTAGTCGTCTTCACTTTATTTTTTATAACTCTGATAACTTTTTTTAGTAGCGAGTTTTTCTTTTATTGCTGCCATTTTTTTGAGGAATTCTTCTTTTTGCATACGCTCTTTTTCATCTTTTGGTTCAAATACTGGATTGGTAACCCTCCATGTTATTGAAGCAGAGATTGGCTCTTCAGGATAGGCACCCATATCATATAGGTTGTAATTAAGGAAGGGGGTTTGCTTCTCTTGATAACATGAAAATACCGCATCTCTTATCAACTCAGGTGTCCCACGATTAAGAAGGTCAATAACTTCAACTATCTGTTTTTTAAATCTCTCTATATACTCTAAGGGGATATTAAAAAGATAAGGGGTAGGGGCTGATGTGCCGATAATTTTTTTCCTACTGTCAACACCGTTTTTTAATAAAGATATTATTGCATCACCTGTAGAGTGCCCTGGCGATTCAGGTCCAGTAAGTAGGAGATATCGTATGTTTGGATTACAGATTATATTACAAATCATCTTTTCTATGCCGATATTTTCTGTTTGAATAGTTCCACTTAAGGCAGCTCCCGATTCAATGCCTGTTCTGACAAGAATTTCTATATCCTTTGGTATCTTGCCATAGTCATAAATCAATATTACAGCTAAGGCTACAGGAGAAAAGTCATTGCCCCTTAGGTAATGTCCCTCTTCTACAGGATAATCAGATGTAGGATTAACTTTAAGCATGGTAGTTCACTTTAGATTGCTAAAGTTATGTATGAGGTTTGATTTCACTAATTTTACAATATTCATCACGAAAGTATTTCCTCTGAAAATAAAGGGCTACATTGACAAGGGCGATTAATACAGGCACTTCTACAAGAGGTCCGATAACAGTTGCAAAGGCTACTCCTGAGTTAATGCCAAAAACCGCTATTGCTACAGCTATGGCAAGCTCAAAATCGTTTGAAGCCGCTGTGAAGCTCAACGTGGCAGATTGGGGATAGTTAGCACCAATCTTTTTAGCGATTAAGAATGTTATGAGAAACATAAAGACAAAATAGATTAGTAGTGGAATTGCTACCCTCATTACATCAAAGGGTAGTTTTATGATGTAGTCGCCTTTTAGGGAGAACATGACAAATATAGTAAAAAGAAGTGCAATTAGGGTCAGGGGGCTTATTCTTGGAATGAATTTTTCATGATACCATTTTTTGTCTCTTATTTTAATCAGGCTAAAACGGGTTATGATTCCTCCTAAAAAGGGGATCCCAAGATATATAAATACACTTTTTGCTATCTCTCCGATAGTTACATCAACTATAGCACCTTCAAAACCAAAATAGGGAGGCAGGATAGTAATGAATATCCATGCGTAGATGGAGTACGTTAATACCTGAAAAAGGGCATTAAAGGCAACAAGTCCTGCAACATAGTCCGGGTCACCGCATGCGAGGTCATTCCATACAAGAACCATTGCAATACAACGGGCAAGACCTACGAGTATCACTCCTACCATGTATTCAGGGTGTGAAGGTAGAAGTACAATAGCCAGAATAAACATTACAACTGGTCCCACTATCCAGTTTTGGATAAGACTTAGAGCAAGTATCTTGTAATTGCTGAAAACCCTTGGTAGTTCTTCATAACGAACCTTAGCAAGGGGAGGATACATCATTAATATCAACCCGATAGCTATTGGTATGTTGGTTGCCCCAACCTGAAACTTATTCCAGAAATCGGCAATTTGGGGATAAAAATAGCCTGCCATTACCCCAATAAACATGGCAAGAAAAATCCAGAGAGTAAGGAATTTGTCAAGGAATGATAATCTTTTAGCTGTATTTGCCATTATATAATTAACCTCTCTTTAAGTTAAAGGCGGCATGGTTGTCATTTTCACTAGTTATTACTTGGTATGTGCTGGAAATTCTTCTTTTGTTTTTTCTAAAATCTTCAAGCCCTTTTCTGTCTTCAAGCACTAAATCGCCTTCCATTCTCTCAATTACCGATAATACTAAAAATCTTCTAAAAATATCTGAATCATTAATTCGGTAATGCACCCACCTGCCTGCTTTTCTATCCTTTATTAATCCAGCCTCTTTAAGCACTGCAAGGTGGAAAGAGACTTTGGGTTGAACCATATTTAATGCTGAAAATATGTCGCAGACGCATAGTTCTCCCTCTTCAAGGAGCTTGAGAATCCTTAATCTCGTCTCATCAGATAGGGCTTTAAAGATGCAAAGGATTTCATCCATGCTCATAACTCTTCTTTTATTAATTCCTTGACTTTATCAAGGGTAGGAAGGGGTTTACCCTTATATTTCATCTTTCCATTAATCATGATGGCAGGTGTGGCATTAGTGTTTTTCATAATCTCAATTATATCAGTAACTTTTTTTATCTCAGCTTTAATACCGAGTTCTTCAATGGCAGCCTTAACCATATCTTCAACCTTATGGCAGTTTGCACAGCCAGGACCAAAGACTTTAATCTCCATATTTTGCTCCTCTAAATATAAGCTTGTTGAAATTAAAAACAAAGAACAGGCAAAGGCTTAAGGCTATAGCCATAAGATATGAGAAAAAGATTATATTTTGTGTAACCTAAAGCCTGTTACTATTGTCTTAGACAGGATGTGAGCCTGAGCACTCATCCTTACAATCACAGATTACCTGAGCATGAGCCTCTGCTTTAGCTTTGGCTGAAGGAGATGCAACCATTGCAAGGATAGCTTCTTCAACCATCTGCTCAGAAATCACATCGGAGCTTGCACCTTTGAAATTAAAAGCAGAGCATTTAATCTCTTTTCCTACAACCTGTGAGCACTCAGGGCAATCAGTAACTAAATATTTGCACTCATCTAATATAGTCCAGATGTCTGTGCCATTGATTTTTAAGGTATTGGACTTATTAATTTCAGACTCAGGTAGTGGGATTTCTTTAAGTTCAATGTCAACTTTTATGTTTTTCAGTGGGGTGGTCATCTTTCTTACCACATTCCTGATATTTTCTGCACTACTTTTACACCTTGAGCAGGTTTGCCCATCCTTGTCAAAATAGAACCATTCAAGTGTTATCTTGTTCATCTTATTATCCTTCCTTTCTTAAAATTGCATATAAAGATGTATTTATAATATTTTATAAAAAATCAAAAATTCAAGAAAAAAAAATAATAATAAATAAAAAATTTTTTATTTTGCATCCTTAGAACTAAAGAGTAGTGAAAAAAACGAAAAATGATTAACTAATTAGGAAGATTATATTTTTGACTAAAGCATTTTGCATATTTTAAACTTAAAAGATAATTCTTATTGAACAACCTTTCCTCAATAGAAGTTTTAATAATAGCGGAGGTTTAGTAATGAAGAAAAATCTTCTTATTTTTTTTCTTTTTTTGATAATCACCTTATTTTTGATATTAAATGCAAGTGCTCAAGACATAGACAATAAGCCTACCGATCCCCTCCAAGCACTCAAAGATGAAGTCCTATCTTATATATTACCTCTTAAAGGAAAGGTTGTAAGCGTAGAGGGACAGTTTGCTAAGGTGCAATTTGAAGTAAAAGAAAAGATGATAAAAAAAGGTATAAGATTGCGAGTGTTTCAGTTAGGCTCTGATTATTTCCATCCTATTACTAAAGAAAATATTGGTAAAATTGAGATACCTGTTGGGATTATAGAGATCGAGTCTTATTTGGGTGAAGGATTAGCTATAGGCAGGATTATTGAGGGAAAATTTGATAATTTTAAAGATTTATTAGTAAGGGTGCCTGATTTAAAAACAAAAGTTTTGTTTTACCAAAACAATATTGATTGGTTTTTAGCTGATGAGTACTATCAGGCTTTAAAACAAAGTAATAAAATTGAGTTTGTCGACTCTAAGATAGACACTGATGATATTAAAAAGGTATTGGAAGAAGCTAAAAAGGAAAAGGTTAGTATAGCTCTTGTACTTTCTTCTCACAAGAAAGATAGTGATATCGTAGTAACGCAAAGGCTTTTTTGGGCAGATGATTCTCAGGCTTTTTCAGAAAGAAGTGTTTCTGTAAGTAAGGATTATGCTAATAAAATACGACTGAGGTCAGGTTTTATTGCTCTAAAAAATGTAGAGATGCTCTTTAGTTATGACCTTCCATTTTCTGCCAATCGTTTAATAGTTGGTGATTTTGATGGTGACAAAAATCTTGATATAGTCTTAGTATCTTCAAATATTATTAGGTTTTATACCTCAAAAGTTGATCTTAATCTTCTATGGCAGCTAAATTTACCAAGAAATGTAGATATAGTCTGGGTAGATACAGTGGACTTTAAATCATCAGGAAAGGATCTAATTCTAATAACAGCTAAGGATGATAACGATTATGTATCTTATATATATGAACTTCAAGGTAACAAGTTTATTCAGTTAAGTCGCTTTGAAAATATATTTATAAAGAGCTATGGGGATAAGATATTAGGACAAAATTATTCTCCTACTGAAGGTTTTGGGGGTATGGTATTTAATATTGATTACAAAGGGAAGTCTTTTGAAAAAGGAAAAGTTTTTAAATTGCCTCTTAACCTGAATTTATATGACTTTCAGCATGTTTATGCTCCTGATGGTAAAGAGGGCATTTTCTTTTGGGATGAGAATGGTTTTTTAAGATTAATGGATATTAATGGTTCAATATTGTGGTCTTCTAAGGAGGACTTGGGTGGTTTTTCAACCTCCTTTGTAAAGGAGTCTTTATCAGGCCTTTTTGAAAAAGGTAAATGGTCAATTAAGGATAGACTTATCTACAAAGATGGTGAAGTTTTTGCACCAAAAAGAGTGCCAATTTTTGGGAAAGCAAGGGGTTTGGGATTTAAAGAGTCTGCAATAAAGGCTTTTTGGTGGAATGGTATAACAGTTGAAGAGAAAAACTTTGTTGATGATATTGGTGGTGAGATAATTGATTATACAATTACTGAAGACCGAGTTTTCATCTTAGCATCTCCTTTACTTGGTATTAAACTTAAAAATATACTTAAAGGTGAAAGTCCTTTGGGTGTAATGTTGTATGTTTATTCTACTAAATCAAGGTGATTTGTGGGCAAAAGAACTATCCCTCGTCATATTGGAATTATCATGGATGGAAACGGCCGCTGGGCAGAAATGAGAGGATTACCTCGTTTGGAGGGTCATAAAAGAGGCGTTGCAAGAGTAAGAGAGATAATCGAGACGGCTTATAAAATGGGAATAGAGGCTTTAACTCTTTATGCTTTTTCAATAGAGAACTGGCAAAGACCTCAGGATGAAGTCTCAATTATTATGGATCTTTTTCACGATACACTTCTTGAGCAACATCCAATTTTTATTGAAAAGGATATTAGATTTAAACTTATCGGAGACAGGAAAAGATTATCTGTGGATTTGATAAATCTTATAGATTTTATCGAGAGAACAACCGCAAATAATAGAAAACTTGTGATCCAGTGCGCCCTCAGCTACAGTGGCAGAGACGAGCTTGTTAGAGCAATAAGGAAGATAATAGATCTAAAAATACCTTCCCAAAATATACATGAAGACTTTATCAGTCAATTTTTAGATACAGCCGGTATCCCAGATCCTGATTTTTTAATTAGAACAAGCGGTGAACAAAGGATTAGCAACTTTCTTTTGTGGCAGTCTGCTTATGCTGAGTTTTATTTTACCCCGACTTTATGGCCTGATTTTACAAAAGAAGAGTTTCTTGAAGCCATATACGAATATCAATCAAGGGAAAGAAGATTCGGCAAAATATATAATAGAGCTTTAAATGCATTTTAAACGTTTAGCAACCGCTATTGTTGCGATACCACTGCTTTATCTTTATGTTACCAAACTTCCAGCTATTTTTTTTCTTAAAATCTTATTGTTATTAAGCATTCTTGCCCAGCTTGAGTTTCATAAGATGTATAAATGTAAAAAAATCATCTCTGTATTAGGTATATTTTGTGGTATTTTGATTTTAGGTATTCCTATAATTATGTATTATATGAGCAACACTGTTGGTTATTTTATGAATCATCATTTTACTGTGTTAGTTTTATCATTTTTATTAATCACAACAACGAGGTTGTTTATTCTTAAGGATCCTACAAATGGCCTTATAGACGTATCTCCTGCTTTGATAGGGGTTTTGTATATACCTAACTTGTTGTATGCTCAATGGTTGCTAAGATTACAGGGAGTGGAATGGATATTATTTCTCTATGCAACTGTTTGGATGTCTGATACATTTGCTTATTACATAGGTAAGAATTTTGGGAAAAGAAAGCTTTACGAAAGTGTTAGTCCTAAGAAGACTATAGAGGGGGCTATAGCCTCACTTTTTGGTGGTGCTGTTGCAGCCTTTTTGGTGAGTTTATGGATTTTGAAAGATATTGATGTATCTATTCTTTTGTGTTTTGGTTTTATAATAGGGATTGTCACTATAATCGGTGATCTCGTTGAGTCTTTGTTTAAAAGAGATGCTAATATTAAGGATTCAGGTTCTCTCATACCGGGACATGGTGGTTTTCTTGATAGGATTGATAGTGCATTATTTGCTGGTGTTATACTTTATTGGATGGTTGGAGTTTTGTAAAAATGAAAAATATAGTAATATTAGGTTCAACTGGCTCAATAGGAAAAAACTCCTTAGAAGTAATAAAGATGTTTCCTGACAAATTCCGAGTTGTAGGACTAACGGCTGATTCAAATGTCTCTGTTATAGTTGAGCAGATAAAAGAGTTTGTCCCAGAGATAGTTGCAATAGCTGACAGTAAGGCTTTTGGTAAGTTAAAGGGTATATTTAGACACAATACTAAGCCGGTTGTTTTGTGTGGCTTGGAGGGGGTATGTGCTGTAGCTCAATATGAAAAGGCTGATATTGTGATATCCGCGATTAGTGGATCTGCTGGATTACTGCCAACTTTGTCCGCTATTAGAGCTAAAAAGACTGTAGCTCTTGCAAATAAAGAAGCACTTGTGACAGCTGGTCATATAGTTATGACAGAGGCAAGTAAGTATAATAGCGCTATAATTCCGATAGATAGTGAGCATAGCGCTATATTTCAGTGCCTTAACGGCTCAAAACTTGAATCTGTAAGGAGAATCATATTAACTGCTTCAGGTGGACCTTTTATTGGTAAGACGAAGGATCAATTACAAAATGTAACATATAAAGAGGCTTTGAAACATCCTAAGTGGAAAATGGGGAAAAAGATATCAATTGACTCAGCCACTTTAATGAATAAAGGGCTTGAGGTTATAGAAGCGCACCATCTATTTAATATACCTCCGGAAAGGATTGATGTTCTAATCCACCCACAAAGCCTGGTTCATTCTATAGTAGAGTTTCAAGATGGTAGCTTTATTGCTCAGATGTCAATGCCAGATATGAAAGGTCCCATTGCCTATGCCCTTTCCTATCCAGAAAGGTTAAATAATGTAATGGTACCTGTTAAATGGGAAAAGGTAAAAACACTTAATTTTTACGAACCTGACAATAAAACTTTTCCCTCTTTGGCTCTTGCTTATGCAGCTTTGAAAGAAGGTGGTACAATGCCTACCGTCCTTAATGCTTCAAATGAAGTAGCAGTTAAGGCTTTTTTAGATGAAATTATTGGTTTTAATGATATTCCTGTTATAATAAAAAAAGTTATGGATTTACACAAAAATCAACCTGCCGAAAGCATAGAGATTATTCTTACCATAGATAGATGGGCAAGAAATAAAACTATAGAGGAAATAAGTAAATGACATTTTTATCTGCTGTTCTACTTATAGGTTTTCTTATTTTTATACATGAGTTAGGGCATTTTATATTTGCTAAACTTAGTGGTGTAAGGGTGCTTAAGTTTTCTCTTGGCTTTGGACCAAAAGTTATAGGTAAGAAGTATGGGGATACAGAATATTTACTTTCTGCAATTCCTCTTGGTGGTTATGTAAAGATGCTTGGAGAAGAACCAGATGATCAACTTAATGAAGAGGAAAAGAGATTATCTTATAAGATGCAGCCTATCTATAAACGTGCTATGATAGTTTTTGCAGGTCCATTATTTAATTTTCTTACTGCTGTTGTTATCTTTTTCTTTGTTTTTTTATTAGGTATTCCTGTTTTAAAACCTATTATTGGAGAGGTGCTTGAGAACACACCTGCTGCTGAAGCTATGCTTCAGAAAGGAGACAGAATTCTCGAGATTAATGGTAAAGAAGTTAAAAAGTGGACTGATATGACAGAAATAATACATAGTAGTCCTAATAAACCAATACAACTTAAGATATCTCGTCAAGACACTATCTTGACTATAAAGATAGTTCCTGAGACAAAAAAAACAAAGGATATCTTTGGTGAAGAAAGGGAGATAGGGTTAATTGGAGTGAAGCCATCTGGGGAGTTTTTCACTGTTAGGGAGGATTTAATTACTTCAGCTAAAAATGCTATAGTTCGCTCATTGGAAGTTGCCTCTATTACATTAATTGGCATTGTAAAGCTGATCCAAAGGATTATACCTGCCGATACGATCGGAGGACCTATTATGATATTTAGTCTTGCAGAAAAACAGGCTGAAGCTGGAGCTTTAAGTTTCTTTACCTTTGCAGCAATTATCAGTATCAATCTCGCAATTTTGAATCTTCTACCAATACCTGTCTTAGATGGTGGACATCTCTTGTTCATGTTTATTGAGGCTTTAAGGGGGAAACCTTTGAATGAAAAAGTTATCTTGATAGCTCATAAGTTAGGTTGGGTCTTTTTATTAAGTTTAATGGCTTTTGCTGTTTATAATGATATCTTTAAGCTTATAAGTGGCACACCATTCCCTTAAAAGATCATCTTTGATTACTAAATTTAGTAGTTCTTTTTTATAAGACTTTAACTTTTCACTTTTAAAAATTAAATACTTAGCGCTTCAGTAGAAGAGGCTTACGCATTAAGAGACCTTTTCGGTTTATCTATCTATTCATTTAAGTAATAAGAGATTAAGGATAACTCAATTTAGTGAGGTAAAAATTTTGCCATTTAGAAAGAGTTGAGCTGGATAATAATTGCTGTTTTGCTTTTTGTTAGTAATGTAGGCCTTTATTGATAGACCTTTTTATTTTAGATTTTTTTATAATTTCCTAAATTTACATCTCAAATTGTTTGGAAAAAAGTTAAAATTTCTTCATCTTTACATTTTTTGCCTATTTGGTTTTTGAGCTCTTTATATTTAACAAAAAACTTTGGTTTAATAAGTATAAAAGGAAGTCTTTGGAATATTTGTTTTATTTAAGAGGTTTTTAGATGAATTCAAAGATGTGGTTTTTAGCTCAAAGTTAGATTTAACGAAAAAACTAAGTTCCTTCAGAATAAAGATTTGTTTTATTCCCAAGATATTACCTAAAATTTTATTAACAATTTTGGTTAGTAACTTAGCGTAAAAGGTTTTTTCTTATTGATATGGTATTTGCATGGGCTTCTAATCCTTCAGCTTTTGCAAGGGTTTCAACCACATCAGAGATGTTTAAGAATCCATCTAACTCAAATTTTAAGAAACTACTTCTTTTAATAAAATCATAAACACCAAGTGGAGATGAAAACCTTGCTGTTCCACAGGTAGGTAAAGTGTGGTTTGGTCCTGCTGTATAGTCGCCAAGAGGCTCAGGAGTCCATTGTCCTATAAAAATAGCACCTGCATTCTTGATGAGCTTCAAGTGAGCTTCGGCTTCATTGGTTATAATCTCTAAATGTTCAGGAGCTATCTCGTTAGCTATCTCTATGGCTTCGTAAATATCTTTGGTTTTAATTAACGCACCGAAATTTTTTAATGATTTTTGAGCTATATGTTGTCTTTTCAAGAGTTTAATCTGACTTTTTAATGAATTTAGAACATTTTCTATGACAAAGTCAGAATCAGTAATAAGTATGCTTGAAGCCATCTCGTCATGTTCTGCTTGGCTCAACATGTCAGCAGCAATTATTGAGGCATTGGCAGTTTCATCTGCTATGATGGTTATCTCACTTGGTCCTGCTATCATATCAATGTCAACCTCTCCAAAGACCATTTTCTTAGCCAGTGTAACATAGATATTGCCTGGACCTACTATTTTGTCAACTTTTTTAATGCTTTCAGTACCATAAGCCATGGCAGCAATTGCTTGAGCACCACCAACTCTGTAGACTTTTTTGACATTAAGCAGCTTAATAGCTGCCATAACCGAAGGATCTAACTCTCCATTAGGGGTTGGTATTGTTATTATAATCTCTTCAACTCCTGCGACTTGTGCGGGTATAACATTCATAAGTACAGTTGATGGATAAGAAGCTTTGCCACCTGGTATATACACCCCGACTCTTTGTAATGGTCTTATTATTTGACCTAAGATTTCTCCTTGAGATCTAATTTCCCATGATCTCTCAATTTGTTTATCATGAAACCGTTTTATTCTTTCAGCTGAAACTTGTAAAGCTTTAATAACCTCTGGGTGTGCTTTTTCTGAAAACTCATTAATTTCTTTCTCTGATATTTCTAATGGTAGGGTATGATTGTCAAAAAGGCGATTATATTTTCTTAGAGCTTTATCTTTATTTTTTTTTGTCTCAAACAGAATATTCTTTACTACTTTAAAGATCTCTTCTGAGTAACCGTGAGCCCTTTTTGAGAGGACTGATAAAAACTTCTTGAATTGCCTATTGTCTTTAATTATTCTAATTTTCACAGGATGTATTATAGCATATTGTAATTTTTAATTATTTTTTAAAATCTTCTTTATCTCTTCAATCTTATCTTTGTCAGTCCATTTTTGTTGTCCAAAGTATCTTTTAACTATAATGCCATTTTTATCAACTATAAAAGTAGTTGGAAAGACAAATATCTTATACAATGATATGGATATAGTTTTGTCGCTGTCAATTAATATATCAAAGGTAAAATTTTTATCTTTAAGGGCTTCTTGAAGCTCCTTTTCTTTACTTTTTATTACTGATAGAATCACTATATCTTTATTATCGTTAAGATGCTGATTTAAACTATTTAGTGAGTCAAGATCCTTAAAGCAAGTAGGACACCAAATGGCAGAGAAATTAAGAACTATAACTTTATCTTTAAATGATGACAGTGATACCTGGTTGCCTTTGTTATTTTTAAGCGTAAAATTAGGTGCTCGCTCCCCTATTAATCTATCAATTTGAAATGGACAGAAGTTAACAGAAGAAAGTGAAGAAACCGGGTTTAAGAGTAAAGCAAAAAAAACTAAAATTGATAACAGCCTGATTATATATTCATCTTCATTTTTTTTTAATACATAAACAGGCTGTTTTGCTTCAATTGAGTTTTGAGACTTATGCGATAATACCAGCATTTTTTAAAATACTGCGCAATTTCTCTTTATTTGCTGGGGTCATCTCACAAAGAGGTAACCTAAATTCTTCTCTTATCTTGCCCATCAGTGCTAAAGCAGTTTTAACTGGTATGGGGTTTGTTTCTATGAACATGGCATAGTTTAATGGCTCAAGTTTGTAATGAAGTTCTCTTGCTTTTTTGATATCACCTTTTTCCCATGCATTAAACATTTCTGCACTATCCTTAGGTGCAATATTTGCAGTAACAGAAATAGAACCGCTTCCACCAAGTGCAAGTTGAGTTAGAGTGGTGAAGTCATCTCCTGAGTAAACTTTTATCCTGTCTCCACAAAGCCTAATTAGTTCGCTGGACTGCTTCATATCTCCAGTGGCTTCTTTTATACCTATTATGTTTTGGCACTCCATAAGCCTTGCAACCGTTGTGGGTAGAAGATTTACCGCTGTTCTGCCAGGAACATTGTATAAGATCATGGGGATATCAACAGTCTCAGCTATTACTTTGTAATGTCTATAAAGCCCCTCTTGGGTAGGTTTATTGTAGTAAGGGGTTACTAAAAGGGCTAAATCGGCGCCCAGTTCTTTTGCTTTTTTTGTGAGGATTATAGCTTCCTCTGTAGAATTGGCACCAGTACCAGCTATAACAGGAATCCGTTTATTTGCTGCTTTGACAGCAACTTCAATTACCCTGAAGTGCTCTTCAAAGTCTAATGTTGAAGCTTCCCCTGTTGTACCACATGACAAAATAGCATGCGTCCCCTCTGCTACATGCCAATCGATAAGATCAGCATATGCCTGTTCATCAAACTTTCCATCTTTAAATGGGGTTACTATGGCAACTATTGATCCTTTAACCATCTCTCCTCCTAATCTTAAAATGCATATATTTTGTTTATATATGGGAGGGATAAGATATAATCCCCCCTACCTGCTTGCTCTTGTTTATTTTAAAACTCCTTTAAGTCTAAAATGCCTTCAAATACTTTGGAAGCTGGTCCTATCATAAAAACATGGTTATTATCAGCCCACTCGATGATTAAATCTCCACCGAGTAGGTGAACAGTTACTTTTCTTTCTGTTAAATTTTTTTTCATTGCGGCAACAGCTACCGCAGAAGCTCCAGTTCCACAAGCCATTGTCTCACCTGAGCCTCTTTCCCATACTCTCATCTTTAGCTCGTTTTTGTTTATAAGGTTGACAAACTCTACATTGGTTTTCTTAGGGAAAAATGTATGTTTTTCTATCTTAGGTCCATAAGTCTCGATGGGGAACGAGGATATATCTTCATCTAAAAAGATCACTGCATGAGGATTGCCCATAGATACACAGGTAATGTAAAAGTTCCGATCAATTATTAAAAGTGGTTGGTCAATAACATACTGTGAGTGGGGTGACATAGTTGTAGGAATCAATTGAGACTCAAAAGCCGGTTCACCCATGTCTACTTTTATTAGTCCATCTACTTTCTCAGGCATAATTATTCCTGCAAGTGTTTCTATTTTTAAAATAGGGTTTGTTGATAGTTTTTTATCCCAGATGTATTTAGCAAAACATCTAATACCATTACCACACATCTCAACTTCTGAGCCATCAGCATTAAAGATTCTCATTTTAAAATCTGCTTTGTTAGATTTTTCAAGCAGTAATAGTTGGTCAGCGCCTATCCCAAATCGTCTATGGCAGAGTTTTTTGATATATATTTCGTTAAAATAGGAGGGGTTGATCGCATAACTATAGCAGTCGATTAATATAAAATCATTTCCTAAACCATGCATTTTTGTAAAATTGATTAACATTGAGATTTAACCTCATCTCCTTATAAAAAATCTGGTATAATTTCTCCTTTGATTAAGTCTTTATAACTTTCTCTTTTACGAATTACTGCAAATTTGTCATCTTTTACTAAAACCTCAGCAGCCTTAGGTCTGCTGTTGTAGTTTGATGACATTGTAAAACCATAAGCTCCAGCACTCATCACTGCGAGATACTCTCCCTGTTTTACCTTTCTAATTTGTCTATCTTTTGCAAGAAAATCACCTGATTCGCAGATAGGTCCTACTATATCAGCAACTATAGTATCTTCTGCCTTTTCTTTTATGGGTATTATCTCATGATATGCCCCATAAATTGAGGGTCTAATAAGATCATTCATTCCTGCATCAACTATAATAAAATTCTTCTCTCCTGATTCTTTTAGGTATAATACTTTAGTTATGAGAATTCCAGCATTTCCTACTATAGATCTGCCAGGTTCAAGTACTAAGGTTAAGTTATGTTTTGACAATAGAGGTAAGATACCTTTTGCAAGATTAGAAGGCAGAGGCGGTGTTTCTTCTTTATAAGTTATACCTAATCCTCCACCTATATCAAGATATCTAATTAAAATGTCTTGTTTTATTAAATTATCTACTAATAGAAGAATTCTTTTTAGAGCATCTACATAGGGAGCTACTTCAGTAATTTGTGATCCGATGTGTTTGTGTACACCCACTATTTTTATATTTTTTAGTTGAGTAGCAAGTTTGTATGAGTCAAGAGCTTTTTCTATGGGGATACCGAACTTGTGTTTTTTTAGTCCTGTTGATATGTAGGGGTGAGTTTTAGGATCAATGTCAGGGTTAATTCTGAGTGCAATAGGGGCTTGGGTTTTCATTTTTCCAGCAATTCTATCTATTTCAATGAGCTCATTTTCTGATTCAACATTGAACATTAATATCTTGCTCTTTAGTGCGAATTTTATTTCTTCTTCTGTTTTTCCAACCCCAGCATAAACAATTTTGTCCGAAGGGATTCCGCAATTTAAAGCTTTAAAAAGCTCACCTCCTGATACTACGTCGGCACCGCATCCTTGATTGCTTAATAGTTTAAGTATTGCAGAGTTTGAGTTTGCTTTTAGCGCAAAACAGATAATATGTGGTATAGCTTCAAATGCCTTTTCATAAGCCTTGTAATGTCTAACAAGGGTATTGTAGCTATAAATATAGAGTGGTGTCCCGATCTTTTTTGCTAAGTGTCGGACAGGTATTTCCTCTACATATAATTCAGAATTTTTGTATTGGAAGTAGTGCATGATAACCTCTTATCCTAAGTGATATGATTTTATGAATATTACAAAAAAATTAAAAAAAAATCAAAAAAAGAAAATATAAAAAGGCACATTATATAAAACTTGTTCAATAGGTTATAATAAGGAGAACCAAATATGATTAATGGTGACCTACGAAGGAGGATGTTATATGAGTGAAAATAAAGATATTTGTGCAATCTGTGCTTACCGTGAGAATTGCCAGAAAAGATTTTCTCTAAAGGCAGGGCAAAAATGCCTTGACTTTACAAAAGATCTTTTATTAATAAAAAAAGAACCAGAGCCTGAAAAAAGCACTTGAAAGATTGATTTAAAGAGATAAGATATGTTAAATTTATTACTTACTTATAATTAAAAATAAGGAGGCTTTAAATTGGCAACTAAGACCGCACCTAAGAAAAATCGGTCAGCTCTTAAAAGGGTTAGACAAGCAAAGAAAAGACAGTTAAGGAATCAATCAGCTAAAACAAGGATTAAGACTCAAATAAGTAAGCTTAATACTGCTTTAGCAAATAATGATAAAGAGAATATTGATAGCATATTTAGAGAAACAGTAAAAATTATCTCAAGCGCTGCTTCAAAAAACATTATTCACAAAAATACTGCATCAAGAAAAATCTCACGATTAGCAAAAAAAGTAGCTGCTTTTAAAGCAAAGGAGAGTTTGTCTGCTTCTAACTATACTGAAGCATCTTAAACAAAAAAGACTCTAAAGCCCCACTTTGAGAGCTTTTGATTGCCAAATCAGTTTCATAGAGTAATTCAAATATTTTCATATATTTTTCTTTATTTATTGATTTTGCTTTTTCATAGTTAGTTCTATAATACCAGTTGAGAGCACCAAGCAGCTTAGGAAGATCTGTATTTTTATCTAAGTTATTTAAAAACTTAAAGATTTTCTCTTTGTCGTTGTTCTCAATAGCTTTTATTAACTGGAAAGCATTGTACTCGATAGTTTCAAAGAGTAAATCTTTAATATCATCAAGAGAAACTTTTTTAACACCTAAAAGGGAAATTTTCTGAATTTCTGAATTAATCATCTCAAGATCATCACCTACGATCATCATGATATAATCTATCACTTCTTTTGGTAAAAGCAATCCCGCTTTCTTTGCCTTTTCATCTATCCAAAGAGGTAAGTCTTTAGCAGTTATTTGAAGGGTAAATATTTTTATTTTTTTTAAATGTTCAATAGGAAGTAGTTTGCTGTAGTCTCCTTGAAAAAACATGATAAGAAGTGTATAGTCTGCAGGAAAAGCTATATAATTTGTGAGTTCTTTAGTATCCTTTTTATTTAGTTGTTGAAGATTTTTAATCATTACAATTCTTCTTGTGTCAAAGAAAGGAGGTGTATTTAAGGTTGCTATTATCTCTCTAATTGAGGTTTGTATATTATCTGAGTCTAAATCATATAGGACAAAATTTATCGAATTGCTGCAGTTTAAGCTTTCTTTTAACAGAAGATAACTTTCTTGCAGAAGATAATCATTTTTTGAGGTGATAAGGTAAAGAAGCTCGGGCATTCCTTTAGAAATCTCTATTTGTAAGTTTTTAAAGCTCATTTTTTATAGATGATATTTCTGATTAATTCCTTAGTTAGTTCTTTTAGAGCTTTTTCAGTAGCAATGTTTTTTTGAGCAATTACTAAATCAAGTTTACCTCTCGTGGGGAAAGATATAGTAAAGGGGAAAGAGATTGAACTAAATTTTTGGGTTTGCTTTGTGTTTTCATCAATTATTTCAAAATCACAAACTAATAGTATGTTATATTCTGTAGTAAGAAGGTTTTTTTCAGATAAGGTTTTTAAATCAAATGTTGATATACTACCATTGATTGTAAAGTGAGCAGTGGTGTTAACTTCAATACCATATTGTAAAAAAGTCTCTACTAAAATTTTATGTAGTTTATCATTAAGTTTGGGTTCAAAAGTCAAATTTTCTATCTTGCCTATTTTAATTTGTTGCAACTTCATCTCTTGAGCTCTGTATATTGAGTAACCACAAGAATTTAGGGAGAACAAAATTATTATGATTAGGATCTTTTTAAACAAAAAATTATTCTTTCTCATTAAAGACCCTGTTAAAGATATAGTTTATGTTTCTGAGGTAATACTTTAAATCAAAAATTTCTTCAATTTCTTCAGTTGATAGGTATTGAGAGATCTTTTTATCTTTTATAAGCAACTCTTTAAAATTAATACCTCTACCCCAACTTTCCATCGCCTTTTGTTGAACTAATTCATATGCTTTTTCTCTACTTAATCCTTTTTCAATTAGATTTAACATAACCCTTTGAGAGTTAAATAGTCCATAGCTTTTTTCCATATTCTGAAGCATTTTTTCTGGGTAAATTATTAGGCCATCTAAAATGTCAATTAATCTATGAAGCATATAGTCCACTAATATTATGCTATCTGGAATGATTATTCTCTCTACTGATGAATGTGAGATATCTCTTTCATGCCATAATGCAATATTTTCCATACCAGCTAAACAATAAGCCCTTACTATTCTTGCTAACCCGGAGAGATTTTCACAACCTATGGGGTTTCTTTTATGGGGCATAGCTGAGGATCCTTTTTGGCCAACTGAGAATGGTTCTTCTGCTTCTAAAACCTCTGTTCTTTGTAAGTGCCTAATTTCGATAGCTATCTTTTCAATATTAGAGGCTATAAGAGCAAGGGTGTTTAAATATTCAGCATGTCTGTCTCTTTGAATAATTTGAGTAGAAATATTTTCAGGTTGGAGACCAAGTTTTCTACATACTGTCTCCTCTATAATTGGGGGTAAGTTGGAAAATGTCCCAACTGCTCCTGAAATTTTCCCAACGCTTATAATCTGTTTAGCAGTTTGCATTCTTTTAAGGCTTCTTTTTGTATCCTCATACCATAGGGCAAACTTAAGACCGAAAGTCATTGGTTCTGCATGAACACCGTGGCTTCTGCCTATGCAAGGCACATTTTTGTATTTTAAAGCTTGATTTTTAAGAACTTCTTTTAGTTTTTCGATATCTTCTATAATAATATCCGCAGATTCTTTCATTAAGAGGGATAAGGCTGTATCAACGATGTCATAGGATGTAAGTCCTTTATGGATGTATTTGGCATCTTGACCTACAGACTCACCAACTGATGTTAAAAAAGCAATGACATCATGTTTTACAGTTTTTTCTATCTCTTCTATACGAGATATGTTAAATTTAGCTTTTTTTTTGATATTCTTTAGAGCACTTTTAGGTATTTCTCCGATTTCTGCCCAAGCCTCACAGACAGCTATCTCTACTTCTAACCACTTTTGAAATCTATTGGCTGGTTCCCATAGTCTTCCCATTTCAGGACGGGTATATCTTGGTATCATTGTCTATCTCCTTAATGTGGTGAATAATTGAAACTGTTCAGTAGATAAATATAATAGCAAATCTATATAGAGAAATTCACACCTATGGATTATTTTTTAAAATATTTCAGTAAAAAAGCAAAGTGAAAACCTTAAAATTTAAAAAGATACAGATAACAATCCCAACAGTTGAGCAGTATTATCAAAGTAAAGAAGAGTTCTTATTAATAATCTTTGAATGCTACTAATAAATAAGTTGAATATTAGATAATTCTAAATTAAGGCAGAGATAAGGGTAAAATTGTAACTTCAATAATAGTAAGGATAAAACTTGCAGTTTGTTAAAGCTTTAATTAGATGCTTTTTATATATTAAGGTGATAACCTCTTAGCTATAATAGTTTGGAGGCAGCTTAAAGCCTTTTAGGAATTATACTTTAGAGTTAATCTTAATTTTGATCTTGATATCAAAAGTTAAATTTTCTTTAAAGCACAGTCTTTACATTCTTTTTTATTACAAAGTTTACTTACTCCATAATGACAGAGTGGCAAGTCATATTTAAGAGGATCCTCTGGTTCAATAAGTTTAAGAGTATTTGTTATCTCAACTGCTGTTTTCCAGTCTTGAGATTTCCGCCTTGTTATGCCTAAGCATAGCGAGATCTTAGATATGTGGGTATCTAAGGGGATAACAAGTTTATCTTTGGTAATACCTTTCCAGATGCCAAAATCTACATCTTTGTCTCTTATCATCCATCTTAAAAAGAGGTTTAATCTTTTACAAGGACTGTTTTTTTGAGGATTAGGTATTAAGAATTTAAAGCTTGTCGAGTTAATATTCATATTTGCAGAGATTTTATAAAAGGTATCAACAAAGGCACTTAAAGCTTTGCCGATATTTATATCTTCTTCTTTAAAATTTTTTTTAAAAAGATTTTCTAAACTTTTATATTCAATTAGAGTTCTCTGAATTACTATTAAAAAAGATCTTATATCCTCAACGCTATTGAATCTGTAATGAATTTTTGTGAAGAACTTTTCATGTTTTTTTTGGTCATAGTGGACTACAAAATCGTAAGGACTTGTCCCCATAATGTTGAGAATTTTCTCAATTATGGCTTTGAAAAGTGATACCCTCCCATACGCTAAGGATGAAGCTATAAAGCCAGCTACCTCAATATCTAAGTGACTCTTATATCTATGGGGGAATTCAATAGGATCTTTTAAGATTAACTCTTTAAAGTTACATTCGTTGTAAAGTTTTTCTAATATCTTTCTAAGTTCTATTTCATCAAAATGCTTCATAAAGATTGTTGTTTAACTGTTTGCAGTATTAGAAAACCTGTTAAGAAAAAGAGAGAAACTGCTAAGACAGCGGGCCTTTGGCTTTGGAAACTTGAAGAAATTAAACCAAAGACTAAAGGACCTAAGATAGCAGATGATTTGCCTATAAGGGAGTAAATGCCAAAGTACTCTGACTCCTGATCAGGTTTAATAAAATTAGCATAAAAGGCTCTTGATGCTGCCTGTAAACTCCCTAAACCAAATCCGGCTATTGAAGCTATAATGAAAAATTGGATCTTGTTAGTTATAAAAAAGGTAGTTAAGGATACAAATAACCAGGCAACTAATGATAAATTTATGACCTTTTTTGCTCCCCACGTGTCTATAGGTTTTGCAAGTATGAAAGAACCTAAAAAGGCTGTTATCTGAACTATGATATACATCAGGACCAGTTCATCTTGTAAGAATCCTAAGGTGGTAGCTGCAAAGATACTAGAGAAAACTATCACTGTAACAACGCCATCTTCATAAAGTAAGTAGGCTATGAGAAATTTTTTTTGCTCTTTGTTACTTAGAATTCTTTTAAGCCTAATTAATGTTTCTCTAAAACCGTCTAAAGACGCGCTTATTAGGTTTCCTTGAGTTTTTGTATCAGCTGGTAAAAATAAGAAAGCTGGTAGGGAAAATAGTAGAAAGAAGATAGCTACCGCAGGCCAGACAGCATGAATCATTCCTTTGTTAATTAGGAATAGTGAAAAAATAAGAGAAATTATAGAGCCTAAGTAGCCTATCCCAAAACCCCAGGCTGAGATGCGGCCTTGATAGGATTTTTGGGCTATCTGAGTTAAAAAAGAGTTGTAAAAGACAATTCCACCTTCAAGTCCTACATTAGCAATCACTATTAGGATGAAGCCTTCAATGATCATACCTTTTTTTAAGAAACTGAAAGAAGCTACAGAGAAAATGCACAAAAGGGTGAAAAAAAGTAAAAATCTTTTCCTTAGCCGTAAGGTGTCAGCTATTCCACCTAAGAAAGGGGAAGAGAGAGCAACAATAGCCATACTTAAAGAAATAGCCTTCCCCCACCACAAATCGCCTTGACCTTGTTCGTTACCTACGATAACATTGGTATAATAAACGGGGAATATAACAGCAGCTATTACAGCTGAGTAACTGGAGTTAGCAAAATCATATAGGCACCAAGAGGCTATTTCTTTTTTTTTCATAGCTTTTCAAGAGCTTGCTTAGCAGCTAACATTTGCGCCTCTTTTTTGCTTTTACCTTTGGCTACTCCAAAAGTGATATCTTTAACTAAAACTTCGACAGTGAAAACCCTTTGGTGCTCTTGTCCATCTTGCTTTATAATGCGATATTCAGGTAAGACATTAAAGATTTTCTGTACTTTTTCTTGTAATTCGCTTTTAAAATCATAACCTTCTTGTTGATTAATAGCATCTGATAATTTATTATCATATAGCCTTTGAATTATCTGTTTTACTGTGTCATAATCACTGTCTAAAAAAATTGCTCCAATAATTGCCTCCATAGCATCTGCTATTACTGATTTTTTCTGCCTGCCGCCTGATCGTTCCTCTCCTTTACCAAGTCTTAGATATTTGCCGAGGGAGATCTTTGAGGCTATTTCATAAAGCGTAGATTTGTTAACAAGGAAGGACTTCTTTTTTGACATTATAGCGTCTGTCAAATCTTCAGAGTGGGAGAAAAGCAAATGAGAGACAACGAGCCCTAAGACTGCATCACCCAGAAATTCTAATCTTTCATTATAATTGAAGCTATCTGTAGGGTGTTCATGAACATATGATTTATGGGTGATCGCTTCTATTAATAATTTCTTATTGTTGAAGCTGTAACCTAAATGTACTTCAATCTCCTCTATATTTTTTGAATATAAGGCATGCATTGGTTCCACCGAAACCAAAGGAGTTGGACATAGCATATTCAATCTTTAAGTGGCGAGATTTATTAGGTACATAATCAAGATCGCATTCTGGGTCAGGATTATGAAGGTTAATCGTTGGTAATACTATATCATTATATAGGCTTAAGACTGTAAATACTGCCTCTACACCTCCTGCAGCCCCAAGAAGATGACCAATCATTGATTTTGTTGAGCTAACACAGAGTTTATATGCATGCTCCCCAAAGATTGTCTTTATTGCATCTGTCTCAAGCTCATCTCCATATTTTGTGGAGGTTCCGTGGGCGTTAATGTAATCTATTTGTTCAGGTTCAAGTCCTGCTTTTTTTAAGGCAATTTTCATACATCTGGCTGCACCTTCACCTTTTGGAGCTGGTGAGGTAATATGATAAGCATCGCTTGACATGCCATATCCGATTATCTCAGCATATATTTTTGCATTTCTTTTTTTTGCACTTTCAAGGCTTTCAAGCATTAATATACCAGCTCCTTCTCCCATTACAAAGCCATCTCGTTCTAAATCAAAAGGTTTACTTGCTTTTTCTGGTTCGTCATTTTTTGTTGACAATGCTTTCATAGCACAAAAACCTGCGATACCTAAGTGGGTGATGCAAGACTCTGCACCACCTGCAAACATAGCATCAGCATCGCCTCTTTTAATAATTTCGTAGGCATCACCGATAGCATGATTACCAGTAGCACAAGCAGTAACCACTGATGAGTTAGGACCTTTAGCTTTGTATCTTATAGATACATTTCCAGAGGCGAGGTTAATTATGAGCATCGGTATAAAGAAGGGAGATATGCGACGATAGCCCTTTTCAAGATAAATCTTGTGATAGTGCTCAATCGCAGGGAGGCCACCCATGCCAGCACCTATAATAACTCCTACCCTTTCTGTGTTTTCTTCTGTTATCTCAAGTCCAGAGTCTTTAATTGCCATGTCAGAAGCAGCGATAGCAAACTGAATAAAGCGATCCATCTTTTTTATCTCTTTTTGTTCTATATATTTTGATGGATCAAATCCTTTTACTTCGCCTGCTATCCTTGTAGGTAAAGCTGAGGCATCAAACTGGGTTATATTGCAGACACCTGACTTACCTTCAACAGCGTTTTTCCATGACTCTTCTAAGCCTATGCCTATTGGGCATACGATGCCCATCCCTGTAATTACAACTCTTCTATTATCCATTGACTTTATTTTTAATGTACTCTATTGCATCTTTTACTTTACTAATCTTTTCAGCGTCTTCATCAGGAATTTCAATGTTGAAAGCCTCTTCAAAAGCCATGACAAGTTCTACAGTATCAAGAGAGTCAGCACCTAAATCGTCAATAAAAGATACCTCAGGGGTAATAGCTGATTGTTCAACTCCAAGTTGTTTGGCTATTATCTCCTTTACCCTATCTTCAATCATTATTATCCTCCTCTTTGAGCAGTAATTGAAAACGATGAATTTTGGAAACGGACTACATATACATTCCGCCATTTACATGCAATATTTGACCTGTTATATAAGATGCTTCAGGGGATGCTAAAAAAACAACGACATTAGCGATATCCTCAGGAACTCCAAACCTACCCATAGGTATTGAACGAAGCATCTCTGTTTTAATGTTCTCTGGAATCGTCTCGGTCATATCAGTGGTGATAAAGCCAGGTGCTACTGCATTTACAGTGATGCCTCTGTTAGCATATTCTTTTGCTAAGGTTTTCGTAAGTCCTGCTATTGCTGCCTTTGAAGCACTATAATTTGCCTGTCCAATATTGCCCATAAAACCTACTATTGATGAAATATTTATTATTCTTCCATATTTTTGTTTGATCATTAATTTAATAGCTTCTCTACAGCATAAAAAAGTCCCTTTTAAGTTCACATCAATGACTCTATCCCATTCTTCATCTTTCATTCTAATGATAAGTGCATCCTTAGTGATTCCTGCATTGTTTATCAGAATATCAACCTTACCAAATTCTTTTATCGTAGAGTCAAAGATATTTTTTACATCTGCACTATTTGAAACATCTGCAGCTATAGCAATACTGTCTGTTCCTAAATTGCTTAATTCTTTGGCTGTCTGGCTGGTTGTTTCTTGTTTAGTCCCAACGACTACTACTTTTACTGATTTTTTAGCAAGTGCCATAGCGATAGCTTTGCCGATTCCTCTACTGCCACCAGTTACTATTGCGACTTGACCTTTCATTATTTATTCTCCAGATCAAAATAAGATATAATTTTAACAGAGTTTTTTTTATTTTTCCATATATTTTTCAACTAACTGATTTTCTTAAATTGATTGAAAAATGAGTTTTGCATCTATTTTAACATAAACGTTCTATAAAGATTATCAACTTGATGAGGTTATTTCCTTTCTTATATTTTTTTGTTTACACCCTAATGCATCTTTATGTTCTAAAGAAGCTTAAAGATGCCTTTAATTTAAATAGAAAAAAGGTTTTAGCTTTATTAATTTTTTCCTTCCTGATGGTTGTAGTGCCTATAGTTGTCAGAGTCTTTTACGCTTTTGGAAATCCTATAAAGTTACAAGTTTTTGCTTACGTAGCTTTTACCTGGATGGGGTTTCTTTTTATATTTTCATTGCTACTGCTCTTTAATGATTTATTGAAGGTTCCAAAAAGTTACTTCTCCAAGTTTTTCCCTATCTTTAAATCTTTTTCACCTAAGAAAAATTTTTTGTTACTGTTTTGTCTTGCAATCATATTGTTGTTTTATGGTTTTTTTGAGGCAAGCCATGTGAAGGTTCACAAAATAGTTATCAGGTCGGATAAGTTAAACAATAATATAGATGGTATAAAGATTGTCCAGATATCAGATTTACATATAGGACCTATCTTAAGAGAAAAAAGGCTCAAGAAAATAGCGAAAATTATAAATGAACTTGAGCCAGATATTTTAGTTGCAACAGGTGATATTGTGGATGGGCAGATTAATAACCAAAAAGAGCTAATTGAGCCATTTAATCAAATTCAGACAAGATACGGTAAGTATGCTGTTTTAGGTAATCATGAGTTTTATGTCGGTGTAGAACAAGCTGTAGATTTTTTACAAAAGGCGGGGTTTACAGTATTAAGAGGTGAGTTTATAACGATTTTAGATAAATTTAACATAGCTGGTATTGATGACCCTGTCTCCAAAAACTTTGGCAACACCTTTTCATTAAGCGAAAAAGAGATATTGTCAAGATTGCCACAAGATAAATATTCTATTTTCTTAAAACATAGACCTGATGTTAAAGCTGATTATCTTGGGTTGTTTGATTTACAGCTTTCAGGACATACCCATAAAGGTCAGATATTTCCTTTGAGTGTTATAACATTCTTCTACTATGAAGCTCATACAGGATTACATTTTTATCCACCAAACTCCTACCTTTACATAAGTAGGGGTGTAGGCACATCAGGACCTCCAATTAGAATATTATCACCGCCTGAGATCGTGCTGATAAATGTCTTACCAAATAAAGATTAAAGAACAAATTTGCATGAAAAATTATATAATATCATCTATTAACATTGTATAGGGAGCATATTTATGACAGATGGAAAAATAAAGATCATATTAGAGCGTTTAAAAAAGGAATACTCTGAACCAAAAACAGCTTTAAATTTTCATAGCCCTTTTGAGCTTCTTGTTGCAACAGTTTTATCTGCTCAGGCAACTGATATCTTAGTAAATAAAGTGACTTCTAATTTATTTAAAAAATATAAATCAGTTCAAGACTATGTTAATGTGACAACTGAAGAGTTGCAAAATGATATTAGATCTATAAACTATTACAAAACAAAAGCAAAAAATATTAAGAGAGTTGCAGAGATAATTTTAAATGAGTATAAAGGTATTGTTCCAGCTTCAATGGAAGAATTGACAAAACTACCTGGGGTAGCAAGAAAAACAGCAAATATTATTCTTTACAACGCTTTTGGCATAAATGAAGGTGTAGCTGTAGATACACATGTTAAGAGGCTGTCTGTGAGGCTTGGGTTAACAAAAAATAATGACCCTCGGAAGATAGAAAAAGATTTAATGAACATTGTGCCAAAAGAAGACTGGGGTATCATGTCACATCTACTTATTTTGCATGGAAGAAAGATATGTCAAGCTAAAAAACCTCAGCATGATAATTGTGTATTAAGAGATATTTGCCCTTCTAAGGATATTTAATTAACAATTAATAAAATGCAATCAACTGCTATGGAATTTTTAGAGAAGTTTATTAGATATATAGCTATAGAAAGAGGATTTTCAAAACATACAATAAGAGCTTATAGGAGGGATTTAGAAGAATTCCTCTTTTGTTGTAAAGTTTCTTTAGAAGATTTAGAGCCTAAAGACATTAGAAGGTTTCTCTCAGATTTAAATTTATCAGGAAAATCTTCTACAACAGTATCAAGAAAACTATCTACTTTGAGGTCTTTTTTAAGTTTTTTGTATGAAGAAAAAATAATAAAAGTAAATATAGCGAAATTAGTAGCTATGCCTAAGAAGAGTCAAAAATTGCCAAGATTCTTATCAGTTGATGAAGCTTTTGATCTTGTTGAGTCACCTCAAGGGATAGGTTTTTTTAAATTAAGGGATAAGGCTATATTGGAATTACTATATTGTAGTGGGTTAAGAGTGAGTGAGTTAGCAGTCTTAAATATAGATGATATAAATTTTAAAGAAGGCTTCCTTAAGGTTAAAGGTAAAGGTAAAAAAGAAAGGATCGTACCTTTTGGAGATAAGGCTGCTGATGCTCTTAAGTCTTATTTGGTAGAGAGGATTTTATTGAAGAAGAAAAAACCCTCAATCAGTACTGAGCCAGCGTTTTTTTTGAATATAAGAGGTGGTAGACTCACAGACAGACAGGTAAGACGAATAGTGGTTAAATATGCAAAAAATATTGGGATACAGGGGCAAGTAGGGCCACATACCCTTAGACATTCTTTTGCTACCCATCTTTTGGTTGGTGGAGCTGATCTGAAAGTTATACAAGAACTTTTAGGACATTCATCGTTGAGCACTACTCAAAAATACACCCATTTAAATATTGAACAATTAATGGAAGTCTATGATAAGGCACATCCTTTTGGCAATAAAGAATAGTTTTTATATTTCAAAGTTGAGCTATGAATTTTTAGATATCTATTTTGGAGGTTAAATGATTCAAGGAACTACAGTATTGTGTGTGAAAAAAAATGGAAAGGTTGCTATTGCCTGTGATGGGCAGGTTACCCTTGGCAGTACGATATTAAAACACAATGCAAAGAAAATAAGAAAGATGTATAATAATAAAATCTTGGCTGGTTTTGCTGGTGCTACTGCTGATGCATTTACGCTCTTTGAAAGGTTTGAGTCAAAATTAGAGGCATATAAAGGAAATATTAAAAGAGCATCGGTAGAGCTTGCAAAAGATTGGAGAACTGATAAGATTCTTAGAAGACTTGAGGCATTGCTTATTGTCGCTGATAAAGAAAATATCTTTATCCTCTCAGGTACTGGTGATATAATTGAACCTGACAAAGATATTGCAGCAATAGGTTCAGGAGGTCCTTATGCGATGGCAGCAGCAAGGGCTTTGTACGAGAATACTACCTTGTCTGCTTGCGAGATAGTTTTTAAAGCAATGGAGATTACATCAGATATATGCATTTATACAAATAAAAATTTTTTAGTAGAGGAAATAGATGGATAGCCTTACACCAAAGAAAATTGTTGAAGAACTTAATAAATACATAATCGGTCAAGATAAAGCTAAAAAATCAGTTGCAATAGCTCTAAGGAATAGATGGAGAAGACAGAGAATCTCCTCGGATCTTAAAGACGAAGTATTACCAAAGAATATAATCATGATTGGTCCAACTGGTGTCGGCAAAACAGAGATAGCTAAAAGACTTGCAAAGCTTGCAAATGCACCATTTATTAAGGTTGAGGCTTCTAAGTATACTGAGGTTGGGTATGTGGGGCGAGATGTTGAGTCTATGATCAGAGATCTTACCGAGATATCCTTAGCGATGGTAAAAGCAGAGCATATGGAAAGGGTTTATGAAAAAGCAAAAAACCTTGCAGAAGAGAGATTATTAGATCTTCTCTTACCTCCTTTGAGAAACATAAGAGGTGCAATCATAGAAGATACAGAAAAGGAGCAATACAAAAGCACAAGGGAGAAATTAAAGACTCAGCTCAAGGAGGGAAAGCTTAACTCAAGATATGTAGAGATAGAGATAAAGGAGAAAATAATGCCTTTCGGGGTTATCTCTAATGTAGGACTTGATGAGATAGAGATGAATCTTAAGGAAATGTTGGGAAATTTTTTTCCTGAGAAGGCAAAAAGAAAAAAAGTGAAAGTACCAGAAGCATTAATTTTACTTACTCAGGATGAAGCAAATAAACTAATTGATATGGAATTGGTAAAGAAAGAAGCTATTGAAAGAACAGAACAGGCAGGTATAGTATTTATTGATGAGATTGATAAAATTACAAGCAGAGGACATGGTTATGGACCTGATGTATCCCGAGAAGGAGTTCAAAGGGATCTTCTACCTATAGTTGAGGGCTCTACAGTGGCAACAAAACATGGTGCCGTAAGAACTGATCATATACTTTTTATAGCAGCTGGTGCATTTCACATAGCAAAACCTTCTGATCTAATACCAGAATTGCAAGGTAGGTTTCCAATAAGGGTTGAACTTGATTCCTTAGGAAAGAGTGAGTTTATTAGGATTTTAACAGAGCCACATAATGCTTTAATAAAACAGTATACTGCCTTGCTACAGACAGAAGGTATTGAGATAGAGTTTACTCAAGAGGCTATACACGATATAGCTTCAATAGCTGCAGAGGTGAACGATAAAACTGAAAATATTGGAGCAAGAAGACTTCATACAGTTTTAGAAAAGCTTCTTGAGGACTTATCTTTTGAAGCTCCTGAGATTATCGATAGAAAAGTTATCATAGACAGTAATTATGTAAAAGAGAAGCTTAGTGATATTGTGAGAGATCAGGACTTAAGTAGATATATTTTATAATGCTATAGAACAATTTTTTCTCTTTAAGGAGGTTAGTGTTTAGTAGATAAGTTATTGCTGAATCAAATAAAAACTGAATGCTAAATAGCTGGGTATATTTTGCTTTATTGTCAGCTCTTACATTATCTTTAAGTGATGCCTTAGTAAAAAAAGCTCTTAAAGAATATCCAGATGAATATACAGTTGCATGGCTTAGGTTATCATTTTCTTTACCTTTGTTGTTTGTTAGTTTTTTATTTATTGAGATACCGCCACTCTCCTTAGATTTCTTCATAATATTTATCTTAGCTTTGCCTTTAGAAATTTTTGCTATAATTTTATATATAAAAGCTTTAAAAATATCTCCTTTAAGTGTTACTTTACCTTTCCTTTCACTCACTCCTCTATTTCTTATATTAATTTCTTATTTGATTCTTGGTGAGAGTGTATCAATCAGTGGTGGGATAGGCATATTGTTAATCGTCACTGGTGGTTATCTTTTGCATATAAGGGAGTTTAAAAAGGGTATCTTAGAACCATTTGTAGCAATTAAGAGAGAAAAAGGTTCTGTTTATATGATATTAGTCTCTCTAATCTATGCTCTAACATCTTCTTTAGGGAAAAAGGCTATAGAACTATCTTCACCTATCTTTTTTGCAAATTTCTTTTTTATTATTGTAACAATATTACTAACACCTTTAGCATTATTAAGGAAAGATTGTAGAATTAATTTACCTGATAGGAAGGTTATCAAAACTATTATATTGCCAGGGTTTTTATATTCTTTAATGATAATATCACATGTTTTAGCCATGAGCTTAACACAGGTTGCTTATGTAATAGCAGTTAAAAGATTAAGTCTTATTATAGGGGTTTTATTGGGCTATTTTATTTTCAAGGAAACTAATATTCATGAAAGGATGCTCGGTTCCATTTTGATGTTTACTGGTTTTATTATAATTATGTTGTATCATTGATTTTAAAAGGGCTTTTAAAAAAGGCAGGTTAAAAACCTGCCTTTTTTAAAAATTGTTTATAATTATTCAGCTTTTATATTAATCTTTTTAGTTTCTTCTAAAGTTTTTGTAGATTTAGGAAGGGTTACTGTTAAAACTCCCTTTTTAAGCTGTGCTTCTGCTTTATCAGGTTCTATCTCAATAGGAAGCTGTATAGTTCTACTGAAAGCTCCATAGGCTCTCTCCATTCTGTAGTATCCCTCTTTCTTTTCTTCTTTTTCTTCTTTTTTCTCACCTTTTATGGTTAAGCTATCTTTATTAAGGGTTACTTCTATGTCTTTCTCATCTATCCCTGGAAGTTCAGCTAAAACTTTTATCTCTTTTTCGCTTTCTACTATATCAACCTTAGGAGAGAATGTAGAAAAGCGGCTTTCAAAGGGCAATATATCAAAGCTGCGGAAGAAGTTATCAAAAAGTGAATCAATCTCTCTCCTTAAAAGATTAAATGGATGCTCCTCTTCATCTCTTATACGGACACTTTTTTTACCAAATGGCATAAGATCTTTAATGCTCATATTTTAACCCCTCCTTTTAGTTTGTTGTTTTATTTATTCAGCTTTGATTGGAATTTTTTTAGTTTTGACTGACTCTGCTTTAGGTAAAATTATCTTTAAAACGCCATTTTTTACAGTAGCATGTATATGTTCTCTGTCAACTTCATCTGAGAGGGTAAAGACCCTTTCATAATCACCGATACCAAACTCTGAATATCTCAGTTTGTAATTTTCAGCAAAATCTATCTCTACTTTCCCGTAAATTGTAAGAACATTTTTTTCAAGGGTTATATCAACGCTTTTCTCATCAACCCCTGGCATATCAGCAATAACAATTATTTCATCTTTTTTTTCGATAATATCTACTGAAGGTGTGTATATTCTCCGTTGTCTTGTACGCTCACCTCTTTCAGGTATTGAGGTTTCTTTTTTTTGAACATCTTTTATAGCTGTTGCCATTTTTTACCTCCTCATCTTACTCAGATTTTATAGAAACTTTTTTAGGTTTATCCGCTTCTGCACGAGGTAATGAAATGTAAAGAACACCTTTTATGAAACGAGCCTCAACTTTCTCGCTTTCAATATTAAATGGTAGTTCAATGGTTCTGGCAAATTGTCCATGCCATCTTTCTCTCCTGTGATAAGATTCACCTTCTTCTATCTTCTCTGGCTGACGAGCTCCACGAATTGTTAATGTGTTATTTAAAACAGAAATATCTACATCTTTATAGTCTACCCCTGGAATTTCAGTCATTACTACTGCAATGTCATTGCCTGCCCAAATATTAATCAACGGAAACTCTTTTTCAGAGGTAGAAGAAATATCTCTCATAAGCTTTTTTATACGGTCAAATTCACGCCATGAATCGAAAAATCTTGCAAAGGGATCAATCTCATACCATACCATCTTTTATCCCTCCTTAATTTTATTAGCACTCATCATAAGTGAGTGCTAATAAAATTATAAAAAATTTTAAATCACTTGTCAAGGTTTTTTTAAAATTAAATCAAAAAAATTTTTTATTGTATGTTTAACGAGAATTTTTTTCATGTGTAAGATTATTATTGCTTTTCTCAAAGATTTCTATATTATTTCCACAATCTAAAGTTAGTTTTTTATAAATGGAGTAGTTTAATACTTTAACTATACTCTTAGGCTTTAAGGTTTTATAGAAACATCTCAAAGAAAATTATAAAAAAGTTTTCATACTTTTTTAATATTTTTCTGCTAAAATTATATATAAAATCAGAATTGGAGGTGGATTATGGAAAATAATGAATCATTAAAAAGCAGACGCTCTATAAACTTTTTTGAGCCAAATATAGAAATCTCTCAAGATA
This sequence comes from Thermodesulfovibrionales bacterium, assembly GCA_026415415.1. GTDB lineage: Bacteria > Nitrospirota > Thermodesulfovibrionia > Thermodesulfovibrionales > Dissulfurispiraceae > DYHD01. The sequence goes on along the minus strand of JAOAHE010000008.1, from coordinate 20,592 downwards.
AGATATTAGAGCTTATTGAAATAGCGAATCTTGCACCTTCATCTTTTAATTTACAGCCCTGGAAAGTTGTAGTGGTAAAGGATAGCGAGAGAAAAAAAGTTTTAAGACAATGTGCCTTTAATCAACCAAAGGTAGAGGAGGCTTCCTTTGTCTTGATTATCGTGGCGGATCCTTTAGCAATTGAAGAAAATATAGATAGAGTTTTTGACAGTTGGGAAAAACTTGGTTACATGCAACATGAAATGAGGCAGACTTATAGATCCATGGTATATCAGCTGCAGGGGGAACCAGATAGTCTTAAAAGGAAATTTTTTGCAATAAAAAACGCATCTCTATTTGCTATGAACCTAATGGTTGCTGCCAAAGGGCTTGGACTTGAGACCCATCCTATGGATGGTTTTGACGAAGCCTGTGTTAAAAAGGAGTTTAATATTCCCGAAGAAAAGATAATACCTATGTTAATAGCTGTTGGGTACCTTAAGAAAGATATTCAGTTACTTCCAAGAGCTTTCAGAAGGGATTTAAGTGAGTTCGTGAAGTTTGAAAGATTCTAAGAAATTAAAGTAGAATGCTAAGCTTTTTCATAAATTAGAAAGAGGTGATTAGATGGAAAGAAAAGGGGTAATTACATTCAAAGGCATGCCATTAACATTGATTGGCAATGAACTTAAAGTAGGTGATAAGGCACTTGATTTTTTAGTATTAGATAATAACTTGAATATTACTGGACTAAAGAATTTTACAGGGAAGATAAAAGTAATTAGTGTAACTCCTTCAATAGATACTCCAGTATGTGACTTGCAAGCTCGTAGGTTTAATGCTGAGGCAGCTAATCTTTCACAGGATGTTCTTGTTTTAAATATAAGCATGGATCTTCCCTTTGCCCTGTCAAGGTTTTGCACTACTGCAGGTATTAATAGAGTACTAACTTTTTCTGACCATAAGGATGCCTCTTTTGGAAATGCCTATGGAGTTATGATCAAAGAGTTAAGACTGTTAACCCGTGCTGTTTTTATTATTGATAAGGATGATATTATAAGGTATATTGAGATAGTACCTGAGATAACCTCTGAGCCCAATTATGAGAGAGCTTTAGAGGCTTTGAAGAAACTGTCAATTTAAAAGGAGGATTATTATGTCTTATGTTGCTAAAGACTATGCACACCTAATAGGTATGGAAGGTTTTAGTGAGACTTTATTAAAAAATCATTTTACATTGTATCAAGGCTATGTTACAAACACTAACAAACTTCTTGATAGCCTCTCTCAAATACTTAAAGATGGCAACACTGCTTCAGCTGAATATGCTGAATTAAAAAGGCGCTTAGGATGGGAGTTTAATGGAATGAGGTTGCATGAGTATTATTTTGAAAATTTGGGAGGTAAATCTCAATTAAATGCAAATGGCAATCTGGCAAAAGCTATCACCTCAAGTTTTGGAAGTTATGAAGCCTGGATTAAAGATTTTAAAGCAACAGGGACTATGAGAGGAGTAGGATGGGTAGTTCTTTATCAGGACTTGTTTCAAGATAGATTAATTAATTTCTGGATTAATGAGCATGATGTCTCACATCCTTCAGGGTGTAATCCTTTATTAATTATGGATGTATTTGAACATGCTTTTATGATTGATTATGGGCTTAAAAGAGCAGATTATATAGAAGCCTTTTTTAAGAATATTAATTGGTCAGCCGTTGAGGCGAGATATGTTTCAGCAAAAATAATAAATATGCAGAGGTAGGGATTATGGCTTATACTATGGAATCTCTTAAAGATAAAATTCTTGAGATGTATCCTGAGATAAAGCAACATGGTATCTCTTTATTCCTTGAATTTGACTCAAATAAAAATGCGTATTTAGTGAAATTTTTAAAAAATGATAAGGAATTAACCACTCATCTTGAAAAAAGAGATGCTGATGATTGTATGAATAATATTAGATGTATTTACCTTGGAGTACAGATAGGGCAGTTTATCAAAAATTTTGAGTCTCGAGACTAAGGAGGTTAGGTAATGCCAATAATTGAATATGGTGACTTAAAGATAAATGTGGACGAAGAGGGTTACTTGGTCAATTTTGATGATTGGAACGAGAAGGTAGCTTGTGCTCTTGCTGAAAAAGAGGGAATTGAAGAACTTACTAAGGAAAAGTTGGATATCTTAAAGTTTGTAAGGCAGTTTTACAAGGAGTTTAATTTCTTTCCTATCCTTAATGCGGTATGCAAGAACATTCATCAACCGCATAACTGTGTAACTGAGCAGTTTGTTAGTCCAATGGTTGCCTGGAAACTGGCAGGTCTCCCCAAACCTGATGATTTTATAATTACCGTTTTAGAGCATAAACAAACACCTGATTAATTTTGGTCATCTTCTTTTTTAGCAACCCTAAGCAATTATTATTTGTTAGGGTTGCTTTTTTACTCTTTAGATATTACTTGAGATGATAAGCGAATTTTTTAAAAATAAGGTTAAACTAAGCTTTGTTTCGGTGATTAAAATTAAGTCTACGCTTTAAGATAGCTACTATTTAATCTATTTAAAAAATAGGAATTTTATTTATTTAATAATGGCTTGTTTTTTTCTTATTGAAAAGTATCTTTACTTTATTGAAACTTAGTCAGAACTTACAAAATAATATAAACTATTTCAAAAAGATGAAATAAAAAAAATCTTTAGGCTAAACTATTACACATAATATATAACCAGTTTATGGAGATCTTTTTGAATAGAAACTTAAAAACAAAAGGCGAATTGATGTTAGAAAATACTTTGTATGTTCATTCTGATGAGCATTTAATCAAAGAATATATTGTGTTACTTGATAACATGCAGTTTATTTACGAACTTTCTTTAGCAGAGTTAGAGCTTAAAGTCTTAGGGGTCAGTTTAAAGCTAAAAAATGAACTTAGAGAGTTTGAAATTTTAAACGAAACAGAGAGTATTGATAAAAATTAATCACCTAAGAAGAATAATTTAATCAATAAAAGATTATTGGAGGCAAGCTATGGATTTATTTGAGGCAATTAAAACAAGAAGAAGTATCAGAAGATTTAGTGATAAACCAGTCTCTGACGAGAATATAACAACTATTCTTGATCTGGTTCGCTACTCACCTTCTTGGGCAAATTTGCAGTGCTGGAGATTTATTGTTGTTAGAGAGAAGGACAATATAAAAAGGATTAGCGAGTTGTCCTATGTGGAATCATTTCTAAAACCAATGGGGTATAAAGCAAATCCAGCTACAAAAGCTATAGCTGAAGCATCTGTTGTAATAGTTCTTTGTGCTGATCCTACAAAATCAGGCACTATATGGAATCAGCCTTACTATATGACTGATGTAGGTATTGCTTCTCAAACATTGATGCTTGCTGTAAGAGGGCTCGGATTAGGCACGGTGTTTGTTGGTATTTTTGAAGAAGATGCCATTCGTAATTTACTTAATATCCCATCAAATATAAGGATTGTTGGTTTATTTCCTATTGGTTATTTACTTGATGAAAAGAAAGAGATGAAAATGCCCGAAAGAAAGCCTCTTTCAGAGATAGTTTTTTATGAAAAATGGGCAGATTAATAGAGAAAGATTACTTTAAGTTAGATAATTATTAATGAAAAAAAATATTGTCATAGGCACTCGTGGTAGTAAACTTGCTTTGTGGCAAGCAGAATGGGTTAGATCTCAGTTATTAAAACTGTACCCTTATCTTAATATTGAGCTGCATAAAATTAAAACAACGGGTGATAAAATTTTAGATGTTCCTTTAGCGAAGATAGGTGGGAAGGGATTATTTGTTAAAGAAATTGAGGAAGCTTTGCTAAACAAAACCATAGATATAGCCGTCCATAGCATGAAAGATGTTCCAACGGAATTACCAAAAGGACTACATCTTTTAGCTATATGTGAAAGAGAAGATCCAAGAGATGCTTTTGTGTCACCTTTGAAGGGTTCAACTGCTGAGGTTAAAAGCTTTTTTCATCTGCCTAAGGGAGCAATCTTAGGCACAAGTAGTCTTAGACGTTCCTGCCAATTATTGAATAAAAGACCAGATCTTAAGGTAGTTTCTTTGAGAGGGAATTTAGATACGAGACTAAAAAAACTTGATGAAGGGCAATACAATGCTATAATCTTAGCAGTAGCTGGGGTAAAAAGATTAGGTTTGGCAGAAAGGATTACAGAGGTGCTGTCTACGGATGTCTGTCTTCCTGCTATCGGACAAGGAGCAATAGGTATAGAGGCCCGATTAGATGATGAATATATTAATGAACTTATAAAACCCTTAAATCATTACCAGACATGGATGTGTGTTTCAGCAGAGAGGGCTTTTTTGAAAAAACTTGAGGGTGGTTGTCAAGTGCCTATAGCAGCATTCGCAAGACTTGAGCCAACACTTATAAGTAGTACAAAAGAGAATCTGAACACTAAAAATGATGAGATCTCAAGAGGTAATAATAAGTATAAATTAATTATAGAAGGACTTATAAGCGATTTAAAGGGTGAAAGGGTAATTAAGAGTCAGCTATCTGGAGACCCCCGAAGAGCAGAAGAGATCGGAAAAGAGCTTGCTGAGGAACTCCTCTATTCAGGTGCAAAGAAGATTCTGCAAGAGGTATACAATGAAAAAAGGTAAGGTATATATAATAGGAGCTGGGCCAGGTGATATAGGTCTACTCACAATAAAAGGGTTATATTATTTACAAAGATCAGATGTAGTAGTCTATGATTTCCATTTGAACGCCCAGATTCTAAATTATATAAATAGGGAAGCTGAGTTTATTTATGCAGGCAAAAGAGGTGGGCATCATGAGATGTCTCAAGAAGAGATAAATAGAGCATTAATACAGAAAGCAAAAGAGGGTAAAACGGTTTGTAGGCTTAAAGGTGGTGATCCCTTTGTTTTTGGAAGAGGCGGAGAAGAAGCTGAAGCACTTGCTGAAGAGGGGATTGATTTTGAGATAGTTCCTGGGGTAAGCTCAGCGATAGCAGCACCTGCTTATGCTGGTATCCCTTTGACTCACAGAAAGTATTCTTCCTCATTTGCAGTGATAACAGGTAATGAAGACGCTACAAAAGCTGAAAGTAACATTGATTGGAAAGGTCTTGCCAAGCATTTTGATACCCTTGTGTTTTTGATGGGAGTAAAAAACCTTCCAAACATAACTCGTAAACTACTTGACAATGGTAAAGATCCAGAGACCCCGACTGCTATTGTTAGGTGGGGTTCAAGACCTGATCAAAAGACTGTAGTTAGCACACTTGTTAATATCGAGAGAGACTCAAAAATAGCAGATATTAAGCCACCAGCTGTTATGATCATTGGCAATGTTGTAACTTTGAGAGCTAAACTTAGCTGGTATGAAAAAAAGCCATTGTTTGGACAAAGGATACTAATAACAAGAGAATACACTAAGGAGTACTTTAAGCTAGAAGAGCTTGGGGCAGAAATCTTTGAGTTTCCAACTATAAAAATAATACCGCCTCCCGATTTTAAAGATTTAGACAACTCTATAAGTAGTATAGACAATTATAACTGGTTAGTTTTTACAAGTAAAAATGCTGTTAAGTTTTTCTTTGAGAGATTAATCTATCTTAATAAAGATGCCAGAGATTTAAAGAGTCTTAAAATATGTTGTATAGGTATTAAAACATCAGAAGAGCTAAAAAAATATGGGATTTTAGCTGACTTTATTCCTGAGGAGTTTAATGCAGAAGGCTTAATAAAAGCTTTCTCAAACAATTTATCTAACAACTCCTTTAGCAATTTGAAGATATTGATGCCAAGGGCGTATGAGGCAAGGGAGAGTTTTCCTCAACAGATTAGGGAATTAGGCGGTAGTATAGATATACCTGAGGCTTATAGGACAGTTAAGCCTGAAAAACATGCAAAAAGACTGCAAAGATTTCTAAAATCTGGCAGGATTACAGTAGCTACTTTCACAAGTGCTTCAACATTTAATAACTTTATGAACATTGTGGGCATTGAAGCTATAGATATTCTGAAAAACCTTAAGATCGCCGCCATAGGTCCTATTACTGCTAAAGCTATAGAGAAAACTGGGTTAAAGGTTCATATAATGCCTAAGGAGGCAACCATCTCTGCAATGGTAGAAGAGATAATAAAAGACTGCTCTGTCCTTTGATATTTTGTAAATCTTTTCGGGATTCTTTTTTTTCATTATTTTTATTGTTATGTGTTAAAATAATTAAAAAGGAGCAAAGGCATGAAGAATTTTTCCTACAAGAAATATACAACAGAAGAGTCAGCTATATATAATGATTCAATTGAGAAGATATTAAAGTCATTACGTGAAGGCAGGGCTTTTGACGAGTCTTGTAAGGAAGTGGAAATAGTAGATGCAAACTTAAAAGATTTAATATTTGATGATGCTATGAAGGTCATGATAGCTGAGTTACATTATAGAGATGGAATGGCACTTATTGATGTTGCCCAAAGGCTCAAGGTGCCAGTTGAGAAAATAAGTATCGCGAGCCTTGAGATGTTAGAAGATGTCGCTATTTCTAGCTCACAGGCTTTTAACGAGATGTATCCAGATTTTTTTAAAGAATTTAATGCTTAAGGAGCTACTTCAGATGCCGGGGCAGAAAAAAGTTAGGGTGTATAGTTTGAGTACGTGCCCAACTTGTAAGAGGGTAAAAAAGTTTTTAAGTGATAATAATATAAAGTTTGAAAATATAGAGGTTGATTTGTTGGATAGTGGTGAGCAATGGGTAGCATCTAAGGAGTTAAGAAAATATAACCCTGAGGCTACTTATCCCACTGTGGTAGTAGAAGAAGTTATATGTGGTTACGATGAAGAATTACTTAAAAAGGTTATTGAAATAAAATGACTCCAGAAAAACTTTATGAAATACTTGATAAATATGCTAAATCTCGTGGCATTGAGTTAAATAAAGATAAGGATTTTGTTCTTGATATACTTGCTGGTTTGCTTAAAAATGAGGAAAGATATGGTTATAGGTCATGTCCTTGTAGACTTGCTACGGGTATTCAATGGAAAGACAGCGATATTATTTGTCCTTGTAAGTATGCTGAGCCTGATATAAAAGAATATGGTAGTTGTTATTGTGGCTTATATGTTTCAAAGGAATGGAACGAAGGTTCAATAAAAAGGGTTGTAGTTCCAGAAAGACGAAAACAAACATAAAACATAATATTTAAAAACAATGAGGTGAACAATGTTATATAGAGAGTTACTTAGTTTTGAGGACATTAAAGATGATCCTTATATTAAAGAGTTTATTCTTTGGGATATTAATCCTGAGGATCTTATGAAACCACGGTGTAAGCTTACCGAAAGTGGTATTGAGTATAGAGAAGTTATAAAGGGTTTTATCTTTTACATAGATACTCTTTCAAAGAAACCTACTGTTTATTTAATGAAACATACAATTAATGATTGTGGTACGACCCTTGCTATAATAAATGAAGTTCCACAAGATCTTATAGTTGAGGCTTTAGTTGAGAATAGGGATAAAGAATATTTTGGAATGTATCCCATTAACTCAAAAATAAAAGATTGGCTTAAGAAAGAGATGGGTATGGGTGAATAAAAAAATAAAAATTTAAAAAAATTAAAGGGGTCTATTTATAGACCCCTTTTTTGTTATGAATTTTTGAGATAAAATTATTTTACAAATGGATTTGCAAAGAAAGTAATAAGAACTACAACAAGAGCATAAATAGCAAGAGACTCAATCATTGCTAAACCAATGATTAGAGTTGTCATAATTTTACCTGATGCTCCAGGATTTCTTGCCGTTCCTTCGGCAGCACCTCTTAGACCATGACCCATACCGATTCCAGTTCCAAACGCTGCAAGTCCAATACCTATTGCACAACCAAGTGTGGCAAAGGCATAGTAATTGAGTTTAGCATCTGATGCTGCTGCTTCTGCTGCAAAAGCAACGGTAGCTACAAGAGATGTGATTAAAAGCGAAAGTAAAGTGATTAATAAAATTTTCTTCATAAATTCCCTCCTTTCCTAATAAATAAATTAATGTGCTTCTTCTACAGCACCTGCAAGATATAAGGTTGTCAATAACATAAAGACATAACCTTGTACAAAGCCTATTAAAGTCCCCAGTCCTAAAATAGCAACAGGGATTATTACTGGTGCAAGTATTCCTAAGATAGTCAATAAGACATGTTTTGCCATCATATTCCCAAAAAGTCGGACAGAGAGAGTGACTGGTCTAACCAAATGTCCAATAAGTTCAAGGAAAAACATAAAAATCATAAACGGTATTGCTGCAGGGCTCCTCAGCGGTCCAAGGAAATGTTTTATATACCCAATTCCGTGGACTTTAAATCCATAAAACTGATAAAGTAGGAATACTGGTAATGCCATGGAGGCTGTTGTATTGATATTACTGGTTGGTGAGTCAAAGTATGGAATCAAACCAAATAGATTACAGGTTACTATATATAAAAATATAGTACCTAAGAGTGGATAAAACTTCTCTCCATAATGATGCCCTATGTTATTGTTTGCAGTAGATAGGAAAAATTCGGCAAAAACCTCCATTACATTTTGTACCCCTTTTGGAATTAGGCTGAGCTTATTCTTTACAGCTAAAGAAACTGCTGTAAGAAAGCCCATTGCTAACCATGAATATGAGACATAAGTAGGAACGCCCTTTAGCACTGCGCCTAAAATGGTGGGTGATTCCACAGTAAGCCTCCTTTTAAAAAATTAGTGTATGATAATTAAATTGTAAATAAAAGTCAAGTGTAAAAGAAATATTTTATTATAAATAAAATTAATTGACTTTTAATATCATAGAGCCTAAGGGTAATCCTAATTCTCTGGAAACTACTTCACATTTAGATTGAAAAAGATAGCAAATATCTTTATTGTTGTTATTTTTTTCTTTAAACTGATAAGTTAGTGTCTCAAAATTCCCTTGCCCTTTACTAATTATTAGTTCTGATTTACTGAACTTTTCTTTAAAATTATCGGATGTCATCTCAAGGATTGTTCCGATACAATCTGAGTCATTGGTAATAACTTCGCAAGTCTCTGTAAGTCCAACTTCCTCTGCATCTTCAATAGTAGAGTCATTTAAAACAGGTTCACCTTTCGTTACAGCTTTAATGTTAAAACCAAAATTGATTAATACTTCAATAAGCAATTTATCAAAGACTATCTCTCCTGAGTTATCAAGTAGATATAGAATCTCTTTTTTCTCGTTAAGCAATGCTTTTAACTTAGTAAAATCGTCAATAGTCAAAGGTTCTTCGAGGGCTTTCTTTATCGTTTTATGAATATTTATTGTTGTATATATCCCAAAGTCTATTACATTACCAGCGATTGATAACCTTGTAGCTGTCATTAAAGGGTCATTACTCTGCCATATTAATTTTTTTAGTTCAGGATACAAAGACAGTGCGACAGAGTTATATTTTCTCTTTACAGTAGCAAAAGGATCTTTTTTGAGCATATGTCTAATTTTTCTGTGCATAAACGTAGTAGTAAAAGCTGGCGGTTTTGTAATATCGGCTTGGGATATTACTTTTGAGACTTCTTTTATAATAGCAAACTGAAGTTTTTTATCATCTGTTGCTAAATTAAGAGCTATAATAGTCTGTTTTAAAAAGCAAGGGAAACAATCTAAATGTGTCTTCATTTTCTGTTTAGAGCTCTATCAGCTATATCTTTTCTGTAATGCATTCCTTCAAAATGGATTTTCTCAATAGCTTTATAAGCTTTTTCTTTTGCTAACTTTATATTTTCACCTAAAGCAGTTACACCAAGTACTCTACCACCATTTGTTACTAAGTTGTTATCAACATAAGCAGTTCCAGCATGGAAAACTACGGTATCTTTAAGTTTTTTAACCTCATCTAATCCTTTGATAATTTTTCCTTTTTCATATTTTCCCGGATATCCCGCTGAGGCTAACACTACACAAACGGAGGCGTTGTTTTGCCACGCTGGTATAATCTTATCAAGTCTTTCATCTGCTATGGCAAGAGAAATATCTAACAAGTCGTTATTCATCCTCATCATAATTGGTTGAGTTTCTGGGTCTCCAAGACGACAATTAAATTCCAAAACGTTTGGTAACCCATCTTTTATCATTAATCCTGCATATAAGATGCCTTTAAACTTTATCTTTTCGCTTTTGAGTCCAAAAATGGTAGGTTTAATTATTTTATCTAAGATAAGCTTTTCTACTTCAGAAGTAACAACAGGGGCAGGGCTGTAAGCCCCCATACCACCCGTATTTGGTCCTTGATCCATATCAAAAACCCGTTTATGATCTTGGGAACTTGCCATTGGTAAGATAGAGTTACCATCTGTAAAGACCATATATGAGGCTTCTTCACCTTTGAGGCAGTCCTCTATTACTACTCTATTTCCAGCATCTCCGAATATCTTATCTTTCATAATCAGCTTTAGACCATTTAAAGCTTCATCAATGTCATTGGCTACTATAACACCTTTACCTGCTGCTAAGCCTTCAGCTTTAATTACGATAGGTGCTCCCTTCATCCTGATATATTCTTCAGCATGGGTGTGGGAAGTAAAGACCTTGTATTCTGCTGTGGGAATTCTGTGTCTTTTCATGAATTCTTTTGCAAAAACTTTGCTTGATTCCATTTGGGCAGCTATTTTACTTGGCCCTACTATTTTTCTTCCTTCTCTCTCAAAGACATCAACTATACCTTTTGCAAGAGGTTCTTCAGGTCCTACGATTGTTATGTCTATCCAGTAATGTTTGACAAAATTGATTAACGCATCAAAGTCATTGACGCTGATATCAACGCATTCTGCTATTTCTGAGATTCCAGCATTACCTGGGGCACAAAAAATTCTGTCAACTGTATTAGACTGAGAGAGTTTCCATACTATGGCATGTTCCCTTCCACCACTTCCCACTACAAGCACTTTCATTTTTAAAGCCTCCTTCTTTATTAATGTCTAAAATGTCTTATCCCGGTTATTATCATAGCCATATTATATTCATTAGCAGCTTCAATAACTTCATTATCCTTAAGAGAACCACCTGGTTGAATCACAGCAGTTACTCCCATCTCATGGAGAACATCTATGCCATCTCTAAAAGGGAAAAAACCATCTGATGCTGCAACAGTTCCTCGCAAAGGTTCGCAGGCGTTCAAAGCACCAATTTTAGCTGAATAGACCCTGCTTGTCTGACCTATTCCTATGCCTACTGTACGGTCTTTTAAGGCATATACGATTGCGTTTGATTTAACGTGTTTACAAACTTTCCATGCAAATGACAGAGCATCTAATTCGTCTTTTGTTGGTTGTCTTTTGGTAACTGCCTTCATTGAATAAATATCCTCTGATGATATATCCCATTGTTGGATGAGCATTCCACCAATGATTTTTTTCATATCCCAAGAAGTAATAATTCTATTTGAAGAGATCTCTGGTAACTCCAGGAGTCTTACATTAGGTTTTAGCATAAATATGTGACGAGCTTCAGCGGTAAAAGAAGGAGCAATAATTACCTCGAGAAATAGTTCTGACATCGCTTTTGCTGCTTCAGCATCTACTTCAGTGTTAAAAGCTACAACTCCTCCAAAGGCTGAAACAGGATCTGTTTTTTCGGCTTTTTTGTATGCTTCAGCGGCTGTATTTCCTACTGCTACACCACAGGGGTTATTATGTTTTACGATCACGCAAGCTTTTCCGTCAAATTCCATAACCAGCATCAGAGCGGAATGGGTGTCAAGGTAGTTATTGAACGACATCTCTTTACCTTGTAATATTACAGCATCTGTGAGAGATAAACCCATTGTATGGTCTTTGTATATAGCAGCTTTTTGATGGGGATTTTCTCCATATCTGAGGGTAGATAGGTGTTTATAAGGGATGGTGAGGTATTTAGGGAATTCATCTTTTTTATCTGAAATACCGCTAAGGTAATCGGCAATTAGAGCATCATATCTGGCTGTGTGGATGAAAACTTTTGTAGCCAATTTTAGTTTTGTTTCTATTGATAAAGAGCAACCTTTTGATCTTAATTCATCTATAATGCTTTGATAATCATTGGGGTCTATAACAACGGCAACGTCTTGATAATTTTTAGCTGCTGCTCTAATCATAGTAGGTCCACCAATATCAATGTTTTCAATCGCTTCTTCAAATGTAACAGACTTCTTAGATATAGTCTCTTCAAAAGGATATAGATTTACTACTAAAAGATCAATTGGATCTATACCGTGTTGTTGCAGTGATTGCATATGAGAAGGGTCTTTTCTTTTTGCTAATAGCCCTCCATGAATTTTTGGATGTAAGGTCTTTAGTCTGCCTTCAAGCATTTCAGGAAATCCTGTATAGTCGGAGACCTCTAATACCTTTATTCCCTGTTCTTTTAGTATTTTTGCTGTTCCACCTGTTGATAAAATTTCTACACCGAGATTAATAAGGTCTTTGGCAAAATTAATCACTCCTGTCTTATCTGAGACACTTATAAGTGCCTTTTTAATCATTTAAGCCCCCTATTGTAAAATTTTTTTTAAGACTTTCTGGATGTTTTCGTGTAATATGATAGATAAAGTTGTTTTATCTCTTCAGAGTTGCATTTAGGGCATTTTATCTGGGCTGATTCTTTTTCTTTTACACTCATTACTAATGAGAAGTTTTCTCCACACTTACCGCACTTAAAATCATATAAAGGCATTTTTTTAACCTCCTGTGTTTAGTTTTTTAACTAAATTTTTTCTTCTGCTTTAGATACAAGCCAAAAAACAATTCCTAAGGTTAATATAAGTGCAATAAGGAAGTACATCTGCTCTACAGCCTCATGCTTTAAAGCTTTTACTAAAGCTTCTCTAATAAATGCAACAAGGGCAACCCCGACAAATATACTAATTCTAAATTTACCTCCCTTTAGATGCCTTATTTCTGTATTTATAAGTTCTATAATTACCCAAAGAAAAAGGAGTGAACCCAAAGTGGTAATCAAAACATGTTCAATATTGCTCTCTATTATGGTTGATATGTTAGTTATGAAAAGCAAAACTATAGCTATACTCAAACCAATTAAGGCAAATATAAGGACAAAGTTCATTATTTGTGAAAGTTTTTCTGATATATCTACAAGAACGTTTTTTACCCTATAAAGTGATGAATAAGATCTCATTTCCTCTTCTATGTAAGCAGAAGTGATTACATCTAAATTTATATCTAAAATCTTCTCTAAGGATATAATTATCTTTGTTCTTTCTTGAGAGTCTTCTAAATTTGTAGTAATTATGTCAATACAAGAATTTCTTATTATATTAATAGCCCTGTTCATGTAGTGGGGATCAACAGAATATTTTACATGTATTTGTCCAATTTTTATAAGACTCTCGTAATATCTGCTATCATATACACCGCTGAAGAGATCTAAAAACCATTTTTTTCGAGCAATAAGAATCTCACGTGCTCTGTCTTCAGTTTTGAAGAATTGAGATGCTTTATTTACTTGGATTATCCATTCATGAAGAGCTTGAATGGGCTTTTCGGCATTTTCAATCATAATTTTATTAATAGATAAAAGTCTTTTTTCATCATCTGGTGTAAAGTAATAATTAGCTTTAATCTCTTTAAATGACTTCATGTTAAATTACTTTATTGCTATAACTTTTGAAAGTCTTTTTATAACTTTTTCTTTTCCTATTGTCTCCATTAGCTCAAAAATTCCAGGACTTGCAGTAGAACCTGTTATTGCAACACGCATAGGCTGAGCTAAAGAGCCAAGCTTGAGATTATTTTGTTGTGCTATATTTATGAATATCTTTTCTATATTCTTTGAACTGAAGTCATCTAATTTAAGTAATAACTCTTTAATCTCTGCTAAGAATTTAATGCTTTCTGAAGTTAAAAACTTATCTTTGGCTTTCGGGTCAATCTCAATGAGATCAGAGATAAAATACTTAAGTGAGTTTGCCATTTCTTGTAAGGTTTTTGAGCGTTCTTTTAGCAGATCAATTGCTTTAGCTAACCACTTTTTATTTACTTCTTCTTTATTTGTGATGATGTTATCTTTAATAAGAAAAGGTAGTATTAGTTCCGCCAACTTTTCAGAGTCGGTATTCATAATATACTGGCTATTTAGCCATAATAACTTATCAGGATTAAAGACAGCTGCAGATTTGCCTATATTTTCTAAAGAAAATAGTTTTATCATCTCTTCTTTTGAGAAAATTTCTTTATCTCCATAAGACCAACCAAGTCTTACGAGATAATTTACCAATGCCTCAGGAAGATATCCCATTTCTCTATATGCATGCACAGAGGTTGCCCCGTGTCTTTTGCTTAAGCGGCTTTTATCATGACCGAGTATCATGGGAAGATGAGCAAATTCAGGTATATGAGAGTTGAAAGCTTTATAGATGTGAATTTGTTTTGGTGTATTGTTTAGATGATCATCTCCTCTAATAATGTGGCTTATTCTCATCTCAATGTCATCTACTACCACAACGAAATTATAAGTGGGGGTACCATCTGAACGAACAATCACTAAATCTTCAAGTTGTGTATTATCAAAAATAACCTTTCCCTTAATAAGATCATTAACAATAGTTTGACCTTCTTGGGGCATCTTAAACCTAATGGCAGCAGGCTTGTCTTCTGGGATTATATCTAACTCTCTACATTTACCATCATACTTAACAGGCAAACCAGATGAGATGGCAGCTTGCCTTTTTGTCTCAAGTTCTTCAGCAGAGCAATAACAATAATATGCTTTTTCTTCTTTGAGAAGTTTTTTTGCAAATTCCTTATAAATCTCAAATCTGTCTGTCTGTCTGTAAGGTCCTTCATCCCAGTGAAGTCCTAACCATTGCATGTCTTCAATTATAGATTTCATATAATCATCTGTAGAACGGCTTCTGTCAGTATCTTCTATTCTGAGAATGAAGACGCCATCGTGATGCTTTGCAAAAAGCCAATTAAACAATGCTGTTCTTGCCCCACCTATGTGTAAAAAACCGGTAGGACTTGGTGCAAATCTTACTCTTATCTGGTCTTTCATTTTATCCCTTTATTTTAGTAATGAATTATATCAAGATAGTCTTCTATATCCGGATCTTCTATTTCTGAATTTTGATATTTTTTATATAAATCTTTAATGAATTTAATTTTATCACCATTGTATGTTGGATCTTTCTCTATGGCTATCGTAAGCATCTCTGATGATTCCCCATATCTACCAATTTTATTATATGCCAGAGCAAGTCCATAGTAAGAGTAAATAAAAGTGGGGTCTCTTTTGAGTGAGTCTTTGAATGCTTTAATAGCTAAATCGTTTTGTCCAAGTCTGTAAAAAGAAATACCTAAATTGTAAAAGGCCGTCTCAGGATTTTGATATTGAGGGTTAGCCAAAGCTTTTTTGAAGTTTTCTATTGCTTCGGTCCATCTTGACATTTTTGTGTAGACTATACCAAGATTATTATATGCCTTTGAATAGTTTGGATCTATTAATATAGCCTCTTTGAAAAATTTTTTAGCTTGTTGTAGATCATTGTAATGCATATAAATCAAGCCTAAGCTATTTAAGATCTCGGTATTTTTGGGAGTCAGCTCATAAGCTCTCTGTAAATGGATAAAGGATTGTTTATAGTTGCCTTCATTAAGATATGAGATACCGAGCTGATAAGCCAGTTCTGCTTCTTTATTTAATTTAATATCAGTAGATGCACAGCTTATTAGTAAAATTACAAAACAAAGTATTGCTACTGTCTTTGCGATTAAAAAAAATTTTTTATTAAGTTTCATGCCCCTGTATGTTGAGTTATTGATTTATAGAAATTATGGAAATCTTATCAACAATTAATAGGATAAATCAAATTATAAAAGTGTTTTTTTATATTTTTCAATTTTATCTTTTCATCTTTAGTTTTTCTCAATCAAGACATAAAAAAAATGAGTTGATCGGTTAATCTATGCTAAGCCCATCTTTTTTATCATACCTTAATATTTCTCAGCGAATTTTTTATTATAAATAAAAACCTACCTAAGTTTTACATGCAATATAATAAGTATTAAAATTAATGTAAATTAAAATGGTGACCAGGAAGGGTTAGTAGCTTTAAGCTTTTGAGATGTAATGCGTCTTTGACCACTTCCGTCAGATCGCATTATATAAATACCTTTGATACCATCTCTATCAGAGGTAAAGGTTATAAATCTGCCATCGGGTGAAAAGGAAGGCTCTTCGTTGTTTCCTGAGTTAGTAAGTTGCGTTAAACCAGTGCCATCAATACTCATAATCATTATCTGGTGTCTACCATTTATCATGCTTACGAATGCTATTTTGTCACCTTTGGGAGACCAGACTGGTGAGGTATTATAAGAGCCTTCGTTGGTTAATCTCTTGATATTATTCCCATTTATGTCAGAAATGAATATCTGAGGTGAGCCCGTTCTATTAGAAGTAAAAAGGATTTTTTTACCATCTGGTGAGACAGTTGGGGATATATCTATCCATGGGGAAGATATAACCTTCTTATATGTCAAGCTAACTATATTTCCTAAATAGATATCAAAAACTCCGTCCTTAGTGGTAACGAAGACAAACTCTTTATTGTTAGGCAAAAAATTTCCACTAACGCTTAACCCTTTTTCTTTAAAAACATTTTGCTCTTTTAGTGAGTGCATGTCTAAGGTGAATATTCCCCATCTACCGGATGTATTTTTTGAGTATATTAATTTGCTTCCATCAGATGTCCATTTTGGACTTAAAAATATATCTGCTGTGATGCCAGTTTCATAAGCTCTATGACCATCCCAGTCCATTATTTTTAGTTCTTTATGTTTACCTTTGTCACTTACATAAGATATCTTTGTCTTAAATATTCCATCATATCCTGTAAGTATTTTGTAAATATCATTTGCTATTGCATGAGCGATCTGTCTGCTCATTTGTTTTGATGTATATTCTTTCCGCAAGATCTCTCTACCATCTGAGACTTCGTATACTGAAAATGAAACCTTTATGGCTTTATCATTGATTACTTGTCCTTTTACGACTATCTCTGCTTGTAGTGATGTCCAGTTATTTTTGTTGAAAGGTTGTTCGTTTCCTTCAATATGAAGCTTTTCATCAACGATGCTGAATAGACCGGTATATTCAAGATTATCTATGATAATATTTGACAGTTCCTTACCATTTGAGAATGTTTGAATAGCTATAGGGACTTTTCTAAAGCCTGGAGAAGTGATGTCTATATAAACTTTTTGAGCAAAAAGGGGAAGTTTTAAAGATAATACAAAAGATATTAATATGATGGTTTTAAAAAAAGTCTTATTCCGTATCATATCTGTTAATCTATGGATTAAACCTCACTCCTATCTCAATCTCTTGAGGTGGAGGAGGAAGGGGATTAGCTTTATTTATAGCTCGTATAGCGTATCTGTCAAATAAATTGTTGCCTGAGCTTTTCTCAATCTTTTCTATTTTCACATTGCCATCCTTTGCTATTTTAATGGAAATTATTGTTTCTGATTTTACCGAAAGGCTTTCAGGCAATATCCATTGTTGTCTAATTTTATTCATTATTAAGTTATAATAATCATTTAAGTTAGTAGATATGGGTGATGTTTCTTTCGTTGAATTGCTATTAATTGTTTTCTGAGTGCCTTGTTGAGTTATATTTTTTTTAGATCCAACATCAATAACTTTTCTCAGGGTAACGATTTTTTCAATTCTTTTTTTTGCCTCTAACATAGCTATCCTTTCTTTGACTATTTGCTCATGAGATTTGGTGTCTTTTGTAAGGTTAGGTGTAGGTGGGGAGGAGGCTTTTTTTTCTAAAGCTGTGGCTTCATTTTGCTTAGGTTGATTAGGTTCTTGTGATATTTGATTTTGAAATATCCTGCTTTCTTCGATCAAAGATACAATATAAGGTTCAGTTTTTTTAGTTATGTTTGTATACTTTCCAATTAAAATAAAAGATATGAAAAATAAGATATGTATTAAAGCCGAAAAGGCAATAGAACGATAAATTAACGGCATGTTATTCATTGTTGATTAGAAATTTTGGGTTCAGTAATCATACCGAGCTTTTCTATTCCCAAGTGTTTCAGTTCACCCATAATTTCAACAACAAAACCATAAGGAACGTCTTTATCTGCTTTAAGAAAAACATTGGGATTGAGTTTACTTAAGGATTCCATCTTTTTAAATAATTCTGATCTGGATACCTCAACATCATTTATGTATAAGGTACCGCCTTTTTTTATTACTATAGTAATTCTTTCCTCAGTTGATAGCTCTTTACCTTTTGATTTGGGCAAGTTAACATCGATTCCTTGTTGAAGAAGAGGTGCAGTAATCATAAAGATTACCAATAACACAAGCATAACGTCTACTAAAGGGGTAACATTGATTTCTGACAAGGGTTGTCTATTTTTTAAGTTTTTCATTACTTTAATATATAGTCAACTAATTCCTCAGAGAAATCATCAAGTTCAACTATCATTCGGTTAACTCTACCGAGATAATAGTTATAAGCAACTACAGCTGGAATTGCAGCAACTAAACCTAAGGCTGTAGCAATTAAAGCCTCTGCTATTCCTGGTGCAACAACGGCAAGTGATGCAGAGCCAGCACCTCCTATGCCTCTGAAGGTATTCATAATTCCCCAGACCGTACCGAAGAGTCCTATAAATGGTGTAGTTGAACCTGTAGTAGCAAGAAAATTTAGATATTTTTCTAATTTTGATGCCTCTAAGACTGAATATCTTTTGAGCATCCTTTTAAGTTCATCTCTGTCAGAATAGGTTTTTTCTGAGTAGACAGATCTAAATAGATTGGCAAGAGGACTTATATTAAATCTTTTGGTTGAGACATAAAGGTCTTTAGGGTCTAAAGTAGAACTAAAGATTCTTAAGAAATTATTTGTTTCTTTATCAGCCATAGAAAATAAACGCCATTTGTAAAAGATTATAGCCCATGAGATAATAGAAAATATAAGTAGCACAAGAAATACAGCTTTAACGACTAAACCTGCTTGAAGGATTAATTGGATTACAGAGTGTTCCATCTTAGTCTATAATTAAGAAACTTTAAAAGATTATGGCTTTAAATGTCAAATTTGTTAACAGTGGTAACTATCAAAGCAAATATTTTCAATGACTAAGATTAATGTTAATATTAAAATAGAAGGATTAAAAATTTACTATTTTTTACTTTCATAACAGAAAATAGGATTTATGAAAGGAAAAGGTTTTTAGACGCCTTCTTTGAAGGTATCTTTAATCTTGTTTGTGTTAAGTTTCAAATTAACAAGGAAAAATCTTTTTGAAATCACATCTACCCACACTAAGACATTAACATTTTTCTACCGGCTGGGTTTTTAATATAATTAGAACGATCAATTATAAAATTATAAAGGGATATTATTAAAAGTCTTTGAAATAAGAAATTGAGGTATTAAGGCTATGCAAAGATTGCTTGTAACAGGTGGGGCTGGTTTTATAGGGAGTTGCTTTGTGAAGCTTGCACTGAATAGTGGCTATCAAGTGATATTAGTTGATTCACTTACCTATGCTGGTGATTTAGAGAGATTAAAGGATGCAAAGGGCCATTTTAAGTTTTATAAGGCTGATATTAGAGATTTCAAAAAGTTAGAAGAAGTATTTAAAAAAGAGAAACCTCACACAGTAATACATTTTGCTGCTGAAACTCATGTAGACAGAAGCATATTAGATCCTGCAAGTTTCTTAAAAACAAATATAGAAGGCTCATACAATCTTTATGAGCTTTCTAAAATTTACAACCTTTCTCTTTTTATAAACATAATTACTGATGAGGTATATGGAGATATTAAAGAAGGAAAATTTCACGAAGACTCCCAGCTTAAGCCTAACTCACCTTATTCAGCCAGTAAAGCTGCCCAAGACATGCTTGGGAGAGCTTATCACAGAACCTATGGCCTTCCTATTATAACCTTAAGACCTTCTAATAATTATGGTCCTTGGCAGTATCCAGAAAAGCTGATTCCAGTGGTTATAATTAAAGCTTTACAGGAAGAACCAGTACCTATTTATGGAGATGGCAATAATATCAGGGAGTGGCTTTATGTTGATGATTGCGCTGAGGCAATTTTAATGGTTTTAGAAAAGGGTAGGGTGGGGGAGATTTATAACATCGGCAGTGCTGTAGAGAAGAAAAATATAGAAGTTGTAAAGGCTATACTTTCAATTCTTAAAAAACCAGAAAGTCTCATTCAATTTGTTAAAGATAGACCAGGACATGATTATAGATATGCTCTTAACACTGATAAGATTGAAAGGGAAGTTGGTTGGAAAGCAAAAACAAGATTTGACGAAGGCATTGAAAAGACAGTAAGATGGTATTTGCAAAATATTGATTGGGTAATGTCTAAGCTTTCAGCACTGAGATCTTATTGGGATAGAGTCTATCAATTTATGGCAAAGGACAAAGAATAATGAAATTCTTGATTACAGGCAATAAAGGACAGCTTGCCAAAGAATTTATAAAAAGCTTAGAAAGGGCTAACAATGATTATTTAGCTTTATCAAAGGATGAACTTGATATACAGAGGGTAGATCAGGTTTTCCATGTCTTAAGACAGTACAGACCTAAGG
>JAOAHE010000089.1 GCA_026415415.1 Thermodesulfovibrionales bacterium | reverse complement strand
ACCCAGGATATATCCCATGAACTTAGAACGCCTATAACTACAATAAAGAGCCATGTGGAGGCTATGATAGATGGGATTTGGCAACCGACAGAGGACAGATTAAGAAGCTGCCTTGATGAAATAGAAAGATTAAATAAGCTAATTGAAGAAATTAAACTTCTTGCAGAATACGAAATTGAGGAAAGAATTGAAAAGCAGGAATTTAATTTAAGGGAGTTAATTAAACAAATTGTTTTAAATTTTGAAAAGAATTTTCTTGATAAAGGGTTAATATTAGAAACTCACCTTGAAGATGTAATCTTATATGCAGACAAAAATAAAATTGCACAGGTTATAATAAATTTACTATCAAATGCGATTAAATATTCAAGGGATGGTGGCAAAATTTATATCGAGGTTAAAGGAAAAAGCGAGGGTGCTTATATAAAAATAAAGGACGATGGAATGGGAATTCCTAAAAAGGATTTACCCTATATATTTGAAAGATTTTATAGAGTTGACCAATCAAGAAACAAAGAAACAGGGGGGGCTGGTATAGGCCTTTCAATTGTAAAGAGGATAATCGAAATGCATAAAGGAGAGATATCAGTTAATAGCGAATTGAATAAGGGGACCGAGTTTATTATAAAACTGCCTTATAAATAAATTTTTTATTTTTTGTTATAATAAGAATAACAAATATAAAAATGGGGTGACGAT
>JAOAHE010000088.1 GCA_026415415.1 Thermodesulfovibrionales bacterium | reverse complement strand
CTATACCACTTCTTAAGAGCGGGGTATATATACATTTAGGCATGTCTGCAGGTTTGGCATTGTGGGGATTAGCGTTATTAATCTCTGGCTGTAGAGTTGAATGCAAGCAAGATTCAAAATTCAAAATTCAAGATTCAAAATTAGAGATTCAAGACTCAAAATTCAAGATTCAAAATTTATTAAGAAAGAAGATTCAAGACTCAAAAGATTTAATAGCTGATGATACTTCAAAGCCAAAAACCTCAAGATTTAAGATTCCCCAATCAATCTTGCTAATAATTCCCTGTCCTGTCTGTATAACTGCTATAGGGATTTCAATAAGTTCAGCCCTTTCAGTTTTAAAGACAACTCCATTACTTGTGGGATTAGTTATGGGTTTGTTCTTTATAGTTTTGGCTGGTACTTTAGCCTATATCCTAAAGCCAAAAGATGAAGAAGGGATGGATATCACCTTAGGTCTTGGTATGATTACGATCGCCCTTTATTTTATTGGCTCCTTCTTTATCCCCCAGAAGATTGAAGAGGCATGGCTTGCCTATCAGGCATTCTCTGCAGGCTCATCAACTCTTCAAACAACACAATCAACAGGGGTATTGCTTTTGTTTTGTCTAATACTTATTCTTGGCTTTCTATTTTATAAAGACATTGAGGATATTTTATGAATATAATTGCAGGTCTTGAGAGCTATCTCTATATTGTCTCAACACTTC
>JAOAHE010000087.1 GCA_026415415.1 Thermodesulfovibrionales bacterium | reverse complement strand
TTATTTATCTGGGCAAGAGTTCCATTTTGATTACACAATTGGTAAAAAGATTGATAATTGGACATTTGGCTTAGGAGGTTATTTCTATAAACAAATTACAAATGACAAACTTAATGGAGTTAAAGTGGAGCCAGACGGCAATAAAGGACAAGCTTTTGCAATCGGGCCTCAGATTAAGTATGACTATAAAAATATGGGTTTTACACTTAAGTATCAAAAGGAAATGGAAGTTAAAAATAGACCTGAAGGAGATAAATTGTGGTTTAAATTTGTATATGCCTTTTAAAATTATTAAACAATTTAAACCCTTGATTTTACTTGATGGACGGTAGGGGAATCGAACCCCCGACCTCCAGAGTGCGATGCAGGTTTAAAATTAAGAACTGGCTTGTATGCTTGATTTGTAAATGTGAAAATTTTTAAAAATACCCCCCTTTGGTCACATTTTGGTCACAGTTTTGTGACTAAACCCTTGATATACATGCCTTTGCTGCCATTTTTACTATTTCTGTCACAGCCACTTTTTGAAACACTCCAGAAGATAATTTTTCCTTGGTGCATAACGATTTTATTTTACCCTCTATGTTGCTTTTTTCTCGTTTTATGCCCATATATAGAAAGTACTTGTCTTGCTATTACAATTTTAGCATGCTTTAATTTTTGAGTATGAAAAAGTAAACACCGTATTTTGTCTCCTATTGTTTATTATGTTGGAA
>JAOAHE010000086.1 GCA_026415415.1 Thermodesulfovibrionales bacterium | reverse complement strand
ATTACACTTACACGAGGCATGCTATTTTAACTTTTGAATATTTAATAAAAAGTCTTTAATCTTGTAAAACTTACATAACAAACGCCAACCTTTTGAGGACATAATAAGATTCAATTGTGCCTGCATGGCATCTAATTTCTGTTCTAATGCCTTGATTTCTGAATCCTTCTTGTGAAGGGTCTGCTCTAATCTTTCAATAATTGCGTCTCTATCCATTAATTTTGAATAAAGCATGTTGATTTGATCCCTGTAATATTTTATTATTTCAGGTGAAAATCTGGTCTTGTGTTTTTCTATTACTTTAGTATAAAATTTTTCTATTAATTTTTCATACTTTTTTGTTTGAGCCACCTGATAGGCATCACTCCATTGTATGTATTTCGTTGTAGCTTTATGGATGTGGTAAAAATGATAATGCTGTGAACAACGGATTAAATAATCCCAATCTTCATAAATATCTAAAGATTCATCAAATTTGTCTACAGTTGAAAAGACATCTCTTGAAAACATAACGCTTATTATAGGTATGTAATTCTCTAAAAGCATGTCTTCATAAGAGAAGTCTTTTGACCTAAAAACTTTTTTTTCTGTATTTTCAAGTGCTTTTTTATTAAGATCGTATTTTCTGTATATTATTTCTGTGTCAGTATATGCAATATGATAATCTAAACTTGTAAGCAGTGGAATAACTGAGCTAATATGCTCAGGGTAAAATTCATCATCAT
>JAOAHE010000085.1 GCA_026415415.1 Thermodesulfovibrionales bacterium | reverse complement strand
CTGCAAGGGCTACTGTAAGGACTGTGTCATCTGTGAAGAAGGATTCTGTGCTAAATAACTGAAATTCTTTTGTTTTGATATTGCTGATCTCATAAAGAGACCCTACAATATCTCCTACTATTGCACCAAGCATGTATAAAGCCTAATATAATCCTAATTATTTAAATTTAAAAAGCTTCTTTAAGTAGCCTATTATAGCTTTGATTTTTTTCTTTTGCAATATCTTCCAAAAATTGCCGATAGAATACCAAGATACTGCAAAAAGGAAGAGATGCCGAAACAAGTCCGGCATGACAGTTTGTGGTGTACAAACATTGAAAATGTTAACATCCAAACATTGATTGTTGTCATTCTGAACTCCTTTCAGAATCTCTATCGGTAATTTTGGGTGAAATTAAAACTGACAGGCTTTAGCCTACTTTATAAACTGTTTAACGCGACCTAAAGGTTGCGGCTACCATTAAAATAAATAATTTAAACAAAGGGGCAAATCAAAAAAACACTTTGTAAGTTTTTCTTGCGGTTACTTAATTGAAATTTAAGCTAAACAACTTCTCCATTGGATATTATTGCAATCATCACTTGCTCAATCGCTTTGATATCATTATCCATAGGCAAAGTTGACTCAAGATATGCTTTTTCAAGCTCAACAAACAGCTTCTCAGACATTAATTGCACTTCTGGAAGTGCATATTTGCCTGTCTTAATGTCAATTAGCAACTGTCTGTCTTCATCACGATATACCTTCAGATGTCCAGTCCTGAGCAACTCTATTCCGAGCTTCAGAAGCCTGATGCAATGACCAGCATTTTTACAGTCATAACCATACTTCTCTAC
>JAOAHE010000084.1 GCA_026415415.1 Thermodesulfovibrionales bacterium | reverse complement strand
GTTAACATCTATTGTCACAAGTAGTTCAAGCCCATTTAAAACTTCTTCTATGTCCTTATGCGTAATTCCTGCAAAAGGGTCATATCTAACCACAAAGAGAGCCTTAACAGGATAGGGTTCTCCTTTTTTTATTGCTTTGTAAAGATGCAATATATGTCCAGCACTATCATACAAAAACCCCTTTCCTTCCTCAGCTTCAACTCTTTTTTCTTCAGGTGCAGGTATTCTATCAATTAAACTCTTAATTCCATTAGCACCTACTTCTTTTGGAGATTTGGCTAAAATAAGACCACCTTTATGCTCAATACTTCCAAGTAAAGCATTAAGAATAGTTACTGAACGAGCGAAATAAAAGGCATCCATATATCTTGCAGAAAACCATCCAGGATATAGAATTACTCTTGGTTTATCTGCACTGAGTTGTCTTGCGAAACTAATTATATCATAAGCTGGAATTCCTGTTTCCCTTTCAGCCCACTGAGGAGTATAAGGTTTTATAAAATTCTCAAGCTCTGGTAAACCATTTATAAATCTGTCAACAAAGTCTCTGTCAAAGAGATTTTCCTTCAAAATAACATGAATAAGGGCTAAATTTAAGGCATAGTCAGTACCGGGTCTAATCTGTAAGAACCTTGTTGCCTTCGTTGCAGTTTTAGTAGCTCTTACATCAATATAGGTTAGATTAGCTCTATCCTCAAGAGCCTTAACAATATTGTTTACCTCTTTTACAGCCAGAGCCTCAATGGCGTTTCTTCCATAAAAAACCATATGTTTTGTATTGGCGAAGTCATATCCAATTTCTGGTCTACCGTATCCTGTAAGTGTCTGATAGGCAAGATCAACAGATTTTCTACATAAATCATCATGACTGAAATAGTTAGGAG
>JAOAHE010000083.1:615-895 GCA_026415415.1 Thermodesulfovibrionales bacterium | reverse complement strand
AAGTTCACTTTTGCTTGTTAAAAGAGTGTTTCCTTTTATTCCATTTAAAGTGACTTCCTTTTCTATCTTAACTCCTGAATTCTTGAGTTCTTCCTCTAAACTAAGAAGTATTTCTTGAGGATTAATCACTGCTGTAAGCGGTGAATACAAAGCCTGCTCGCAGGTTTTTGCATAGGGTTCAATCTCTTTTAGAGTTCTTTCATCTATAAGTTCAACTTCTGCTTCATTTTGTTTAGCCCTCCTGTAAAGCTCATGAAGGGTTGGAAGTTCCCTTTCATTT
>JAOAHE010000083.1:0-605 GCA_026415415.1 Thermodesulfovibrionales bacterium | reverse complement strand
GATTACAATCATACCTTAACCATCTCCTTTAAGTTTTTCGTATATTCCATAAAACGCTTTATTGATATGAAAAAAACACACCATGCAAGTAAAAACAAAATTATGCCTATGCCTATCAAGGGATAATTTCCAGAAGGAATGAATTTTTCCAAAAGAAGAAATCCTAAGGAATAAATTGTTGTGGCAAGCATAAAAAGGGCTGGAAGAATTGTAAAAAGCTTACTCTTTTTCATCATCGTAAGCCATAGGGAGATTGCGATAAGTGCCAGTGCTGCAAGAAGTTGATTTGCCGAACCAAATACAGGCCAGACAACTACAAAGCCCTGTTTATAGGCAAGCAAAAACATGGAGACAATTATTATAGTAGAGTTAAAAAAACGGGAAAAGATAATCCTTGGAGGTTTTATAAATACGCTTCTCCATAATTCCTGTAACATAAGTCTTCCAAGCCTTACTGCTATATCAAGAGTAGTTATTACAAAGCCTTCTATCATTAGTATTCCAAAAATAATACCAACATAGGAGGGAATACCGAGGGATTTCTCCATAAACAATCCTGCACTGAGGGAAAAGGCAAGCACAGGATTTGATTTTCCCGATTGAGG
>JAOAHE010000082.1 GCA_026415415.1 Thermodesulfovibrionales bacterium | reverse complement strand
CGCTTTCACTTACCACAATTTTGTCTTCCGGTATAAAACCTTTCAATGCTAAAGTATTATCAATATTTATCTCCATTGTTTTAAGATTCCTATTATTTATTCCAATAATTGGAACATCTAAAAGTAAAGCTTTATTAAGGTCTTCTCTATCATGAACTTCAAATAAAACTTCCAATCCTAAGGTTTTTGCAAGTTCATATAAATTCTTCGCAGTTTCTGTAGATAGCATAGATGCAATGAGAAGTAAAGCATCGGCTCCAAGAATTTTCGTCTCATATATTTGATACTCATCAAAAATAAAATCCTTTCTTAATATGGGAATTTGAGGATGTCTTTTTTTTATATCAATCAAATATTGAGGGCTACCAAGAAAAAAATCTTCTTCTGTAATTACTGAGATAGCATTAACTTCATTCTTAGCATAAACATCTGACATTTCTATTACATCATAATCTCTCAAAAGTCCTTTAACAGGCGAAGCTCTCTTTATCTCCGCAATTATTTTTATAGATTCCTCTGGTAATCTTTTAATAGCCTCTGAAAAACTATAATTAGAAACATTTTTACTTATCTCTTCAACTTGTTTCCTCAAATTTTCTGTAGGAATTCGTCTTTTACTTTCTTGAATTCTTAATTTTTTCCTTTCAACAATCTTTTTTAAGATGTCCACTATATTCCCTTGTTTTTAATTTTATATACAAAAACAAGTATTTCAGCTACTGCTTTATATAGCTCAACAGGAATTTCCTCATACATATCAAGCTTTGACAAAATTTCCACTAGCGTTTCATCTTCCTTTAAGGGAACTCCGTGCTGTTTTGCCATTTGTATTATTTTATCGGCAATATAACCTCTTCCTTTTGCTACAACTTTTGGTGCTTTGTCTTTCTGCGGTTCATACTTTAATGCTACAGCTTTTTTACCTTCTTCTATCATACTGTTATACTTACCTGTCCTTCTTTTATATCCCACTGTTTTATAAGCTCTTCCAGTTTATGTATGTATTTTATT
>JAOAHE010000081.1:691-1019 GCA_026415415.1 Thermodesulfovibrionales bacterium | reverse complement strand
GTGATGTACAATCTTTATAGTATCTGGAGAAGGCTTTCCATAAGGGTAAGAGCAAAAGTTTTTGAAGGGGAGCCTCACATTGATACAGTAACTGATTTATGGCAGGGTGCTGACTGGCATGAAAGAGAATGTTTTGACATGTTTGGGATAATTTTTAAAAACCATCCAGACTTAAGAAGGATTCTTATGCCCGAGGACTGGAACGGTTATCCTTTAAGAAAAGATTATCCATTGCGAGGAAAGGAACTTTGGAGAGGGTTTAAGGAGATAGTTGAGACTGAAGGCTCTCATCCTGAGGCACAAAGTCCCGAAGGAACTACTTTTTCAA
>JAOAHE010000081.1:0-681 GCA_026415415.1 Thermodesulfovibrionales bacterium | reverse complement strand
GGATCTCATTTCGGCGAAGGAGCTCAGCTGTCTTATCCGTCTTTTAATAGAGATTCCTCAGGGCATCTAACTCTTCGGAATGACAACAGAGGGGAAATGTAATGATTGAATTATTAATTATGCTTATTAAAACAACGGTAGTATTTTCAATAGTCCTTACTCATGTTGCCTATACAACTTATGCAGAAAGAAAGATAATTGGTAGAGCACAGGCAAGAATGGGTCCCATGGAAGTAGGACCTCATGGACTGCTGCAACCTATTGCAGACTTTATAAAGATATTTTTCAAGGAAGATGTTGTTCCAATTAATGCTGAGAAATTCCTTTTTCAGATAGCACCATTGATAGTATTAGTTTTTACAATGATTAACCTTACTGTTATACCATTTAGTTCAGAGTTTGTTCTTGCAGACTTAAACATTGGCTTACTATTTATCTTAGCCTCTGCATCAGTTTCTGTCTATGGAATAATACTGGCTGGTTGGTCATCAAACAGTAAATATTCTTTCCTTGGCGGACTTCGTTCTGCCAGTCAAGTTCTAAGTTATGAGATTGCTCTTGGATTAAGTCTCGCAGGTGTTGTCCTTGCCGCAGGTTCACTGAATCTTAGAGACATTGTAATTGCTCAGCATGAGACCATATTTGGTATGTATGCAATTCCTCAGATAATAGGTTTTATTG
>JAOAHE010000080.1 GCA_026415415.1 Thermodesulfovibrionales bacterium | reverse complement strand
CTATATCACCCTTAAACATTTCGCCCTCACCGTAAAATAACCAATTAGGATTTACAGCAAATTTCGACATTATCAAAAGGAGATTGTCTTGGGATAGTGTTGTTTTATTATTCTCTACCTCAGAAAGATAACTTACTGACATATTCAGCTCTTTTGCGAAGTCGCTAAGTGTTTTTTTGAGAGCATTTCTCAGCAATCTAATTCTTGTTCCTATTTTTTCGGCCATATCAAAAAAAACCCTTGACATTTCGATAATATCGAATTATATATCTAACCATAGATATTACGATAATAGGAGCTAAAAATGATAAAATCAAGGGAAAAAATAGAGCGAAGAAAAAAAGAAATAAAAAAAGCATTGATAGAAAAAGATTTAACGCAAAAAGATATAGCTAAAAAAGCTGGTGTAAGTCATCACATGGTGAACAAATATATTAATTACGGTTGGCAGTCTGAAAAGGTTGATAAAGTGATTAAAGAGATTTTAGAAAAAAGGTAAAAAAGCTCTTGAAAAAGAAGGGATATACTTATGAAAAAGATAGAAAACCTTCATCCCTCATTTAGCCCCGTTCCTAATCCAGTAACTCCCCCTACTGATGGGAACGGGGATTTTTTTGGAAAAAAAGGTTGTAACCTTCAGTCAAAAGGTTACAACCAAGCTTACAACCAAAGTGATAGCGGTTGTAACCTTTCAAAAGTATCTGATACTGTTGATAAAAATTGCTTTAATGATATAAGAAACAATGAGACATCAGAAGACAAAGGTTACAACCAAATTTGGTTAGAAAGGTGGGAAGTAGAAAAGCTCTTAGGAATAAGCCAACAAGCAATTTCTAAAGCAATTAAAAAAGGGAAATTTGTTGTAAAGGAAGCATACGGCAATGGCGGCAAGCGCTATCTTATTGCGCTTTCGTCTCTGCCCGCTGAGGCGAGGGTCAAGTATCTTGAGAAGTTTAAGCATACTTCTTCTGTAGATTCTATAAAGGAATCTATCGAAGCTTTTGATCTTGAAATATATAG
>JAOAHE010000007.1 GCA_026415415.1 Thermodesulfovibrionales bacterium | reverse complement strand
TTCTAAATGCCTAAAAGAAGCAGAGAATGAGATATTTTTTAAATTTTAAAACTTCTATCGGCAAATTTGGGCTTATACAGGATATTGAAAAAAAAACTCTTAAAGTTTATAATTTTAATTCATGTTGTAAAATTATATTTAGGGATAACATGAATATTATAGTATGCATAAAACAAGTTCCAGATACAGCAGAAATAAAAATTAATCCTCATACAAACACCTTAATGAGAGAAGGTGTTCCAAGTATAATAAACCCCTATGATCTTCATGCGATAGAAGCTGCATTACAGTTAAAAGAAAACAAAGGTGGAAAAGTTACAGTAATTACCATGGGACCTCCTCAAGCTGAAGATGCTCTAAGAGAAGCATTGGCGATGGGGGTAGATGAAGCAAAATTAATTTCTGATAAAGCTTTTGCAGGTTCCGATACTTGGGCAACTGCCTATACATTATCAAAGGCTATAGAAAAACTTGGCTTTGATATTATTCTTTGCGGCAAACAAGCGATAGATGGAGATACTGCTCAGGTAGGTCCAGAAATTGCGGAATTACTTGACATCCCCCACATAGCTTATGTCAATCTTATAAAAGAATTAGGTGATGATTACATAATAGTTCATCGATTAATGGATGATGGTTATGATATCGTCCAGGCTTCTTTACCTGTATTACTTACAGTTGTAAAAGAGTTAAATGTCCCAAGATTGCCTTCATTAAAAGGTAAATTGATAGCAAAAAAAGCCTCAATCCCTGTCATAACTTTTAAAGATTTAGGGGCTCAAGAGGAAAATGTAGGATTACAAGGTTCGCCAACTAAGGTTAAAAATATTTTTGCACAGACTATGAAAGGAGACAGAAAAATTCTCGAAGGAGACATAGAAAAACAAGTAGAAGAACTCCTCGAGGTGTTAAAAAATTTAAAATGCCTATAAAAGTTAATATTCAGTTATGCACCGGATGCGGTCAGTGCATTAGTTCTTGCCCTTTCAGTGCAATAGAAATCAAAGATAATAAGGCTTTTATCACAGATTTTTGTAATGATTGTTTCGCCTGCCTAAGTATATGCCCTGAAGGAGCTCTCACAGAATTTGCAAAAAAAGCTGAGCCTTCAGAAAGTAAAATACACAAAGATTATAAAGGAGTCTGGGTTTTTGCAGAGCAGCGAAATGGCAAATTAGCATCAGTAGGCTTAGAGCTATTAGGGATAGGCAGAAAGCTTGCTCATGACTTAAATACTGATTTAGTTGCAATATTATTTGGTTCAGACAAAGCAGAAGCAGAAGAGCTAATTAAATGGGGAGCTGATAAAGTTATCCATGTAGATGATCCTTTTTTAAACACATTTAATGATGAACCTTACTGTCAGTTGCTGATTGAACTGATCAATCAATATAAACCTGAAATCGTGCTTGCTGGAGCAACTGCCATTGGGCGTTCATTTATACCGAGAGTAGCAGGCAGATTAAAGACTGGCCTTACTGCTGACTGCACGTCTCTTGAGATAGATAAGGAGACAGGACATCTTCTCCAGATTAGACCCGCCTTTGGCGGTAATATTATGGCAACAATATTATGCCCGGGACATAGACCTCAAATGGCAACTGTAAGGCCAAGGGTTATGAGGAAAAATCCTTATGACCCAAACAGAAAGGGAGAAATAATTAGTGTTCCGGCAAAAACATTGAGATCAAGGACGAAAGTTTTAGATACTATTTATGAGTCATCAGAGACAATGGTAAACTTACAAGATGCTGAAATCATTGTCTCTGGTGGCAGAGGTCTTGGCGGGCCAAGAGGTTTTGAGATGCTTGGCGAACTTGCTAAACTTCTGGGAGGTACAATAGGCTCATCAAGGGCCGCTGTTGATGAAGGCTGGATTCCCTACCGACACCAAGTTGGACAAACTGGTAAAACTGTTTGTCCAAAAATCTACATTGCCTGTGGTATATCAGGAGCAGTTCAGCACCTCGTAGGTATGCAGTCTTCTGACATAATAATAGCGATTAATAAAAATCCTGAAGCACCAATCTTCAATTACGCTACTTATGGAATCGTCGGAGATATTTACGAAGTTGTACCTTTACTCATTAAGAAAATTAAGGAGGCTAAACAGTGAGAAAAATTGCCTTTGTATTTCCTGGTCAGGGCTCTCAGTATGTGGGCATGGGAATGGAGCTATTTGAAAAATTTGATGCTGTTAAAAAACTATATGCTGAGGCATCGGATGCTTTAGGTTATGATGTTGCTAACCTTAGCTTTAATGGCCCAGCTGAAGAATTAAACATGACTTATAGAGCTCAGCCTTGTATTTTAGTAGCAAGTATTGCAGCTTTTACAGCCCTGACATCAAAAAAGATTAAACCTTCCATATTAGCTGGACATAGTCTTGGTGAATACTCTGCTTTAGTTGCAGCAGGGAGCATCTCATTCAAAGATGCAGTCAAACTGACCGAGATTAGAGGTAGAATCATGCAAGATGAAGTCCCAGCTGGTAAAGGTATGATGGCAGCAATTTTAGGTTTAGATAGAAAAATCATTGATGATATTTGTTTTATAATTAGCAATAATGGTTCATCAGGTTATGTCTCAGTTGCTAACTATAATTGCCCTGGACAAATCGTCATTTCAGGAGAGACTCTTGCAGTTCAAAATGCCATGGAGGAAGCAAAAAAAGCGGGTGCAAAAAAAGCGGTACCTCTTGCTCTTAGCGTTCCTCCTCATTGTCGTTTAATGGACAATGCAGCTAAAAGGTTTGAAGAGACCTTAAAAGATTTTAAAATTAAGAACCCTAAGGTTTCTATTGTCTCAAATACAGATGCAAAAATATTAAACAAAGCAAAAGACATTAGAAAATCCTTAGTTTTACAACTTAATAACCCTGTGATGTGGGAGGACTGCATTAGAACTATCGTTGATAAAACAAAAATCAAAGACTTTATTGAAGTTGGACCTGGTAAAGTTCTAACTGGCCTTATCAAGAGAATAGAACCCGATGCAATAACCTACAACACAGAAAATATGGAATCTCTTAACAAAACTATTTCAGAAATTAAAAGTTCTAAAAAGACTGATAGTTCAGAGCTCGATCAAGTTGTTAAAAAATTCAAAAAACCTGCTCCAGCTTGGTATCCTAACTACTCATGGGAGGGCGAGCCAGGTAGATGATCACTCAATAGATTTTTCTATAAAATCTATTAAGGTAGTATTTTTAAAAAGATAACTACATTTTATTATCTCAGATGCAGATTATTAATTTAAGAGGGCTCAAACATCCACAACACATACAAAAGTTTAAAGAACATTTTTTGGGATGCTGTACTATTCATGAGGATATAATACTACTTTTAGACGAAGAAAGAGAGGATTTAAAGAAATTTGAGATTTTTCTTCATAGTTGTAGAGCAAATTATACCCTTGAACAAGATGACAATAGTATAAAAATAATTGTCTTACAGCCTTTTTCTTTTTGTGGTTAATTTTTAAATTTAAAGCATTTTTATCTGATTTAATTAATTTACTTTAAAAGAGGTAATCTATGAACAGAAAAAAGGTTTCAATAATTGGTGCAGGGAATGTAGGAGCATCCCTTGCTCAATTAGTAGCTCAATCAGGATTGGCAGACGTAACAATTCAAGATATTGTAGAAGGAGTCCCTCAAGGTAAAGCTTTAGATCTTTCCCAAGCTTGCCCTTTATGGGGATCATCTTCATCAGTAGTTGGCTCAAATGATTTTGCACCTACTGCTAATTCAGATGTAATAGTAATAACAGCTGGTTTTCCACGAAAGCCAGGTATGTTAAGAGAACAACTACTGGCAGCAAATGCTGAGGTCGTCTCGGGAGTAACAAAGAGAGCAGCAGAATTATCTCCTAATGCAATTATAATAGTTGTTACTAACCCTATGGATGCCATGGCATATTTAAGCTATAAAACTTCAGGATTTAATCCTTCAAAGGTAATTGGCATGGGTGGTGTATTAGACTCAGCTCGTTTTAGGACCTTTGTTGCCTGGGAGTTTAATGTGGCACCAAAGGATGTTGAAGCTCTTGTTTTAGGCGGTCATGGTGTGGCAATGGTCCCTATGCCAAGATTTACAACAGTAAAAGGCATACCTATTACAGAGCTACTACCGAAGGAAAAAATAGACGCTCTGATTCACAGAACTCGCGAAGGAGGAGCAGAAATAGTATCCCTTTTGAAGACAGGTAGCGCTTTTTATGCTCCTGCTGCTGCTACCTTTGAGATGGTAAAATCTATATTACTTGATGAAAAAAGGATTTTACCTTGTTCTGCCTTCTTAAACGGCGAGTATGGAGTTAAAGATGTATATAATGGTGTACCCATTGTACTTGGCAAAAACGGTGTAGAAAAAGTTATAGAACTTAAATTAAATGAAGAGGAGTTGAAGGAATTCCAAAAATCAGCTCAATCAGTAAGAGCTGTTATTGATGAATTAAAAATATAGTATTAACAATTTCTATTATCATTTAACTAAAAATAAAAGTCGCAGGCTTTTTTTCCCAATTATTGAGCTTGCGACTGTTTTTTTAAAAAATACATGGTTAAGTAGGTGAGAGAGATGCAAAGAACACTAAGTATTATTAAACCTGATGGAGTCAAGAAAAACTTAATCGGAGAAGTCATAAGCAGGTTTGAAAAAAATGGTTTACGAATAGCAGCTCTTAAAAAAATCAAGCTAACAAAAGAACAAGCACAAGGATTTTACATTGTTCATAAAGACAAACCTTTCTATCACAGTCTAACCAATTTTATGTCGGAAGGTCCAATAGTAGTCATGGTGATAGAGGGTGAAGATGCAATAAATAAGGTGCGAAAAATAATGGGTGCTACAAACCCTTCTATGGCAGAACCTGGAACCATAAGGCGAGATTTTGCTGATGATGTAGAGAGAAACATTGTTCATGGTTCAGATAAGCTTGAAACTGCTATGACTGAGATACCTTTTTTTTTCTCTGAGATAGAGATTTTTTAAAGATCCATGAAATGTTTATACTTAATTGATGGAAGTTCTTACATCTATAGAGCCTATCACGCAACAAAGGGGTTAACAAATTCAAAAGGTTTTCCAACAAATGCTATCTATGTTTTTACAAACATGCTTCTGAAAATAATAAAACAAAAGAAGCCCGATGTATTAGCCATAGCCTTTGATACAGCAGAACCAACTGAAAGACATATTTTATATGAAAAATATAAAGCCCAAAGACCAGAAACTCCACAGGATCTTCTAATTCAAATACCATTTATAAAAGAAATTATAAATGCCTTTAGGATCAAATTATTTGAAACCCCAGGGTATGAAGCAGACGATATTATTGGTACAATAGCCATAAAAAGTGCCTCAGATGAGGTAAAGGTTTTCATTGTAAGTGGCGATAAAGATATGTTACAGCTAATCAACGAAAACATTTTTGTTTATGACCCTATAAAGGATGTAGTAATAGATAAAGATATGGTACTGAAAAAATTCGGGGTTCCTCCCAAAAAGATACCCGAGGTAATGGCTTTAGCAGGAGACTCAATAGATAACATACCTGGGGTCAAAGGTATAGGAGAAAAAACGGCTACACAAATCTTAAGAGAGATTGAAACTATAGAAGCTTTACCAGAAAAACTTGATCTCATTAAAAATCTTAGAGTAAGAAAATTAATTCAAGAAAATATAGAGATTATAAAGATAAGCAAAAAACTTGCAACTATCAATCATTCTGTTCCTCTTAATTTTACCTTAGAAGAAATGACCCCTAAAGAACCTCAATGGGAAACACTGCTAAAAATCTTTTCAGACCTTGAGTTCTTTAGTTTGATTAAACTCCTTCCCTCACATGTCTACCATTTAAGAGGGGAGTATAAAGCTATTACTACCAAAGAAGATTTACTAAGTTTCATCGGTAAAAAATTATGAAGCAAAAGTCTCTTTTTGAAGAGATGGCAAACAATAATACTACAAAGAAGCACGTTAATGAACCACTTCCTTTTGATTGTCTTGCTATTGACATAGAAGCCACAGGTAAAGATCCCGTCTCTGACGCTATAGTAGGAATCTCACTATGTAAAGAAAAAGGAATTGCTTACTATGTGCCTATTAGACATCATAAAGCCAACAACCTCAATGATGCACTACCAATATTAAAAGAGGTATTAGAAAACCAATCCATCTCTAAAATCGGGCATAACTTAAAGTTTGATATCCTTATGTTGATGCAAGAAGGTATTTATGTTCAAGGAGATCTCTATGATACAATGTTAGCTTCATATTTATTAGATCCAAATAGTCAAAACCATGGACTTGAAGAGGTAAGTATAAAATATCTTAATCATAGAAAAAGAGCCTTTTCAGACATCTTAGGTCCTCATAAAACCTTTGCCGAAGTCCCTTTAGAAGAAGCAATAAAATATGCTGCAGAAGACGCAGAACTGGCATTTGAACTTAAAGAGATTTTATTTAAGAAAATAGACTCTGAAGGTCTTAGAAGCCTGTATTTTAATATAGAGATGCCCTTAATATTTGTTCTTGCAGAGATGCAACAAACAGGTATTAAATTAGATATAGACTTAATAATTGACCTATCAAAAGAACTTGAGAGAGAATTATCTTTATTAGAATCAAAGATATATAACTTAGCAGGAAAGCGGTTCAATATTAACTCCTCTCAACAGCTAAGTAAGATCCTTTTTGAGGAACTGGGATTAAAAACAAGCAAAAAAACAAAAACTGGCTACTCAACTAACGTTTCTGTTCTTGAACAATTATCAATATACCACGATCTGCCAAGAGAAATCCTGCATTACCGTTCATTATACAAGTTAAAGACTACTTATCTTGATACCTTACCGAACCTGGTAAACAAAAAAACAGGTAGGATCCACACATCTTTCAATCAGACTATTACAGCCACAGGTAGGCTAAGTAGTAGCGAACCTAATTTACAAAATATTCCAATAAAAGGTGAACTGGGCACTAAGATAAGACAAGCCTTTATAGCGGAGAATGGGTCTGTTTTATTGTCAGCTGATTACTCTCAAATAGAACTTAGAATACTTGCCCATATGAGTAAAGATAAAGGTCTTTTAGAGGCATTCCAAAGGGGTGTCGACATCCACTCTAAAACAGCTTCAGAAATTTTTAACGTCCCCACTGAAAAAGTAACCTCTGAATTAAGAAGGATAGCTAAGACAATTAACTTTGGGATAATCTATGGAATAAGCCCTTTTGGTCTATCCGAATCTCTCGGGATATCTCCCAAAGAAGCAGCTACATTAATTGACAGCTATTTTAGAAGGCATAATGGGGTCAGAGAGTACATAGAAAAGACTATTAAGGATGTAAGAAAAAGCAATTATGTAATAACTCTTTTAGGTAGAAAAAGACAGATACCCGAGATAAATAGCACCAACTCAAATACCAGACAGCAAGCAGAAAGAATAGCTATAAACACACCAATTCAAGGAACAGCAGCAGATCTTATTAAGATCGCTATGATCTCCATATCAGAAGAGCTTAAAAAGAAAAAGTTTAAAACAAAAATGCTCCTTCAAATCCATGATGAACTCCTTTTTGAAGTCCCTAACGAAGAAGTAGAGGAGGTTACAAAAATAATCAAAAACAAAATGGAATCTGCCCTCTCTCTTTCAGTTCCTTTAGAGGTAGATATAAAATTAGGAAAAAACTGGGCAGAGGTAAAGTGAGGTGTAATTTGTTTATACCTATACTCAGAAAAGCGATAATATTAAGCGGTGTTGCTATGAGGCTAACCTTAGGAATAGGTAGTTCTATCCTTATATTGACAGCACTGAAACATCTCTTATCTCAAAAAGATACTTTAAATCGACCTTAAAATTAGCAAATAACTTGCTAATAAATACTGCTAAAAAACAACCCTAATAAATGAAAAGATAATTTGTAATCTTCTTCTTTTCATTGTTGATCTTCATTTTTAGATTTGAATTAATTTTTTAAATTTTAAGATCAAAAATGACGAATCAAAAAAAAGACTAATCATTATTAGGTTTAAACTTTATATAGTTTTCCCAGATAAACAATAATTCTTTTGTAGCATATAAATCCTTTGCACAATACTTAGCTATCTCAATATACTTCCTTTCATGAAAAAGTCTCTTTACATCAAGCCCTGTAATACCTTCCGATTTGGGGCTTTTAATATTAAACACTCTACACCAAATATCTAAGCTAAACCTTCTCTTATAAGAACCATAAAAGGTAAGCTGGTCAAAAAGATCTAAGTGCATGTCAGCATATCTATAAGGCATTAATTCACGAGTAGGTTTTATTCTATGGATAGCCGAACGTATTATTATAAAAGGACAATCAAATGCCCGTCCGTTGAAAGTTATAATTTTATCATAAGACTTTACAGCATCCCAAAAATCCCTTAGCATCTCATCTTCTGTTGTTGGTTTATATAAAATACCTTCTTCCTCAAAAGAGACAATATCACTATATGGAGCTTGAAAATATACTCTACCTCTATTAGTATCGGGATTTAGCATACCTATAGCTACAATTTGTCCGGTTAAAGGATAAAAAGAAAGACTTTCTTTGATTTTCTGTATTTCCTCAGAGTTAAGATTCCATTTTATTAGGTAATCTCTTATTGCAGGCTCTAAACTATCAAAATCATAACCTACTGTCTCGATATCAAATATTACTCTGCTCATTTACCTCACGCTGCTTTCTTTTGCATCTTATCAAAAATTCTCCAAGTCCTCAATACATCTATTGCCCTCTGTAACTGAAGGTCATCTTTTTCGTCCATCTCTGAGCTAAAAGTTTCTTCTGCTTTTTTATCGTCTTTTAAGATTTCTTTGGTTTTTACCTCAGGATGTTCCTTAGGGTCTTGCTTAACAATAATATCAGGAGTGATACCAACATTATGAATCATCGTTCCATTAGGGGTATAATACTTTGCTGTTGTCAGTCTTAACCCTGAGCCATCACTTAACGGTATAACACTTTGGACCGATCCTTTGCCAAATGTCTGAACGCCTAAAATTATAGCCCTGTTCCAGTCCTTCAAGGCACCAGCTACAATCTCAGAGGCGCTTGCACTTCCTTGGTTTACTAAAACAACCATGGGTATCTCTTCAAAAAAAGGATTAGATTTCTCAGTGTAATACTCCCTTTTTTCATCATTTCTATTCTTAATATACACAACCAATCTCTTCGGGGGTAAAAAGAGCTCAACAGTATCAACAGCGACATCTAATAGTCCACCTGGATCATTTCTTAGGTCAAGTATCAACGATTTCATCCCTTCCTTCTGAAGCTTATTTAAAGCTACTGAAAGGTCTTTAGCGGTGGATTCTTGAAATTGAGTAACCTTAACATATCCTATGCCATCAGATAACATCTTAGGCTTAACGCTCTTAATCTTTATAATATCTCTAATTATGGTAAATTCTTTTACATCTTTCCAACCCTCTCTAAAAATTGTAAGAGTAACAGAAGTCCCTTTAGCTCCTCTCATCTTTGATATGGCATCATGGATCTCCATTTTCTTTGTAGACTCTCCTGATATTTTAAGAATCTTATCACCTGCTTTAATGCCAGCTCTAAAAGCAGGGGTATCTTCAATAGGAGCAATTACCGTGAGGACCCCGTCTTTAATACCTATTTGAATCCCTATCCCACCAAACTCACCTTTTGTCTCTACTTTAAGTTCTTTTAAAGCCTCAGGGGTTAAGTAAGCTGAGTGGGGATCAAGGGAACTTACCATGCCTTTCAATGCAGAAATTACTAAGTCCTTAGTTTTAACCTCATCAACATAATTCTTTTTAATTATAGATAAAACTTCTGTAAACGTTTTAAGTTCTTCATAACCATTTTGAGCACTTACGGTCCTTAAAGTGTAAGTGCCAGCAACAACGGCGGTAATCAAAAAACCAACCAAAAAAACAACTACATAGGCACTTTTCCCTTTTATCTTCATTTTTAATTAACCTCCAAAATTTGCTATGTTTTTTTAAGCCACTGCTCAGGATTTAAAGCCTTTCCTTTATACCTTATCTCAAAATATAAGCCGGAGGCTCCTATTAATTGAGACTCACCTGTTTCACCTATTACTTGTCTTTCTTTTATTATAGCCCCATTGTGAGAAAAAAGTCTTGAGAGATTTCCATAAAGGGTATGGTATCCACCACCATGATCTACTATGATTAACTGCCCAAACCCTTTAAAACTATCAGCAAAAACAATTTTTCCATCATAAACAGCTTTGACCTGTGAGTTTGGCGAAGTCTTTATATGAATACCACTTCTAAATACAGGAAGATTAAAGAGTGGGTCTAATTGCTGTCCATAAGGCACCGCTATTGAGCCTACTACAGGCCAGGATAGCTTTCCTTTTAACTTCGTAAAAGCACTATATTCGGGAAGATCCTCTTCTTTAATATTTAGCTTTTGTTGAGCTCCCTTCTTTTTTCTAAGTTCTTTTTCTTTTCTATTTGCCTCTTCTATGATTTTTAATATTCTATTTGAAGCTTCATTAAGCTCTTTTATCATGTTTTCATAAAGACTTTTTTCTTTTCTAACATTTACTAAAAACTTCTCTTTCTGAGCCTTTTTTTCCTGATACGACTGTTCAATCTTTTTTAACTGTTCTTCCTCTTTTTGAAGTTCAGCCTCAAAACTTTGTAATTTTTTTACTTTTTCATTTAATGCTAATATTGTACTACTGTATTTTTTCATCAATAATTGATCATAGCTTGATACATCTTTAAGATATCTAATATATTTTAAAACCTTTGAAGGATCCTCCTCCGATAACAAAACAAGCAACGGATCATGGCTGTAAACCATTTTCTGTATAGCCTTAATTCTTTTTTTTAGAAGGGCATTTTGATAAGAAAGTTTTTTGTTATAACTATTTATATCAGCTCTAACATTATTAATATTTTCTCTAATATTAGCTATCTTTGACCTTTGGGATTCAAGATTTTTTTCTATTTCTAAAATCTCTGAATTAAGCTTTTTAATGTCTTCTAAAACTTTCTTTTCGGTCTTTTTTGTAGACTCCAGTTTTTTCTTTTGTATTTTCATCTCTTCTTGTACTTTTCTATATTCTTCTTGCATATTCTTAGCAGCAAGTGTAGGATTAGTTAAAAAAAAGGAAATAGCTACTTTCAAAACAAAAAAGAACAAGAAGAGATAAAAGACGAAAAATAGGTGTGGACTTTTCTTGTCCATTTTAGCCTTTTATTCTACCTACGGCTATGAGAGAACCAACTACCCCAAGAACAAAGCTTATTACTACTGTCAATGGGATTATCTGCCATGGCAGAACTATTTTTTCAAAAATTGATATTATCGTTCCTAATTTATATTTTAACAACAAATAAACGATTCCTGTATTAAAAATAGCTGCAACCCCACCTAAAATACCAAGTATAGCCCCTTCAAAAATAAAAGGTGTACGAATAAAAGTGTTAGTTGCACCTAATAATCTCAAAATCTCTATCTCCTCTTTTTTGCGATAAAAAAGTATCTTAACAGTACTATAAGAAATAAAGATAACAACAACTGAGACAATTATAAATAGAAAGACGCTTACTGCATTAGATGACTTTTTTAAAAAATATATCGTCTCAGCTATTCTTTCCCCATAATATACCTCATCTATTCCTTCTAATTTTCTGATCTCGGTAGCAATATTTTCTACAGATTTCGCAGATACATAATCTTTCTTTAATTTAACCTCTATATAAGATGAAAGAGGATTTTCATCTAACCCCTCTAATACGGTGGCAGCACCTTTTACAGTATTTTTAAACTCTGCAAGGGCATCTGATTTTGAAAAATATTTCACTCCTATGACATCTTCCCGCGACTTTAAATTCTTGACTAAACTATCAATCCCTTCTTGTGACAGATTATCTTTAAGATACACTACTAAAGAGAAAAGCTCAGGAAGTCTGCTCGTGGCAATATGAAAATTGTAAATCAAAATAGCTGTAATTAATAAAAATAAAAGACTTGAACCAATTGCAAGTACTGATAAAATATTAATCCATTTTTCTCTATAGATCCCTTGAATAATAGATCTAAAAGTATAAGACATCACTGTGCTGCCTTTTCAATTAAATTGCCTTCATCTATTCTTATTATTCTTCTCCAAGTATTCCTAAATAACTCCCTGTAATGTGTTGCTATTATAACAGTAGTCCCCTGTAAATTAATCTCGTTTATCAACTGCATAATAGCTGTAGCAGTATTAGGATCGAGATTAGCAGTAGGTTCATCTGCAAGAATAAGCTCAGGTTTTGATACAATCGCTCTTGCGATTACAACTCTTTGCTGCTCGCCACCAGAAAGTATCTTTGGGTAACAGTCAGCTTTATGCCTTAAATGCACCTTCTTTAAAGCTTCTAAAACCTGATTTTTAATATCCTTTTCTTTTCTGATTATTAAACTAATAGCGACATTATCAAAAACAGTCATGTTCTGAATAAGCTTAAAATCTTGAAAAATCACACCTATTTTCCTTCTCAGGTAGGGTATTTGAGATGCCTTAAGGTTTGTTACTTTGAAATCACCGACTATTATCTCCCCTTGATCTGGCTTTTCTGCAAGATAGATTAACTTAAGAAGGGTTGTCTTTCCAGAACCAGTAGGTCCTGTTATATAAACCAACTCTCCTCGGTTTATCTGAAAAGATATATCTCTTAATACTTTAAGATTTTCATAATATTTAACTACATTTTTAAAAATAACCATAGCCTTTAATTAAAAACTAACTTAATTCTTTTAAAATCATATCAACAATCCTTTTATTTGTAAGTCCAAAAAATTCCAAAAGTTCATCAGGTTTACCAGAAAGACCAAAAGAATCATTTACCCCAACTTTTTTTATTTTGATAGGGTAAACCTCCGATAAAAACTCTGAAACAGCCCCACCCAATCCCCCTATTACTGAGTGCTCCTCTGCAGTGATTATAAACTTCGATTTTTGAGCAACCATAAGTAATGCCTCGGTATCAAGAGGTTTGATAGTAGACATATTAACAACGCCAACATCAACTCCTTGAGTCCTTAACTCTTGAGCAGCATTTAATGCCATTGAAACCATAATGCCTGATGCAATAATATTAACATCAAGTCCAACATTAAAGATATAAGCTTTACCTATCTTGAACCGATAAGACTCCGGCATAACTGGTGGGACTTTCGCCCTGCCAAGCCTTACATAAACAGGACCAACATAATTAACTATTTCCTCTATCACTTGCTTTGTCTCAAAGCCATCGGCAGGAACAATTACAGTCATATTAGGTAAGACTCTCATAAGTGCCAGATCTTCTAATGACTGGTGAGAAGCGCCATCTTCTCCAACAGTTAATCCTCCATGCGTAGCAACTATCTTAACATTTAAGTTTGAATAGCAGACTGTCTGTCTAACTTGCTCCCACGCTCTGCCTGTAGCAAAAATAGCAAAAGTTGAAGCGAAAGGTATCTTACCTGTTAGCGACAGCCCACTTGCAGTGCAGATCATATCTTGTTCTGAAATACCTATGTTAAAAAATCTGTCAGGAAATAAACGTGAAAATTTCTTTGTCTTTGTTGAACTTGATAAATCCGCATCAAGAACAACTATATCTTTATTTAAAGCTCCCAATTCTGCTAAAGTCTCTCCATAAACATCCCTTGTAGCTATAGAAATATTAAAAAAGTCTTTTCTTTCTCCGTTTGCTTCTACATCCTGAGTTATACTACCCATTTTCTCCAAGCTCCTTTAAAGCTATTTCAAGTTCTTTTAAAGTAGGGGTTATGCCGTGATATTCAACTTTATCTTCAAAGATAGAAACACCTTTACCCTTAACAGTTTTTGCTATGATCACAGAGGGTTTTACCTTAATCTTTTCAGCACTATCAAGAGTCTCTACTATTTCCTCTAAATCATGTCCATTTATCTGGAATACATGCCAACCAAAAGCTTCCCATTTTTTTGCAACTGGATCTATTTTCATAACATCTGAACATCTACCATCTATCTGTAAATCATTTAAATCAACAATTGCACATAGGTTATCAATAGAGTAGTGGCTTGCTGTCATAGCCGCCTCCCACACTTGTCCTTCTTGTATCTCTCCATCACCAAGAAGGCAGTAAACTCGAGCTTTTATTTTGCTTAATCTTAATCCTAATGCTATACCATTTGCTATTGATAACCCTTGTCCTAAGGAGCCGGTAGATACCTCAACACCTTTCAATAATTTAGATGAGGGATGCCCTTGGAGGGGTGAGTGCAATTTTCTTAATGTCTTTAGAAGTT
Source organism: Thermodesulfovibrionales bacterium (assembly GCA_026415415.1). Lineage (GTDB taxonomy): Bacteria > Nitrospirota > Thermodesulfovibrionia > Thermodesulfovibrionales > Dissulfurispiraceae > DYHD01. Next base: position 40,611 of record JAOAHE010000007.1, on the reverse strand, counting down.
CTACATCAAAATATCCACTCAATGCCAATACAGCGTATAGAAGAGGTGCTGCATGTCCCTTTGAAAGAATAAATCTATCCCTTTGTTCCCACTGTGGTTCGTTTGGCTTATGTCTCATTTTGTAAAAATAAAGAGCTGTAACGATATCTGCAGATGACAAGGAACCACCCGTATGTCCAGATCCAGCTTCCGTAAGCATTTTCAAGATAGCAACTCTTACTTGTCTGGCTTTTTCTTTTAAAAAATTAATATCACGACTCTGAAAGAAATCTACCACCTTTTCCACCTTTCATAAATTAATAAATGAAATTATAATACAATCTTTGACATGTTTGCTACATAATAAGTTATCAGAACTTTATAAATAAACTTAACTGAATACTTTCAATATGTTTAAAAACTATAAGAACTCTCCACAAAGATGATAAGATTTTAAATCAAAGGTTAAATGTCTTAATTATTATGACAAAAATCTAATGCGAATACAAAAACAAATACAGCTTTTACTTTTTAGTTACCCATTCACTATATCATCAAATGACTTCCTTAGATTAAAATTAAAATCTAAGCCTTCCTAATTTGAGCTATAGGACAATATATAGGAAAACATACAAAGACTTTGCAAAGAAAGAGAATTTAATCATACAGAAACATTCTTTTATCCTATTTATAAATATAATTTATAAAAAATTTTATTACAAAAATCTTCTTTGACTCTTTGACTACGATTTTGAAAGCAAAATAATAATTATGTCCTTAATATGTTATAATGTCATATGGCAATAAGAGATATTAAAAAATATCCTGATGAGATTTTAAGAAAAAAAGCAGAACCTGTTGAATCCTTTACCGCTGAGTTAGACAAGCTAATTGAAGACATGATTGAAACGATGTATTTTGCGTCAGGAATTGGTTTAGCAGCACCTCAAGTTGCTGAATCAAAGAGATTAATAGTGATAGATACAAGTTGGGAAAATAATGGTAACCCTTCCCAAATAGTTTTAATTAACCCAGAGATAGTTGAGTGTCATGGCAGTATTGAGTCAGAAGAGGGCTGTCTAAGCATTCCTAATTATCGTGCTACTTTAAAACGAAATGCCAGTTTACTTGTTAAGGGCTATGACAGACAGATGAGACCTATTGAGTTAGAATGCGAAGGGCTGCTTGCAAGAGTTATTCAACATGAGATAGATCACCTCAATGGCATTTTATTCCTTGACCATCTTAGTTTAATAAAAAGAGAGTTACTCAAAAAAAGGTATTTAAAATCTCTATCTAAATAATAAACTTAAAATATCTCTTAAATGAAAGATTTCTTATGGGCATTATTTTTTTTGGAACTCCACATTTTGCGATCCCTTCTCTAAAAGCTTTATTAGATGCAAAGGAAAATATAATACTAGTAGTTACCCAACCAGATAAAAAAAAAGGAAGAGGACACATCTTGACTTCTCCTCCTATTAAAGATTTTGCTCAATCCTTTAATTTATTAATTCAACAGCCGGTTGATATTAAAAAAGAAGACTTCTGCCATCAAATTAAAAACTTAACCCCTGAGTTAATAGTGGTAGTTGCCTATGGCAAGCTTCTACCAAAAGAAATTCTTACCATCCCTTCTTTAGGATGCATAAATGTTCATGCATCACTTCTACCAAAGTACAGAGGGGCAGCGCCTATCCAGTGGACGCTAATAAATGGAGAGAAAGAAACCGGAATAACTACTATGCTGATGGATGAAGGTCTTGATACTGGCGATATTCTTTTACAAAAAACTATTAATATAGATCCAAATGACAATTATGAGAGTTTATCTCAAAAACTTGCACAATTAGGAGCTAATACTCTTTTGGAAACTATATACGGACTTAGAAATAATAAAATCAGACCAAAGAAACAGACTGGTCAAGCTACCTATGCTCCACCTTTAAAAAAAACAGATGGAAGAATCAATTGGACAAAAACCGCATTAGAAATTCATAATCTAATAAAAGGACTTTATCCTTGGCCTTCTGCTTATACCTTTTTAAATAACGAAAGAATAAAAATTATAAAGGCATATCCTATTGAAGGCGAAGGTGAACCAGGAAGAGTTGAGAATACAACAAATGAACAGATAATAGTAGGTACAGCGAAGGGATTATTAGTAATAGAAGAGGTACAGCCCGAAGGCAAAAAAATAATGAGGTCTTCAGCTTTTTTACAAGGAAGAAAGATAAAAGAAAAAGATGATAGATTTATTTAGAGGTTTCGTATTAAAAGTTCTTTATCCCTTTCTTATGCTTCTAAATCCTCTATTTAAGAACAAAAAAGACGGAGTTCGTATTTTCATAATAAACCTCAATAACAAACTTGTTAAGTTACACTGGGGAAAAAAGATAATCCTCTATAAAAAGTCGCATTTATTGCTTTTACTGCCTCACTGCTTACAAATAGATTCTTGTAATGTAAGAATTACAAATAATATCTTTAACTGCAAAAGATGCGGAAATTGCATTATAAATGATATCATAAAACTTACCCAAAATCATGACATGAAAATATTCATTGCTACAGGAGGCAATATGGCAAGAAAGATAGTTAGGGATATAGATCCTCTTGCCATCATCGCTATAGCATGTGAAAGAGATTTATGCAGTGGAATTGTTGATGTTTATCCACTGCCTGTAATAGGAATTATAAATGAAAGACCAGCTGGACCTTGTTTTAACACTACAATAAATAAATATAAAATAATTGAAGCCATTAAAATATTTGAAAAGAATTAATTCTGATTTAAAAAGGATATGAGAAAAAAAATTATAAAGTTTTTGCTATACTCTTTCTTATTGCTTACTTTAGGTCTTATGGCAGGGCATTTCACCTTTGAACTCTTAAGCTATAACAAAATTATTGAGATGCCTAACCTAAAAGGTAAAAATGTTGAGGAAGCCCAGAGAATTGTCTCGTCTTTGAGACTTCAACTTAGGTTAGACGGTGAGGAACATGACAACCAAATACCTCAAGGACACATACTTAAACAAGACATAAAAGCAGGCTATAAGCTTAAAGAAGGAAGAGAAGTAGGTATCATAATCAGTAAAGGACCAAGGATCAAAGAGATACCTAACCTAACAGGAAAATCCTTAGATGAAGCAGAAGAGATACTCAAGGAAAAAGGCTTAAAATTAAGTAGAATCATATTTGTTCACACCCCATTTTACGATAAAAATATAATAATAGCCCAAAGACCAGAACCTATAGAAAGCGGGGGAAATCTATTTAGCGTAGTAGTTAGTTTAGGAAATAGTGAGGAGTTAAGATGATAAAGATTGCACCTTCAATTTTATCAGCGGATTTCTCAAGGCTCTCTGACGAGATTAAGTTAGCAGAAAAAGCAGGAGCCGATCTTCTTCATATAGATATAATGGATGGTCACTTTGTACCTAATATAACAATTGGACCTGTAGTTGTTGAGTCAATAAAAAAAGTCACAACCCTTCCTTTAGATGTTCATTTAATGATAAGCAACCCCGATAGATTTCTTTTAGATTTTATCCATGCGGGAGCAAACTATTTGACAGTCCATGTGGAAGCATCTATTCATTTACACAGAACTATAGACTTCATCAAAAAAAATAACATTTTTGCAGGCGTATCCTTAAACCCAGCCACACCTATTTGGCATCTTGACAACATTCTTAATGATCTTGATATGGTTCTCATTATGTCTGTTAATCCGGGTTTTGGAGGACAGACTTTTATCCCTTCCATGCTTGATAAGATAAAAACTTTAAAAAAGACAATAATAGAAAAAAATATAAACATCCTTATAGAAGTTGATGGCGGAATAAAAATCAACAATGCTAAGTTAGTTCAAGAGGCTGGTGCAGATATTTTAGTTTTAGGGAGTGCCTTCTTTGAGTCAAAAGATTACTCAAGATTTATCTATGAACTGAAAAAAACATTGGAACAAGGCAATTAAAAACAAATGCAAGAGATCCAAAAATTAATCAAAGAAGCTGAAAGTTTAAGAGATAGATGTCTCTATGATGAATCTTTAAAGCTTTTTAAAAGGGCTTATCTAATAAGCAAAAAAAAAGCAAACTTAAACATCCTTGTCGATCTTCAACTTGCTATTGCAGATATTTACAGAATCAAAGGTAATTTTGAGTATGCACTTTCTCAATATACAGAAGTAGTTGAAATTTGTGATGCTTTAGATTTGCAACAACCTTTAGCAGATGCTAAAGTCGGCATTGCCCTATCTTTAAGAGCACAAGGACATTGGAATGAGGCCATTAAAAATATTAAACCTGCCAAGTCGTTTTATTTAAAAAATAATGATAAAAAAGGCTTAGCTTTCTCCCTTTGGGCAGAAGGAGGAATCCTAAGAGTAAAAGGAGACATCAAAGGTGCTATAGAGAAATTCAAGGAATCATTAAATATCTTCACCTCTATTAATTTTAAGCTAGGAATTGGCTATTCATTGTGTGGTTTAGGCGGTGCCAATAGAATGATAGGCAATAATTCAGAATCTATGCAATACTATAAAAAGGCAAATGAAATTTTTAATAAAATAAATGATAAGTTTGGTACTGCCTACTCTTTTTGTGGCATCGGCAATGCCTATAGAATGCAAGGAGATTTAGCTATTGCTATAGATTACTTTCTAAAGGCATCAGCTTTATACAAAGATTTCAATGATATTGTAAGCCATTCTTATACTATATGGAGCATGGCAAATGTTATGAAGATGGAAAATAATTTTTCTGAAGCAGAGAGATTTCTTGACTGGGCAAATAAAAATTTTAAAAAAACAAAAGATAACCGAGGTATTAGCTATTGTCTTATGTGTAAAGGTGAAATAGAGTATATGAAAGGTAATCACAAAAAAGCTCAAAAACTTCTTAAAGAAGCTTTTAGAATTACAGAATCTTACAGGTTTGCATTAGAAATGTGTCATGCAAAAGCATTATTGTATCTTATAAATCCAAAGCTCAACTCCACCTATAGTGGATACATAAAATGTTATAAAAAAATAGGACTAAAAGATTACCCCCGCACCATACCTTTCAATATGCCATGACTATTATAACGATACCAAACTCCCTAACATTAATTAGATTTTTTTTGATTCCACTATTTATTATCTTTATGTTCCAGAAAAAATATGAACACAGCCTTATTGTTTTTTCAGCTGCAGCTTTTACGGACCTTTTAGATGGCTTTGTTGCACGTATAACTAATCAAAAATCTAAACTTGGTGCTTTCTTAGATCCCTTAGCTGATAAACTTCTTTTGATTACTTCCTTTATACTTTTGACCTTCAATGGTTGGATACCAAACTGGATTACTTTAACAGTTTTTATGAGGGATATTATAATAATAATCGGATGGTTTTGTTTATTCCTCCTGATCCATAATAAAAATGTTGAACCTTCAATTTTTGGGAAATTAGCAAATGCCTCCCAAGCTATACTTATTGGATACACTCTTGTGTCAATTAGTTTTTCTTTCCATGATCAAATTATCAAGACTTTGATGCTCATTTTAACTGCATCATTAACGATTTTTTCAGGTTTTCATTATATTTATAGAGGGTTGAAACAGGTTTATGAAAAACGAACAAGCAGTAGTTATTGAATCTGTAAGACAAGGCAGTATCGGCGATTCCTTAGGACTGAAAGAAAAAGACAAAATTATAAAAGCAAATGGAAGAAAAGTCAAGGACATCATTGATTTAATGTTTTATTGTAATGAACCAGGTTCCACTCTATTAATCAAAAGAGATGATAAAACTTTCTCTGTCAAACTTCCAGATGATTTACTCACTATTAGCAGTCTTGGTTTAAACTTTAGACCTTTTAAAGTTAAAACCTGTAAAAATAAATGCATTTTCTGTTTTGTCTCACAACTTCCAAAAGGATTGAGAAAGTCTCTTTATGTAAAAGATGAAGACTATAGATTATCATTTTTATACGGAAATTATATAACTTTAACTAATCTCACAGAAGAAGATAAAAAAAGAATTATTCAACAAAGATTAAGCCCTCTATACATATCTGTTCACTGTACAGATAAACAGATTAGAAATAAAATCTTAAATAACCCAAACGCTAATGATATTGTGAAGGAAATAAATCTTTTTGCTAAATATGGAATACGAATGCACTCCCAAATAGTCCTGTGTCCGGGATACAACGATAAGGAACATCTATCAAAAACAATAGCTACTCTTTACAAATTTTATCCATACATCAGCTCTATCGCAGTTGTACCTGTAGGGCTTACTGTTTTCAGAAAACAAGATATAACCCCTGTCAATAAAGAAGATGCTTTAGGAGCACTGGATATAATAGAAAAATTTCAGAGACGTTTTAGAAAAAAACATGGAGAAAGTATCGTTTATGCTTCTGATGAGTTATATATAAAAGCTGATAAACCTATCCCTCCATACAAACATTATGATGACTTTCCTCAAATTGAAAATGGTGTTGGTATGATAGCTCAGTTCCTTCAACAATCAAAAAAAGTAAAACTCAAAGAAAACGTTACTAATATAAGTTCAAGAATTTTCACCTTTTCAGGGGTGTCTTTTTATCCGTATTTATTAGATTTTATAAAAAAATTAAGAAAACAAAAAATAGACATAAATGCTATACAGATTGAGAACAATTTCTTCGGCAAAACCGTAACAGTCACAGGACTTCTAACTGGCAGAGATGTCATTAAGGCTTTTTCAGATATAGTAAAAAAAGATGATGTAATTCTTATTCCTAATGTTACTCTTAAAGACGAGAGTGATGTATTCTTAGATGATATTACCCTTAAAGACATTGAAGACATTTTAGGTGTAAAAACCCTGGTCATAGAGTCAACCCCGCAAGGATTAGTAAAAGGGATTTTTAGCTTAGGTAAAAAATAGTTTTAAATACTTTTAAATTAGCTTTGAGGTTACTCCAAAAAATCTTTCTCTTAGAGCTATCTCTACTACCTCTGGTACTAATCCCTTTATAGAACCTCCAAAAGAAGCTACTTCTTTAACTATAGTAGAAGAAAGATAGGAAAACTCCTCTGAAGGCATCATAAAGACTGTCTCTATCTTCATATCAAGCCTTCTATTCATTAAAGCCATCTGTAGTTCGTATTCAAAATCAGAAACAGCTCTCAACCCCCTAATAACAACACAACCACCTTTTTTACGCACATAATCAATTAACAATCCATTGAAAGCCTCTACTTCTACATTTTTGAAATCCTTAATTGACTCTCGTATCAACCTTAACCTTTCTTCTAAGGATAAAAGTGGTAATTTCTTTGGATGAGGTGCTACAGCAATGATTACTTTATCAAAAATTCTTAAACCTCTTTTAACTAAATCAAGATGACCATTTGTGATTGGATCAAAAGTTCCTGGATAAATGGCAAGTCTCATTTATTGTCTCCGATCTATTGTAATTAATTACATAAATAGAAAGAGCAGTATCACCATATTTATATTTCCTTTGTAATCTTAACCCTTCAGTTAGAGTTATAAGATCTTCTCTTTTTGATGAATGCTCAATAATTAAAAGACCACTCTCTTTAATTATTTTTTTTTCAACTATTAATGTAACTACTCTATTGATTTCATCAGAATTATAAGGTGGATCAGCAAAAATAATGTCAAAACTTAAGCTTTCTTTCTCAACCCTCTTAAGAAAAGAAATAACTTTACCCCTAAAAGTTTTTGCTATGGTTGTATAACCAAGAATCTGAAGGTTTTTTTTAATTTCATTAACCCTTTTAAGATCCTCATCTACAAAAAAAGCAGTTGCTGCTCCTCTGCTAAGGGCTTCTATGCCAACAGCACCAGTGCCTGCATAAAGATCAAGAAAAGAGGAATCACACACTCTGTCTTTTATAATGTCAAATAAAGCCTTCCTCACTTTTGACCGCGTTGGTCTTAGCGTTTTTTGTCCCTTTTTTAAAAGAGACTTTTTAATTAAGACCTTTCTACCTTTAGAAATTCCACCAGTTATCTGTATCATTTACTGCGAAAGGGGAGGATTAATTATGGTATCTGAAGGCAATTGATACCCCAAGATTTTAACTTTTCTGCCTTCTACCTTTAACCTTCCTTCTGAATAAAGTTTTATTGCCTCTGGATAAATCTTATGCTCTAAAGTAAGTATCCTCTTTGCTAATTCTTCCTCTGTATCATCAGGGGATACTACAACAGCCGCTTGGATTATTATAGGACCAGTATCTATTCCTTCATCTACAAAATGAACAGTGCATCCACTTATTCTAACACCATAATCAACTGCATCCTTTTGACCATGAAGCCCCGGAAAGGAGGGTAATAGAGCAGGATGTATGTTCATTATCTTATTTGGATATGCATCCAATAAAGGTTTCTTCACTATTCTCATAAAACCTGCTAACACAACTAAGTCCACATTCCTTCTTTTAAGCTCATCAGCTATCACAGAAAAATAAGTATCTTTATTGGGATATTTAGACGGATCTAAATAAAGATGTTCTATAGCGTGTTTCTTAGCCCTTTCTATAGCATATGCTGCTGGATTATCAACAATTAAAAGTCTTATCTGAGCTTTGATCTTTCCTGTAGAAATAGCATCAATGATCGCTTGAAAATTACTACCACGCCCTGATGCAAGAACTCCTAAGCATAACATATCTTACTCCTTATTCTCATTAAAAAGGGGATATGGAAAACCAAATCCCCTCTCTTCTTTTATTAATATTTTTTCATATTACTAACGCTTACACTTCTTAGAGTCATCCAAACTCTTACTATCTATAGTTCATCTTGGAATTCCTAATTTTGGAAATACTAAAAACTGTAGAACTACAACTAGTACTACTATTACCAGTATTAATAGTAAAACTTTCATTTATCTTTTTCCTTAGCCTTAGTACTATCTTTACTTTTAATTTTATCTTTTATCTCATTATAATCTATAAACTCAAGTATTGCCATAGGTGCTCTATCATTTACTCTTTGTCTTGTTTTTAGAATTCTTAAGTATCCCCCGTTTCTATTAATAAATCTTGGAGCAATCTCAGAGAAAAGCTTTGCCACTGCAGATCTATTAGGTATATAACTTAAAACCATCCTTTTAGCATGCAAATCCCCTCTTTTACCAAAAGTTATAAGCTTCTCTGCTATGCCTCTTACGGCTTTTGCTTTTGCTAAGGATGTCTCTATCCTCTGATGTTCAAAAAGTGATACAATCAATCCTCTAAATAGTGCTTTTCTTTGGTTAGCTGTTCTATCAAACTTTCTTCCTGCAACCTTATGCCTCATTCTAATGTTCCTCCTCTGCCAATATACCAGCACTTATCCACTGAAAATTATATAACCCAAAAAAGGCTTTTAAATCATTATAATAAAAAGCTAATTTTATCATCTTAGTTACTTAGCCGCATACCTAAATGTAACCCTCTTGAGTTAAGCAAATCCTTTATCTCGTTTAGTGATTTTCTACCAAAATTTTTTGTCTTCAACATCTCATACTCTGTTTTCTGAACTAACTCTCTAATTGTTTTAATACCTGCATTTTTTAAACAATTGTAGGACCTAACAGATAATTCGAGCTCATCAATACTTTTGTTTAAATATTCATCTATCGCAGGGTTTGAAGTTGTATTTTCTACTACAGGTTCAACCTCAACTTGTTCTACTTCATCAAAAAATATAAACATATCAAAATGATCTATCAATATCTGAGCAGCATCACTTAATGCCTTCTCAGGTGTAATGCTCCCATCAGTCCATATCTCCATAATTAACCTATCATAGTCTGTCTGCTTACCAACTCTTGTTTTCTCTACCTGAAAATTTACTTTTTTAATAGGACTAAAGATGGAATCTATAAAAAGAGTATCTATAGGCAAACCTTCTTCTTTATTCAACTCAGCTGTAACATATCCTCTGCCCTTTTTGACCCTCATCTCAACATTTAAAGAATACCCTTCATCAACTGTTGCGATAAACTGGTCCTTATTCATAAGTTCTATACCCGCAACAAGCTGAATATCTTCACCAGTTATTATCTTAGGACCTCTTTCAGAAATAGTAACAATCTTATCGCCTTCGGTCAATAATTTGAATCTAAGTTTCTTTATATTAAGAAGTATATCAACTACGTCTTCCTTGACTCCCTCAATACTTGAAAACTCATGTAATACACCTTCTATCCTTACAGAAGTAACTGCTGCTCCCTCTATGGATGATAAGAGAACTCTTCGCAATGAGTTGCCAATTGTTGTCCCAAAACCTCTCTCTATGGGCTCTGCTATAAGTTTACCATAAAAAGGAGTTAAAGTTTCTTCTACGAAACTGATCTTCTGAGGTAACTGAAAGCCTCTATTTAAAAGACCCATCTATGAAACCTCCTAAATCGTAGGAGTATAAATGTTGACCTACGAAAATTTAAGTAAATAATTATTTAGAATAAAGCTCAACTATAAGTTGTTCTTGGACAGGGAGTTGTATCTCATCTCTTGTAGGAACTCTTAAAAATTTCCCCCTTAAAGCTTCAATATCAACCTCTAACCATTGTGGAAACCCTCTATGTTGAGCTATCGATAAGCTTTCATGAATAATACCAAGTTTTTTGCTATCTTCTGCAACTTCAACCACATCACCAGGATTGAGCAAATAAGAAGGGATATCAACAGTTTTTCCGTTTACTAAAAAATGGCGGTGTTTGACAAGCAATCGCGACTCTCTTCTATTTGAGGTAAATCCCATCCTGAAGACTACAGTATCAAGTCTTCTCTCTAACAACTGTAGTAGCACCTCACCTGTAATGCCTTTCATCCTTGAAGCTTTCTTAAAGTAAATACGAAATTGATTTTCCATAACACCATAAATGCGTCTGACTTTCTGTTTTTCTCTTAACTGAAGACCATAATCTGACAACTTACCCCTGTTTTGTCCGTGTTGACCAGGGGCATAATTTCTTCTTTCAATAGAACATTTCTCTGTATAACATCTATTGCCTTTTAAAAATAACTTATCGCCTTCTCTACGGCACAATTTGCACAAAGGTCCTCTATATCTTGCCATTTATACTCTTCTCCTTTTAGGTGGCCTACAACCATTGTGAGGCACTGGTGTAACGTCTTTAATCATAGTTATCTCAAGACCAGCAGCTTGTAATGCTCTAATTGCTGTCTCTCTACCAGACCCAGGACCTTTAATATAAACATCAACTTGTTTCAGTCCCATCTCTTTTGCTTTTTTTGCTGCTGCCTCAGAAGCCATTTGAGCTGCAAATGGAGTGCTCTTACGAGAACCTTTAAATCCTAAACTACCCGCGCTTGACCATGCAATAACATTTCCATTAGCATCCGTTATTGTAACTATAGTATTATTAAAAGTAGTCTGTATGTGAGCAGCACCTGAAACTATGTTTTTCTTTACTTTTTTTGTGCTTTTCCTCTTTTGAGCCAAAAGTTACCTCCTTATTTTTTCTTAACCACTAATTTCCTTGGTCCTTTACGAGTCCTTGCGTTAGTACGAGTTCGTTGTCCTCTGACAGGGAGGTGTGCTAAATGTCTTTGCCCTCTATAAGAACCTATATCAATAAGCCTCTTTATGTCCATAGCAACCTCGCGTCTAAGGTCGCCTTCTACCTTATAGTCTCTATCAATTAAGTTTCTAATCTTTACAATCTCATCATCTGTAAGATTTTTCACACGTGTGTTAGGATTAATATTTGTTTGAGCTAAAATCCTCTTTGACAATGTCCTTCCTATACCATAAATACGCGTTAAGGCAATCTCAATCCTTTCATTTCTTGGAAGATCAACGCCGCTTATTCTTGCCATATAAAAGCTCCTTTAAGATATCTTTTTATCCTTGTCTTTGCTTGTGTCGTGAGTTTTCACATAAAACCCTTAAAACACCTTTTCTCTTTATTATTTTACACTTTGAGCATATTGCTTTAATTGAAGGTCTAACTTTCATAATATAACCCCCTAAAATTAATCTTAAACTAAGTATAGCAATATAAGAGTCAAAACTATCTCCTTCTGTAACGAATAATCATTTTAAATTTGTGGAATAGGGAGATATTTTTTGGCAAATTAAAACCAATAGTTATCACTTAGTGAGTTTTACTTATACCTATATGTAATTCTACCTTTTGTAAGGTCATAGGGAGAGATCTCAACGAGCACTTTATCTCCGGGTAAAATTTTTATGAAATGCATTCGCATCTTCCCAGAAATATAGGCGAGGATTACCTGTCCATTTTCAAGCTCAACCCTAAACATGGCATTAGGTAGAGTCTCTACTATTTTGCCCTGTACTTCTATGCTTTCTTCTTTTTCCATCTTAACTAATTAGTATGACTTATTTTAAATTATTTAGTCAATATTTCAGGACCATTTTTTGTAATAGCTACTGTATGCTCAAAATGAGCGGACAAACTTCCATCTACAGTAACAGCAGTCCATCCATCTTCAAGAATCATTACATCAGGACTACCTATATTTACCATTGGTTCAATGGCAATGGTCATCCCTTCTCTTAACTTTACTCCTCGCCCTGGCTTTCCAAAATTAGGTATCTGGGGATCCTCATGCAAAAAACGTCCTATCCCATGACCTACGAATGCTCTTACTACTGAAAATCCATTTTTCTCAACATGTTGTTGTATTGAAGAAGAGATATCTGAGACCCTATTACCCACTTTTGCGTTATCAATGCCTATGTATAAAGCTTGCTCCGTAACCTCTATTAATTTTTTAGCTTCTTGGCTAACTTCGCCTACTGACAAAGTTATCGCTGCATCCCCATAGAAACCATTTAAAAGAACACCTAAATCTATACTTATAATATCGCCATTTTTAAGCTTTACACCCTTGGAAGGAATACCATGTACAACCTGACTGTTTAAAGAGAGACATACACTTGAAGGATAACCCCTATACCCTTTAAAGGCTGGCAAAGCCTTTTTCTTATATATCTCTTTTTCAACAAAAGTCTCAATTTGCGCTGTTGTAATCCCCTCTTTAATGTATTTCTTTAACTTATCTAATATCTCTGCAACAATCTTGCAAGCTTCAGAAATCTTCTTAATCTCTGTCTCAGACTTAATTATTATCACAAACTATCTTCTACCTCTAATTCTTCCTTTCTTAAGAAAGCCGTCATAAGACCTCGTTATTAAATGAGATTCAATCTGTGAAACCGTATCTAAAGCTACACCTACAGCTATTAAAAGAGAAGTTCCACCAAAATAAAAGGGTACATTTAGTTTTGATATAAAAATCTCAGGTATGATGCACACAAAACACAAATACAAAGCACCAACAAATGTCAGTCGAGTGATTACTCTATAAATATAATCAGAGGTTTTCTGTCCGGGTCTTATACCAGGGATATAACCACCCTGCTTCTGTAGATTTTCTGCTATTTCAACAGGGTTGAAGATAACAGCAGTATAAAAAAAGCAAAAGAAAAATATAAGTCCCATATAAAGAGTTGTATAAATAATTGTACCAGGAGACAGCTGTGCAGAAAGAGACTGTACCCACGGAATAGCTATAAAGCCAGCTATAGTCGCAGGAAACATAATTATAGATGAAGCAAAGATAGGAGGGATAACTCCTGCGGTATTTATTTTAAGTGGCAAATGTGCAGTCTGCCCCCCAAAAACTTTATTGCCTATAATTCTTCTTGCATACTGAACAGGTATTTTTCTCTGGCCACGCTCAATATAAATAATACCTCCAACAATTGCTACCATTACTACTAAAAGTACCGTTATAAATATTATAGAAACCTCTCCAGCCCTTATTAAAGCTATAGTTCTCAGTATTGCCACTGGTAAGCCTGCGACAATACCAGCAAAGATGATTAGTGAAATACCATTACCTATACCACGTTCAGTAATTTGTTCACCCAGCCACATAAGAAAAACTGTTCCAGAAGTAAGAGTAATCATAGTTATTAGCCTGAACGACCATCCTGGATTAATTACAAACTCACCACCAGACATGCCCTCTATACCTATTGCTATGCCAAAAGATTGAATGGCTGCGATGATCACAGTTCCATATCTAGTATATTTAATAATCTTCTTTCTTCCTGCCTCTCCTTCTTTAGCAAGCTTTCCCAAGGAAGGAATGACAACAGTCAACAACTGCAATATAATAGATGCACTGATGTAAGGCATTATCCCTAAAGCAAAAATAGCCATTTGGGAGAGAGCGCCACCTGAGAAAATATCAAAGAAACCTACCACAGCTCCGCCTTTCTCCAGTAAAAATCTCCTTAAAGCTTCTGTATCAATACCAGGCGTAGGGATATGAGCTCCAACCCTATAAACAACAAGAAGAGCTAAAGTAAAAAGAATTCTACTGCGTAGCTCTGGAATTTTAAATATGTTTTGTATTGTTGTGAGAACTCTCACTTCTTGAGTACCTCTGCTTTTCCGCCTGCAGCTGTTATTTTCTCTACTGCTGATGAACTGAAGGCGTGAGCTTTAATGAATAAAGGTTTATCAATATTGCCATTTCCTAATATCTTTAACCCATCTTTTATGTCTTTGATTACCTTCTTCTTCAAAAGCACATCAGGGCTAATTTCTTCTATCCCTTCTAATCTATTAATATCACTCAAGTTCAAAATAGCATATTCTTTCTTGAAAGGATAATTTTTAAACCCTCTTTTAGGTAACCTTCTTTGTAAAGGTGTTTGACCTCCCTCAAACATTGGGCCTTTTGCTCTACCTGAACGAGCTTTCTGTCCCTTATGTCCTTTCGTAGAAGTCTTACCATGTCTTGAACCAGGTCCTCTGCCAACCCTTTTTGCCTTTTTAACACTACCTTTTTCTGGAGCTAAATCCTGTATTTTCATGATGATTAATTCATTCCTCCTAATCGCTTTCTTCTTCAGAAGGAATTTCCCCTTCTGTTTTGCCTCTAAGTTTGAAAACGACGTCGTGGTCTTTCAAGTTCAAAAGTCCATTTAAAGTAGCTTTAACTGTATTAAAGGGGTTATGGCCGCCCAAAGATTTTACAACCACATCTTGAACTCCTGCAACCTCAAAGACAGCTCGTGCAGCACCACCAGCTATAAGACCAGTTCCTTTCTTTGCAGGGTTAATTACAACAGTATTTGAGCCATATTTACCTATTACCCTGTGTGTAACGGTACCATCCTTTAAAGCGAACTTAATCAGTCTTTTTTTTGCCTGTTCAATAGCTTTCCTTATAGCCTCTGGCACCTCTGAAGCCTTCCCTTTTCCAATTCCTACAATACCTTCACCATTGCCGACAACTACAAGAGCACTAAATGAAAACCTTCTACCTCCTTTTACTACCTTAGCAACTCTATTTATATACACAACCTTATCTTTTAAGTTTAGTCCTTCGGGATTTATAACTTCGTTTTTCAATTATACCTCCTCTATTAAAACTCTAAACCACCT
The DNA here is from genome assembly GCA_026415415.1 of Thermodesulfovibrionales bacterium. GTDB lineage: Bacteria > Nitrospirota > Thermodesulfovibrionia > Thermodesulfovibrionales > Dissulfurispiraceae > DYHD01. The sequence continues at coordinate 25,177 of JAOAHE010000007.1, read as the reverse complement.
TCTCTTGCAGCATCTGCTAATGCTTTTATGCTTCCATGATATTTATACCCACTGCGATCAAAAACTATCTTTTTAATACCTTTACTAAGGGCTCGCGAAGCTATCAAACGACCTACTGCCATTGCCATCTTAATATTACCCTTGTTTGTCTTTATATCTTTGAATTCATCATCTAAGGTTGAGGCAGAAACAAGAGTGTGTCCCTTTGTATCATCGATTATTTGGGCATAAATATTACTGAGACTTTTATAGACAGAAAGCCTTGGTCTCTCAATAGTCCCAAAGACTTTTTTTCTAGCTCTTTTGTGTCTTCTTTTTCTCGCCAATTCTTTGGAATTCACATTCCCTCCAACTAACCCTATTGAAATTATCTATTTTTATATCACTTTTTACCAGCTTTACCAGCCTTCAGTTTTAATTTCTCTCCTGCATATCTGATCCCCTTTCCTTTGTAAGAATCAGGATAGCGAAGATTCTTAATCTCAGCAGCGGTCTGTCCAAGTAATTGCTTATCTATAGATCTTAAGGTAATAACAGACTGCTTATCATCAACTGTTGCAGATACTCCCTTAGGCAAAGTATATTCAATAGGATGTGAGTAGCCCAAGGCAAATATTAACTTGTCACCCTTCAGTTGAACTCTATAACCCACTCCAAAAGTCTCTAAAACTTTTTGATACTCATTTGATACGCCCTGAAGCATGTTCGCTAAGATGCTTCTGGAGAGTCCATGAAGAGCTTTTAATGACTTGGTATCAGCTTCTCTTCCAAGTACTAACTTGTTTTGTTGAATTGTCAACTGGATACCCTTAGGCAATTTATACTCAAGCTGTCCTTTCTTACTTTTCACTGTAACTAAGCTGTCAATTAGGTCAACTGATACACCCTCAGGTATCTCTATAATTTTTTTGCCTATTCTTGACATTTTATCTCACCCCTACCAAATATAACATATCACTTCGCCGCCTACTCCCTCTTTGCGACATTTTTTATCTGTAAGGATACCCTTTGATGTTGTCAATATTGCTATACCTACCCCGCCCATTACCCAGGGGACCTCATCCTTGCCAACATATACCCTCCTGCCTGGTGTGCTTACCCTCTTTAAACCTGAGATGATTGGGCTGCCATCTGGGGCATATTTTGGCATTAATCTAAGAATTCCTTGTTTCTTATCTTTGAGAATTTTATAAGATTTAATAAAACCCTCTTCTTTGAGGATTTTTGCTATCTCAACCTTCATTCTTGAAGCGGGGATATCTATCCTCTCATTTTTAATACGAACTGCATTTCTTATTCTCGTAAGCATATCTGCTATAGGATCAGTTAACATGCATTCACCTCTACCAACTTGCTTTTGTTACACCAGGGATTTGACCCAGTAGAGCATGTTGTCTAAAACATATCCTACACATGCCGAATTTCCTCATGTATCCCTTCGGTCTTCCACAGAGTTTACATCTGTTATGGTATCTAACTGGAAATTTTGGTGGTCTAAGAAACTTTTGCATCATACAAACTTTTGCCACTGATGCCTCCTTTATTTCTTAAATGGAAAGCCGAAATGTCTCAACAATGCCTTGGACTCTTGATCAGTTTTAGCTGTAGTACAAATAGTTATATCCATGCCGTGAACCATTTCTACCTTTTCATAATCAATTTCAGGGAAAATGTACTGTTCTTTTAACCCAAAAGAGTAATTTCCTCTACCATCAAAGGACTTTGATGGTAACCCTCTAAAATCTCTTATCCTTGGCAAAGATAAATTAAGAAGCCTATCAAGAAACTCGTACATCCTATCACCTCGTAAGGTGACCTTACACCCTAAAGGAACCCCTTTTTTTAGCTTAAAGCCTGCTATAGCTTTTTTAGATTTTGTGATAAGAGGTTTTTGACCTGTTATTGCTGCAAGCTGTTTTTCAGCTGCATCCAGAAGTTTAATATTTTGTATAGCCTCACCTAATGTTACATGCACTACAATTTTCTCAATCTTTGGAACCTGCATAACATTTTTATAACCAAATTCATTACTAATAGCTGGGATAATCTCTTTATAATATTTTTCCTTCAATCTTGGAGCCATTACTAATCAATGACCTCCTTACATTTTTTACAAACTCTCACCTTTCTATCCGCATCAATAAATGAATTAGCTATTCTTGTAGGTTTATTACACTTAGGGCAAACAAGCATAACTTTTGAGATATGTAAGGGACTTTCTTTGCTGATAATCCCTCCTTGTGTATACTGGCGATTTGGCCTCATATGTTTTTTTACAATATTTACATTTTCAATAATTACCTTATCCTCAGAAGGTTTAACTGAAATAACCCTACCTTTCTTCCCTTTATCTTTACCTGATAAAACAATTGCTGTGTCATTCTTTTTAATCCTAAGCCCCACTACAACCCTCCATTGCAGTAACAATCTTTGTTTACAAAACCTCTGGTGCAAGAGAAATTATTTTAGTAAATTCTTTCCATCTAAGTTCTCTTGCAACTGGTCCAAAAATTCTTGAGCCAATAGGTTCTAACTGATTATTTAAAATAACTACCGCATTCTGATCAAATCTTATATACGAACCATCTGCCCTTCTGATCTCTTTTTTTGTCCTTACAACAACAGCCTTAGCCACCGCACCTTTTTTAATGTTTCCATCGGGTACTGCTTCTTTAACACTTACTACTATAATGTCCCCAAGACGAGCATATCTTCTGTTAGAACTGCCAAGTACCCTAATGCACATAACCTTTTTTGCACCTGAGTTATCTGCAACTTCTAATATACTATTTGCTTGAATCATGATTACTTGCCCTCACCAAGAATTTTAATTACTTGCCAGTGCTTATGTTTACTTATTGGTCTGCTTTCTATGATCTGGACAATATCACCTATCTTACAACGATTCTCTTCGTCATGGGCCTTAAGTTTTGTAACACTTTTTATAGTCTTCTTGTAAACAGGATGCTGAAACATCCTGGTTACTGAAACCACTACAGTTTTATCCATTTTGTTGCTCAGAACTTTTCCTGTATAAACCTTCTTAGGCATTTTTACCTCTCTTTTATTTACCTTTCAATAAATTTTTCTCTTTCTCTGTAATAACAGTTAATACCCTTACTATATCTTTTTTGACTTGTCTAACTCTCATATTATTGTCAAGGTCACCTTTTGCCAGTCTAAACCGTAGATTGAAAAGTTCCTTTTTTAAATCAAGGTATTTTGTTTTTAACTCATCAATTGACATAGCTCTGAATGTAGATGCTTTCATTAGATTGCCTCCTGCCTTTTTACAAATTTAGTAGCCACAGGCAATTTATGAGATGCTAATCTAAAAGCCTCTCTTGCTACATCCTCAGAGACACCTGATATCTCATAAAGAATCCTTCCAGGTTTTACAACAGCTACCCAAAACTCTGGGTTGCCTTTTCCTTTTCCCATTCTTGTCTCAGCTGGTTTCCTTGTTATAGGCTTATCAGGAAAAATTCTTATCCACACCTTGCAACCTTTTTTTGCAGACCTGGTAATGGCTACTCTGGCAGCCTCAATCTGTCTACTTGTAATCCACCCTGGCTCTAAAGACTTAAGACCATACTGTCCAAAACTAATCTCAGAACCACGAAAAGCGATACCTTTCATGTTACCTTTCATCATCTTTCTATATTTAACCTTTTTTGGCGCTAACATTTTACTCTATGCTCCTCTTAATTCATTCCTTTATGTTCTGGCAATATATCTCCATTGTATATCCAGACCTTAACACCTATAACTCCATAAGTTGTTCTTGCTTGAGCAAAACCATAATCAACATCTGCCCTAAATGTACTCAAAGGTACTCTTCCCTCTCTATACCATTCTGAACGAGCAATTTCTGCTCCTGCTAGCCTCCCTGAACATTGCACTTTAATTCCAAGAGCACCAAACCTTAATGCAGAAGATACAGCTCTTTTCAATGCTCTTCTAAAAGCAACCCTTTTCTCAAGTTGCATAGCAATATTTTCAGATACTAATTGAGCATTGATTTCAGGCTTTCTAACCTCTTTAATATCTATGCCTATCTGCTTGCCTGTAATAGCCTCTACCTCTTTTTTAAGCTTCTCTACTTCTGCACCTTTCTTACCGATTATTATGCCAGGTCTGGCTGTGTGTATAATTAACTTGATTTTTTGTCCAGGTCTTTCAATCTCAATTTTTGCCACGCCCGCATGATATAACTTTTCTTTTATTAATTTTCTAATCCTAAAATCTTCTATCAATTGATCTGCATAGCCTTTTTTCAAATACCATCTTGAATCCCATGTCCTTATTATCCCTACTCTATTGCCGATTGGATTAGTTTTCTGGCCCAAATTAACACCTCCTAAAAGGATAGCAGAAATTTAACAACTGAAATTTAGTAAAAAAAACAGATATATTAGAAAAATCTGTCATTATAATTATTCCTCCGAAAGGATAATTTTTATGTGACATGTTCTCTTCTTTATTACATTCGCCCGACCCATCGCTCTTGTTTCAATCCTTTTCATAATGGGACCGCTATCAACTAAGGCTGTTTTAATTTTTAATTTATCAATATCTACTTTTGTATCCTTCTGCTCAGCATTAGCTATTGCAGATTTTAAAACCTTCTCTATTGGTACAGCTGCTCTATAAGGTAAATGCCTTAGAAAAATTAATGCCTCAGTTGCCCTCTTACCTCGCAAAAGATCTACTACTCGTCTTGCTTTTCTTGGTGACATCCGTGCATATTTTAAAATTGCCATTGCTTCCATAATATCAACCTTTCGCTGATTTTGATGAACCAGCATGACCCTTAAATGTTCTTGTTGGAGAAAACTCCCCAAGTTTATGTCCTATCATATTTTCTGTTACATAGACTGGTATGAATTTTTTCCCATTATGTACTGCAAAGGTAAAACCTATAAACTCTGGTACGATAGTTGACCTTCTTGACCAAGTTTTGATCATTTTTTTATCACCAGAGCTTATGATTTGTTGGACTTTTTTCATTAGCTTTGGATCTACATATGGTCCTTTCTTTAGAGATCGTGGCACTTAACTCCTCCTTAAAAACACTTAGATACTTTCCCGTTAATATTAAAAATAATTAAGAGGTTTCATAGAGTATCATTTATACTACTTTCTTCTTCTGACAATATATTTATCAGTAGTTGGATTTTTTCTTGTTTTTATACCCTCTGGTTTACCCCAAGGTGTGCAAGCTGGTCTACCACCTGATGCCTTACCTTCACCACCACCTAATGGATGGTCTATAGGATTCATAGTTACTCCTCTTACATGAGGCCTGATACCTTTATACCTTCTCTTTCCTGCCTTACCCAAAGATATATTTTCATGTTCTATATTGCTTACCTGACCTATAGTAGCCATACATCTCAATGAGATAAGTCTTACCTCACCAGATGGCATCTTAATGTGTGCATATTTACCCTCTTTTGCCACAATCTGGGCAGAAGACCCTGCACTTCTAACAAGTTTAGCTCCACCACCTGGAGTTAGCTCTATATTATGAATCATTGTTCCAAGTGGTATATCTGCAATTTCTAAAGCATTGCCTGGTTTTATCTCAGCCCCTTGCCCTGATATAACTGTGTCACCAACCTTTAAATTTAGTGGTGCAATAATATATCTATACTCACCATCTATATACCTCAGAAGTGCTATCCTTGCTGTCCGGTTAGGATCGTATTCTATAGACTGAACAACTGCAGGAATATTCTTTTTATCTCTTTTAAAATCAATTATCCTATATTGTCTTTTATTACCTCCACCGCGATGCCATACGGTTATCCTACCATCATTATTTCTCCCACCTGTTTTTTTAAGTTCAACTGTTAAAGGCTTATAAGGCTTTTTTGTTGTTATATCCTTGTTATCTGAAGCACTCTGAAACCGCCTGCCCGGTGAAGTTGGTTTATATTTTCTAATACCCATTATACTCCCTCAATAAAATCTAATTTCTCACCCTTCTTAAGAGTTATTATTGCTTTTTTCCTATCTGGTCTCCAACCTATTGAACGACCAAACCTTTTCATTTTTCCTTTGGCTTTTACTGTTGCAACCTTCTGGACTTTGACCTTAAATATCTTTTCTAAAGCCTCTTTAATTTCATGTTTATTGGCTTTTATGTCTACCTCAACAAGAATTTTATTCTCTTTTTCTTTAAGGTCCATACCCTTTTCTGTAAAAAGAGGCTTTTTTATGACATCATAAATAGATTTCATTCATTCACCTCGGAATTATTAGATACATCCTTCTGCAAGCTAACAATAGCATCTAAAGTAAACAAAACAACATCATGAGAGGCTATATAGTAAGCATTTAAGTCCTTAACATTTACAACATCAACAGTTGGGATATTTCTGGCGGATAAGATTATATTTTTATCCATATCTGAGATTACAACTAAAACAGTTTTTGATAATAACCCCCAGCTTTTAAGAATCTCGATCATTTGTTTTGTTTTGGGATGTTCAAAATTGAGTGAGTCAACAACAAAAATCTCTCCATCAGCTAACTTCATAGTTAATGCTTTATACAATGCAACTCTTCTCTGCTTCTTGGGGAGTTTGATTGAATAGTCCCGAGGTTGAGGACCAAATACAACACCACCACCACGCCACAGAGGCGACCTAATACTACCATGACGTGCTCTACCTGTATGCTTCTGTTTCCATGGTTTTTTCCCACCACCTCTGACCATTCCTCTGGTCTTTGTAGCATGAGTGCCCTGTCTCTGATTAGCAAGATAACTCCTTACGGCAGTATGCACAACAGAAGGAGAAGCATCACAATTAAATATCACATCAGATAGCTGCAACATATCTTTTTCATTATTATTTTTATCTCTTACAACAATAGCAGGCATCTTATTAATCCTTCCATATCTCAATTATTGCGTTCTGAGCACCAGGCAGAGCGCCTTTGATCAAAATAAGATTTAAATCGGGTTTTATATCTATTATTTTAAGGTTTTTGATGGTAACTCTACGATTACCCATGTGTCCTGCCATCCTCATACCCTTCCAAACCCTTGATGGGAATGAGCTTGCTCCTATAGATCCTGGTGCTCTATAAAAAGTGGAACCATGCGAAGCTGGACCACCTCTAAACTTATGCCTTTTAACTACACCTTGAAACCCTTTCCCTTTGGATATACCAGAGACACTTACGACATCACCAACAGAAAATAAATCTGTCTTTATAAAATCTCCAACAGAATAACCACTCATCTTAAACTCTTTTAAAACTTTGTAAGCTGGCAATCCTGCTTTCTTAAAAAATCCCTCTATAGGTTTCGATAAAGATGATTTTTTATTTACTTCAATAAACCCAAGCTGTGTAGCTTCATAGCCATCCTTTTCAACTGTCCTTATACGTACAACTCGACAAGGACCAGCTTCTACTACTGTTACCGGAATACACTTGCCATTATCAGCAAATATTTGCGTCATACCAAGTTTTCTTCCTAATATACCTTTCATAACTTTATCTCCACATCAACTCCTGATGCAAGATCTAAGTTCATCAAAGCATTCACCGTCTCAGGAGTTGAATCATAAATATCAATCAACCTCTTATGAGTTCTTATTTCAAACTGCTCCCTTGATTTTTTATCCACATGGGGAGACCTCAAGATAGTATATCTATTAATTTTTGTAGGTAAAGGGATCGGACCTGCTATTCGCGCCCCTGTTTTTTTTGCTGTATCAACAATCTCTTTAACAGATTGATCCAATAACCTATAATCATATGCCTTGAGCTTAATTCTAATCTTTGGGTTCACTTTCTACTCCACCACCTCTGTAACTACACCAGCGCCTACAGTCCTACCTCCTTCTCTAATCGCAAACCTTAACTCCTTCTCCATCGCTATCGGCGCTATAAGCTCCACTGTTATCGTTACATTATCACCAGGCATCACCATCTCTACCCCCTCAGGTAATGAGGCAACACCTGTTACATCCGTCGTCCTAAAATAAAATTGAGGCCTATAACCATTGAAAAATGGTGTATGCCTCCCCCCTTCTTCTTTCGTCAATACATAAACCTCAGCCCTAAACTTCGTGTGAGGCTTTATGCTATTAGGCTTAGCTAATACCATCCCCCTCTCTACCTCATCCTTGCCTACTCCCCTTAGTAACACCCCTATGTTGTCTCCTGCCCTGCCTTCATCTAAAAGCTTCCTAAACATCTCTACTCCAGTGGCTACTGTCTTCCTCGTCTCCCTAAAACCAACTATCTCTACCTCATCTCCTACCTTTATCGTCCCCCTCTCTACCCTACCAGTAACTACAGTCCCTCTTCCAGATATCGTAAATACATCCTCTATAGGCATTAAAAACGGCTTGTCTATCGCCCTCTCAGGAGTAGGTATATAGTTGTCTACAGCATCCATTAACTCATGAATGCACTTGTACTCCTCTGCATTATAATCATTACTATTAGAATCTAATGCCTTCAATGCACTGCCCTTAACTATAGGTATCTCATCACCAGGAAATCCATACTTGCTCAATAGCTCCCTTACCTCAAGCTCAACTAAATCCAATAGCTCAGGATCATCTACCATGTCAGTCTTGTTCATAAATACTACTATATAAGGTACTCCAACCTGCCTCGCAAGTAAGATGTGCTCCCTCGTCTGTGGCATAGGCCCATCAGCTGCACTTACTACAAGTATCGCCCCATCCATCTGAGCAGCACCCGTTATCATGTTCTTTATGTAATCAGCATGCCCAGGACAGTCTACATGTGCATAATGCCTCTTCTCAGTCTCATACTCTACATGCGCAGTCGCTATCGTTATGCCCCTCGCCTTCTCCTCAGGTGCATTGTCTATACTATCATATGCCCTAAATTGAGCCATCCCCTTTATCGCTAATACCTTCGTTATCGCTGCCGTTAATGTCGTCTTACCATGATCTACATGCCCTATCGTCCCTACATTAACATGAGGCTTCAACCTCTCAAACTTAGCCTTTGCCATACTCCCTCCTTAATTAACTTTTATATAAACTTATAAATTTAAATTGCTCTTTTATTCTTCAAAAGCCTCTTATCTTAGTTAATATCTCATCAGTTACATTTTTTGGTACTTCTTCATAATGGGAAAATTGCATTGTATAGGTAGCCCTACCTTGTGTTTTAGATCTTAAGTCTGTTGCATAACCAAACATCTGTGATAATGGAACTGAAGCACTTATCACTTGTGTATTTGCCCTTCTTAAGAGAGAGATAATTTTACCTCTCCTTGAACTCAGATCTCCAATGACATCGCCCATATATTCCTCAGGTGTTACAACCTCCACAGCCATTATAGGCTCAAGAAGAACTATCTGAGCTTTAGTCGCTGCTTCTTTAAAAGCCATTGATGCTGCAACCTTAAAAGCCAACTCAGAGGAGTCAACTTCATGATAGGAACCATCAAGCAATACAACCCTTACATCCACAACTGGATATCCTATCAACACCCCCCCCTCCATAGCCTCTTTAATACCCTTTTCTATGGCTGGGATAAACTCCTTAGGGATCACTCCACCTACTATTTTATTAACAAACTCAAATCCTTGACCTCTTTTTAACGGCTCAATTTCTATAAAAACATGGCCATACTGCCCCTTACCACCTGATTGTCTTATATATTTGCCCTCAGCTTTAGCCGATATTTTAATAGTTTCCTTGTAAGCAACCTGAGGCTTTCCAACATTTGCACCTACCTTAAATTCTCTATTTAATCTATCAGTTATAATCTCAAGATGTAATTCGCCCATACCTGAGATAAGTGTTTGCCCTGTCTCTTCATTATAAGAAACCTTAAATGATGGATCTTCTAAAGCAAGTTTGGAAAGTGCAATTGATAGCTTTTCTTGATCAGCCTTTGTTTTTGGCTCAATAGCAACAGAAATAACTGGCTCCGGAAACTCAATAGCTTCAAGGGTTATTGGTTCAGATTCTGTGCATAAAGTATCACCTGTCAAGGTATTCTTAAGTCCTACTATAGCTGCTATATCTCCTGCTCTTACCTCTTTAATCTCTTCTCTTTTATTTGCATGCATTCTTAGTAATCTGCCAACCCTTTCTTTAATTCCCCTATTAGAATTATATACATAAGAGCCAGCACTAAGACCTCCTGAATAAACTCTAATAAAAGTTAACTGTCCTACATAGGGATCAGTCATTATCTTGAAAGCGAGGGCTACAAACTGTTCAGAGTCATCAGGCTTTCTTTCTATCTCTACACCATCCTTTATTCTTTTTCCTCTAATAGGTGGCTTATCAAGTGGTGATGGAAGATAGTCTACGATTGCATCTAATAATAATTGAATGCCTTTATTTCTGAAAGCAGATCCACATAAAACAGGGGTAAATTTCATATTTATTGTGCCAATCCTTATTGCACGTTTAAGATCCTCGATGGTGATTTCTTCTCCTAAAAGATATTTATCCATAATATATTCATCTACTTCAGCAACGCTTTCAAGAAGCTTTTCTCTATATCTAAGTGCCTCCTCAAAGCTGCTATCTGGTATAGGCTCTTCTATAAACTTAGCCCCCAGAGTCTCGTCATCATAACTATATGCCTTCATCTTAACAAGATCTATAGAACCTTTATAGCTTTCTTCTTTCCCCAAAGGTAATTGAATAACAAGTGGATTAGCCCCCAATCTCTCTATCATGCTATTTACTGCCATTTCAAAATCCGCACCGACTCTATCCATCTTATTCATAAAAGCTATTGTTGGTACACAGTGTTTTATAGCTTGTCTCCATACAGTTTCTGACTGCGGCTCAACGCCGGCTACTGAATCAAATACAGCTATAGCCCCATCTAATACCCTTAGCGACCTTTCTACCTCTATAGTGAAATCCACATGACCAGGAGTATCTATGATATTTATGACATGGTTAAGCCAAGAGCATGTTGTTGCAGCAGAGGTGATAGTTATACCCCTTTCTTGTTCTTGAGGCATCCAGTCCATCACAGCTGTGCCTTCGTGAACCTCACCTAATTTATAGGTCACACCAGTGTAGTAAAGTATCCTCTCAGTAGTTGTAGTTTTACCAGCATCTATATGTGCCATAATGCCGATGTTTCTTATCTTGTTTAAAGGAACACGCTCCATAGTAAATTTAAACTACCACCTATAATGTGCAAATGCTCTATTAGCTTCAGCCATTTTATGAGTATCTTCTTTCTTTTTGATAGTAGAGCCAGTGTTATTATATGCATCTAAGATCTCAGCTGCTAATCTTTCATGCATGGTTTTCTCTTTCCTTGCTCTTGCATAATCTACAAGCCACCTGAAAGTTAAAGCAATCTTTCTATGAGGTCTTACTTCAACTGGCACTTGATAGGTAGCACCACCAACCCTTCTTGGCTTTACTTCAAGTAATGGCTTAGCATTCTCTACAGCTGTCTTAAAAACTTTGATTGGGTCCTGACCCGTCTTTTCCTTTAGGATATCAAAGGCTTTATAACAAATCTTCTCAGCCGTTGATCTTTTCCCATCCTTTAATATTACATTAATAAACCTACTGACTAACTTACTATTATATTTTGGATCAGGTAATATCTCTCTTTTTTCTGCTTCCCTTCTTCTTGCCATTTTACTCCTTCATAGAAAAGAAAACAGCCCTTTTTAAATATTTGGGCTGGTTTTTAAATAAATTTACTTTGGTCTCTTTGTTCCGTATTTTGAACGACCCTGCCTTCTGTTAGCCACTCCAGCGCAGTCTAATGAGCCTCTTAAAATATGGTACCTAACACCTGGCAAGTCCTTGACTCTGCCACCTCTAATTAAAACTATAGAGTGCTCTTGAAGGTTATGTCCAACTCCGGGGATGTATGCTGTTACCTCAATACCATTAGTTAATCTAACCCTTGCTACCTTTCTTAAGGCCGAATTTGGCTTTTTAGGGGTTGTAGTATATACTCTTACGCAAACGCCCCTTCTCTGTGGACAGTTTGTTAGTGCAGGGCTCTTTGTACGGTTCTCAATTTTTTTACGCCCATTTCTAATAAGTTGTGTAATTGTAGGCACTTAACCTCCTAAAATTCATCACATCATTTGGATATTCTTAATTAGTCCAATTTACTGTAAAACCCAACTACTTTACCAGAGTTTAAATTTTCTGTCAAGTCTAATTTTCTAATTCCTTGTGTTACAACCTTTCAGCGACATTCATACCCTTTAACAAAGTAATTAAAGATTCTTATGAAATCAACATTTGTTTGAAATACATTTAGAGTCTTTCTTATTTTAGACAAAGTTATTTTCTATAAAAAGCAACTTTGTCTATAGAGAAAATATTTTCCCTATTGTTTCTACTTTATCTAAACAATAATGAACATTAAAAATATATAAGTTAATATCTTAATACTACAGACTTTTTAAACCTTAAGTTTGTTTCTGTTAAAAATAAAATTTCTCTTTAACAAGTTTAAGCCTTAGAATTCCTAATTGGTGGGCCTATTAAAATAACCTGTAGTGGCAAAAAGCATATATCAAAAGATACGATCTATTTTTGTAATTATTTTAAAACTTATTCGTTAAAATTAGATATTAAACCTGCAAAATATTAATTAATATAAGCTCCTTTCAAAACTTTCCTACCTATTACAGTTCTAACTTTAAGAGTCAACCTTAAAGGTAAAAAAGCTTTTTAATCTTTCTTCTGATGTAGAAGGATAATACTTATTCTTCTGTTTCTTGGATCAGTCGTATCTTCTTTTACAAAGGGAACTGTATCTGCATATCCAGAGACTCTGCTAAAGCGAGAAGCTGGAAACCCAATTCTCTCTAATACCTTTCTGGCTGCTAATGCCCTTTCGGTAGACAGTTCCCAGTTAGTATAGTTAGTGGTCTTATAAGCAAGGGAATCTGTATGTCCTTCAATAGCTATATTGTTGGGCATAGGAAGAATACTTTCTCCTACTACATTTAAGATTCTAATAGCTAACGCGGTAGGTTCTGCTGAGCCTAAGTTGAACATTGGTTTGCCTTCTTTATCTATTAGTTGAACCCTTACACCTCCTTCAAAAATATCAACAAAAATCTGATCTTTTACATCCCCTAATTTTTCTTCTACCGCCTTTTTTAAGATCTCTTTAAACTCTTCTGGTTTCATAATAGGCAAAGTGGTAACAGCCTGATGAACACTAACAGCTCCCTGTCCAGTTATGCCAGCTGCTTGTTCAAGAAAAGCTTGTCCTGACTTTTCAAATATAGAGAAATGCCTAAAGTATTGAGACAAGATGGCCCTTTTTTCTTGTGATACCATCGTTAAAAGCCATAAAAGCAAAAAGAAAGCCATCATTGCAGTTACAAAATCAGCATATGCAACTTTCCACGAACCACCATGATGACCACCATGACCTTTTTTTACAACCTTTTTAATAATAATTTTTTGTGCTTTCACTTCGACCCTCTAACAGCCTTTTCAAGCTCACTAAAAGTTGGCTTCTCTTTACCTGGAATAGCTCTTCTGCCAAATTCAACAGCTACTTGAGGCGCTGCTCCCCCAACAAAAGATACAAGAGCAATTCTTACTACATTATAACTTATACCCTCATCCCTTACTTGATGTTCAAGGTTTGCAGCCATAGGACCTACATATCCATAACACATTAAAACTCCAAGAAAGGTTCCTACTAACGCTGCAGCAATCTTGTTTCCTAAGACTGCTGGAGGAGAGTCAACATACTGCATCGTTATAACAACACCCAATACCGCAGCAACGATACCAAGACCTGGTAGTGAATCAGCTACTCTATTGATACTACCTGCAGGAATTAAGGCATCAGTGTGATGAGTTTCCATCTCTAATTCCATAAGATTATCAAGTTCATGTGGAGGAACATTAGTTGTAATAATAACTTTTAAGTTGTCACAGATAAAATCTTTTAAGTGATGGTCTTTCATTATATTTGGATACTTGTTAAAAAGCGGGCTTTTATCAGGATTCTCAACATCAGCCTCTAAGGAGATAAGCCCTTCCTTTCTAATTTTTGAAAATAGCTGATATAAAAGTGTGAGCAATTCCAAGTACTTAGCTTTTGTAGGACTTTTTGCAGAAAATATTTTTGCAAAGTTTTTAGCTACTAATGCTGTCACCTTTGGTGGCGAAGCTATTAAAAAACCTCCTATAGCAGAACCAAAGATTATTAAAATTTCTGCAGGTTGCCAAAGAATCGCAAGGTTTCCTTTCACCATAAGATATCCGCCTAAGACAGATCCGGAAACTACAAGAAATCCTATTATGGCAAACATAAACTTACTCCTTACCTTAGTTTTCCTTTATGACTTGATGTTACTCATACTTAAAAATAATATATCTACTCTTCTATTTTTATTTCTACCCTCAGCAGTAGAGTTAGAGGCAACTGGTTTATATTCACCATAGCCAGCTGCAGAGAACCTTTCAGGTGGTATCTTATGGTCATTTATGAAGTATACAATTACAGCTGACGCCCTTGCAGTAGAAAGCTCCCAGTTTGAAGAATATGTTGAACTCCTGATTGGTATATTATCTGTATGTCCCTCTACGACTATGTGATGGTTTGTATTTTTGATTATCTCAGCAACCAATGAAAGTAAAGGTTTAGCCTCTTCTTTGATCTTAGCAGAGCCTTTATCAAAAATCGTAAAATCACTAAGAGATATATTTACCCCTTTAGTGCTGGATGTTATAGTTATACCTTCAACAAAACCAGCTTTATTCAATATATCTTGTACACTTCTTTGTAACTGAATATCCCCTATATAGATAGGTTTAATGCCCTCAATAATCGTTGTTGTTGGTTGAACTTTAGGAGTCTCTTCTGCTTTAAAAGCATCTTTCAAAGAAGTAGAAAATCTCTCTAACTTCCAAAGGTCAACTTGACTTATAGCGTATAGAGCGGTAAAAAAAGCAAACATTAAAGTAATGAAATCAGCATAGGAGATTACCCAGCGATCAGGATTATCTGTGTGCATATCTTTAAATTTTCTCTTCATATTTATACTTGCTATCCTGTAGAAATGCTCTTAACTTTTCATCAATATAATAAGGGTTTAACCCCAACTGAATTGAGATAACACCTTCTAACATCATCTCTCTTATGATTATGTCTGAGTGAAGTTTATTAAGTAGCCTTTTAGATATAGGCAAAAGGATTAAATTTGCAGAACCAACTCCATATATAGTAGCTACAAATGCTACTGCAATGCCAGCACCAAGCTTTGAGGGATCTGAAAGATTTTGCATAACTTGTATTAATCCCATTACTGCCCCGATTATACCAATTGTTGGTGCAAAGCCCCCAGCTGTCTCAAAAACCTTAGCTATTCTCTTTTTATTTTCCTCATAAACTAAGTTTTCTTGTTCCATCGTCTGACGCAATAATTTTGGGTTCATGCCATCAATAGCCAACCTAATTGATTTTTTCAAAAAAGGGTCGTCTATCCTTGTAAGCTCATCTTCTAATGCTAACATGCCGTTTTTCCTTACAATGTAAGCATAATTAATAATATCGTTAATTATCTGTTCGTAATCAGTACTGCTAACCCAAAAAACATCTTTTAAGGAATTAATAGCTTCCTTGATATCTTTAAATGGAAAGCTTAACATTGTAGCACCTAAGGTACCTCCAAAAACTATCATCGCTGCAGTTAACTGAAAAAGGGAGTCCGTGCTGCCTCCCTCTATGTAATTTGCTGCTACAATAGCTGTAATTCCAAGTATAAGACCAAAGATACTTCCTCTGTCAATCAAACATCTTGCTCCCTTTTTGTCTCTGTTTATTCATTATATCACGCTGTCGCTTCAAAGTATACTGTATAATCTCATCCCTTATATCATCTTCTATGTTGTGAAAAGCAAGGGCTGTTTTATATTGACCATGTCCGATTTTTAAAGACCTGACTACCCTTCCATAAGTTAAAATACCTGTAGGGGGGTAATTAGGAAGTGACATCTTTATCTCAACTAAGTCACCAAGACCTAACTCTTCATCTAAGATAAGACATATTCCAGCAGCGCTTATATTTACATGTTTGCTCTCAGCCTTAAGTAAAGATTGACTATCAGGGTTCATCATTTCTAAGATTAAGCCAAGTTTAGTCTGAATATCAACAAGCATCTTCCATAAAACAGGATTAATTGACTCATCAGGTACCAGTTCATCTTGTACTTTTATGCCAAAGCCTGAAAAAATTTTTGACTTTCGGCATCTATCATCGTTTTCAATCTTTCTTATCAGTATTGGTATGTAATCATCTACCCTGAAATACTCTCGCTTCTCAGACCATAGAAACTTTGCTTTAAGAATACCTCCCTGAAAACTCTCTACATCGGCATAGAAATCTTTTTCTCTATGTGTAATTAAAATACAGCTGCCTGTTGAGATTTTAATCTTTATATTCTTAGCTGTTTTAATTGAAATTAAATTATCATTGTAGGAATCAACAGTGCCCCGATAAATCTCCAAGTCAGGCAAAATCTTAAAATAAATCTCATCACCTGAACTAATTTTCATATCCATTTCCTTTTCCTACTGATGTTTGTAAAAATGCCTTTATAACCAATGGATCAAATTGCAATGATGCATTTTTTATTAGCTCCTCTATTGCCATCTTATGGCTTTTGGCAGGTCTGTAAGGTCTTGATGAAGTCATAGCATCATAAGCATCTGCTACAGATAATATCCTTACATGAAGTGGGATCTCATCTCCTGCAAGCCCATCAGGATAGCCTTTACCATCAAACCTCTCATGATGATACCTTATTAATTCTCTTTCTTTTGGGAAGAAACGAATAGGTTTTACTATCTCATCCCCTATTATTGGATGCTGTCTTATCTCTTTTTGTTCTTCATCATCTAATTTATCAGGCTTTAGCAAAACAATATCCCTAACCCCAATTTTTCCTATATCATGTAAATAACCACCAAACCTTATAGCATCTTTGTCTTCTTCTGACAAGCCCATAATATCAGCTACTTGTAATGAATATATAGCAACCCTTTCAGAATGCTGCTTCGTATAAGAATCTCGAGCTTCTATACTTATTACAAGAGATTTCAAGGTATTTATGAGATTATTGTAGAAAACCTCATATAAAGCGTTGTTTTCAATTCTCAAAGAAGCTTTCTTTGCAAAGGTTTGAATTATAGCTATCTCATCCTCGGTAAAGCTTGTTTTATCTGCTTTGTCATAAATACCCAGTACAGCAAATACTTCATCTTTTAGAGTAAAAGGTATTAATAGAATCTCATGGTGATCGTTTGAGCCTTTCTTTGTCAGCTCAGTACCATCAAAAGAAATTATACTATATTTTTTTCTTTTAATTACTAGTTCATTAAGGGAGGCGGTAATTTTAATCTCTCTTTTATGAAAATCAGGCGTTTGAATTTTTATAACGTCGCCATCTACTAAGCCAAAAAAGGAACATTTTACTGGTAAAAGTCTCTTAGCCATATCAGATATTTTTTCATAAATATCTTTATTGTTATAAATTCCATCCAGCTCAAGGCTGAGCGATTGTAATATATT
Source organism: Thermodesulfovibrionales bacterium (assembly GCA_026415415.1). Classification (GTDB taxonomy): domain Bacteria; phylum Nitrospirota; class Thermodesulfovibrionia; order Thermodesulfovibrionales; family Dissulfurispiraceae; genus DYHD01. The sequence goes on along the minus strand of JAOAHE010000007.1, from coordinate 7,622 downwards.
AATCTCTTGAAGCTTCTTAAAAAGTTCAGCATTTATTCTCTTTATTGAGGATTCTTGATCAGACTTATCATCAAGTTTCTTAAGAAGCTTCTTTTCACCTATTATCCTTTGAGCAACAGAGACTACCTTGTCTATCTGAAAAGGTTTTATTATAAAATCGCTAGCGCCTTCTTTCATAGCAGCTACAGCGGTGTCAATAGTGGAGATCCCAGTAATCATAACTACTGGTATAGAGGGATAATTTTTGATGGTTTCTTTAAGAAAATCCATGCCACCTAACTTAGGCATGTTTAAATCAGTAAAAATTATATCGCACTCATTATTCTTTAGGACTTCTAAGGCCTCTAATCCATTAGAGGCAGTATAAATCTTGAAACCACAAAGGTTTGCCAGGATATCAGCAAGAATATCCCTGACAATAGGGTCATCATCTACTATCAGGGCTCTTTCCTTCTGCATCGCTTTTTACCAGTCTTTCTTTTAAGATTTCTGCCTCATGTTGATTTATTATTTTTAATTCAACTAATTTAGCAATTCTTTCAAGGTATGAGAGGATTAACTCGGGATCGTTATTTTTACTTATTTTATTTATCAAATCTAAATCTCTATAAGTCTCTCTTAGCTGCTTTTTTAACTCCTTTTGTTCCTCTATATTTAAGGCTCTTTTATATGCTTTCTCAACTACAAAAAGCAGTTCCTGTACCCTAAATGGTTTAGTAAGATAGTCAAAAGCACCTTCTTTTAAAGCGTCAAGGGCGCTATCAAGACTCCCAAAGGCTGTGAGAATCACAACAGCAGAGTCAGGATAGTTCCTTACAGCATGTTTTAAAACCTCAATGCCATCACCTCTTGGCATTCTTAGATCAGTAAGAACCAAATGTATATCCTGCATCATCAATATTCTGATAGCCTCAAGACCATCTTGAGCTGTAAGGACAGTATACCCCTCTTTTAAAAGGATAGAGCTAATAACCTCCCGAACTATGTCATCATCATCTGCAACCAATATCTTAAAATCTTCTTTTGTCACATTATCTTGCCTGTCTTATTTTCTCTAACGCTTCCTGTCTTGCCTGTTCTAATATCTGTCTTTTTTTAGCCTCAGCAGAGATATTGACAATATCCTGTGGTTCGTTTGGCTCCTTTTCAAGTAAAGTAGTAGGTTTTAATTTAGATAGTCGCGTGTAAATCTGGTTAGCCTCGTTCACTTGAAAGGAGAATATTGTCATTTAATTGCCCTCCAAGCAGATCTTAATTCTACCAGAAGTTTTACAACTTCCTCAATTTTTTTAATATCGTTTTTTAAGTTTGCCTTAAGTAACTCCATTAACATATATAAGTAAAGAGATTGCAAATTCTCCGCTATCTCCCCTCCAATATCTAAGTTCAAAGACGACAAAAGCTCCTCTATAATCGCTCTTGCTCTTGATAAGTTTTCACTTTTTTTGAGGTTATCACCTTCTTTAATATGATAGATAGCTTTTTGCAAATATTCTATAGCACCATCATAAAGCATTATAACAAGATCAAGAGGCGTGGTTGAGGTATTAACCTTTGTTTTGGTATAAACATTTTGAGCATATGTAAATGTCATCTATTTCTCCTCTTATTTATAAGCTTTACTGGTTGAGCTTTAAATACTTGTGGAGATAAGTTGTTTTGCAACCACTCAATTATTGTCTCAATTATACTGACTATTTTTATCATCTAAAAAAATCTCCAATACAAAAACCTCTATTTTCTATTAGATAATTTTGATAATTGTTGTACCAAGTAGTCACCTCTTGACTGCATGATATTTATAGTCTGTTCAAGTTTTGCAAATTGCTTTTTTAAAGTTTCTTCTTTTTTGGTAATCCTTAAATCAAGTGATGACATAGATTTTTCTACCCTCTTAACACTCTCTGATAGCCCATCCTTTTTAGACGGAATTAAATTATTTATTATGCTACTTAAGGTAGAATCAAAAGACTCAGCCATAGATTTTAGAGTTTCCATTACTTCTTTAGGGTTTTTACTTAACTCGCTGGATAATATGGAATCATTAACCTGAAGAACTCCACTTCTATCATGAGTTAACCCAATATTTACGAGTATGTTATCGTTGTACCTATTAGTAGTTACTTTTCTTAAAGCATTGATAATATTATCGATAGTTGAGTCGTTTGCAAGTACCTGCCCTTTTGCAGATAAAGTCTTTGCTACTGACACAAATCCGTTATATTGGGCAACCAAGATGTTTAATTTGTTTCTTATAATAGCTATATCTTGAGAGACAGTGACTGATATATTGGTTGCATTAGGTGTTCCATAATTAAGGTCTGCTTTATTTAAAGTAAGAGTTAATCCCTCAATAGCATCTGAAATAGTATTTGTGTTTCTTTCTAACTCAACGCCGTTTATTTTGAAAATTGCGTTTTTTGGCTCTTGAATATTGTTATAGTTGCCACCGAAAGTTGTATCATCTTGAGTAATTATTATGTTTTTTTGAGCTCCTGTTATACTTGAGGAAAGAACCAATTTATAAGGATTTTCACCTAATCCTGTATTTATAATATTAGCTCTTACTCCAGCATTCTTGCCATTTATCTCATCCCTTAGATCAATAAGAGTCATTCCATCTGTAAGGTTAATTTCATAAACCTGCCCATTCTCACCCACTTTAAAACTAAAAAAACCACCTGTACCAGAAAATATTGAAGTTGTCTCAGACTGAACACCAGAGCTTGAGATAATCCTGTGGGCAGATGCCAGTTGTTTAATCTCAATATCATAGGAACCTATGGCAGCCTCTTTAGAGACATTTACTGAAAGCATTGCAGGGTTTGAAGATAATGCTGTAATTGGGATAGAGGAGTTTGTCTGAAAAAAAGAAAGAGAATCCTTCAGTCCTGAAAGTTTTGAGAGGAGGTCTCCATAGCTACTAATTTGTTTTTCATAGGCTGTTTTTTTTCTCTGCAGGGCATAAAGAGGTTTTTTCTCAATTGCAATAAGCTTTGAGATAATGCTTGAGGTATCTAATCCAGAAAACAGCCCAGATATTGGATTGTCGCTCATTTAGACCTCCTTGCTGAAGAGATTTTTATTATAGTTTTTAAAAAACTCAAGCAACTTAATGTACTCCTCTGGAGGGATCTGCCTAATAAGGTTGCCTTCTTCATCAACGATCTTTATAACTACATTCTCATCTTCGGTTACAGCAAAGAAAGCTTTTGTAATATTTTGTTTAATCTCGATCTTTTTTACTTCCTTTGCTTCTTCTATCTGCACCTCTTGATTGCTTAGGTTAATACGTACTGCCTCATCCATGCTATCTTGCCCTTTTTTTGCATATTGAGTGTTACGAATATGCTCATTATTCATGTTCTTTATCATTTGCACTATATTATTAACACTCACAATCATTATTATTTGCTATGGGGAGGTTACATACCTCCCCACCCTCCTTATATTATCTTTGCAGTAATGCAAGGACATTCTGAGGCAGTGTATTAGCCTGAGCAAGGACAGATATACCTGCCTGCTGCATAATCATAGCTTTTGTGAGATTGGTTGTCTCAATAGCAAAGTCAGCATCCATAATCCTTGAGCGGGCTGCCGAGATGTTTTCACGGACATTGTCTAAGTTTCTAATGACTGATTCAAATCTGTTAAGCTTTGCACCCAAGATAGCTTTTTCAGAGTTAAGTGTCTCCATAGCTTCTTTGAAAGTCAAAATTGCTAAGTTAGCAGAGGCAGCTGAAGTAATTACCTGAGCATTCACTGTAGAATTAGCCAAAGTAGTAGATGCAGCTGATACACCAGTAATCGATAATCCAGTTGCAGCAGCATCATAATTAACAGTTAAATCTCCTAATGTGTCATTTAACACTATCGCGCCATTTGCTCCTGCATCAATTGAAGTTGTGCCAGCTGCAAAGAATGTTGTTATATCGCTATCTACGCTATCATTAGCTGTTACTGTGATTGCCGCACCTGTTCTGTTTATAAGTGTTACAGCTTCAGAGGTTCCAATTGTCACCTTAACTGCTGTTACACCATGTTGGGATGTCTTGGTATTTATTGCATTTACAAGATTAGTTGCAAGGGTTGTATTGGTCGTTCCAGCAGAAACCGCATCAATAGAAATACCATTTATAACGAGTGCTCCCGCTGCAATGCTATTTGTGTTAGCAGTTGCCGGAGTGTAAGTTGAACCTACAAGACCATTGCCATATCCAAATGCAGTAACACCTGTACTACTTGTATAAGAGTTAATATTTGCAATCTTGGCACTCGATAAAGTATTTGCTGTAAGTGCTCCAATTGTGACTCCTTCAAGAGTTGGGGAAGCTACTGTTGTAGCTGCATAAGCATTAGCAATTCTTGTAGCAAGGTCTGAATTACTTAAGTTATTAATTGTTGCATAGTTAGAAGCAATACCCATTGTAGTAGGGGACAGATTTGATATAGATATATTTATTGTCTCGTTTACCTCCACTCCCACCTGAATATCAGCATTGAAGCCACCAGCTAAGAGTTTTTCACCATTGTAGCGTGTTTGATTTACAATCCTGCTTAATTCATCAATTAGCTGTGATACCTCTTGGTTCATAGAGTTTCTATCCAGAGAGGTGTTATAACTTGCTGCCTGCTCGGCAAGCTCATTCATCCTCTGAAGGGCATTAATCATCTCATCCATAGCACCCTCAGCTGACTGAGCTATTGAGAGACCATCATTAGCATTTCTAATGGCAACGCTAAGACCGTTAATCTGACGGGTCATTCTGGTTGCAATAGCAAGTCCTGCAGCATCGTCCTTTGCTGAGTTGATTCTTAGAGTTGAAGAAAGCCTCTGCATCGCTGTAGTGAGAGGCGACTGTGTCCTTTGAAGGTTTCTCTGAGCATTCAGAGCAAATAAGTTTGTGTTGATTGAAAGTGGCATTTTAGTTTCCTCCGTGAAATTAAATTCTTTTATTTACAGCTTCCAGCTGTTTTACAAGGCTTAAAGCATCCAGTGAAAATGTTTTTTTAACACCTCCTTTCCTCACTTATTGCCTTAGCCTTTTAATTTTAATATCGGAATTTTTGAAAAAATCTTTAATCCTTAGAATTACCAAGGGATATTAAAATGATAGAGGAGTTAGAGGAAAAATTTATAGAAATTAACGGATGGTAAGGTTATTTTTTGTATATTTTATAAAGCTGTTAAATTTTTTAAATCTTCATAAATTCAATAATTGACTAAAAACAATAGTAGTATGTTTAAGAAATGGTTATCAACAGACTTTACATTATAAAAAGAAGTAAATATATTTATGCTTAATCGCATCTTTTAAAAAAATAAGATGAGATAATTTTTTGCTGTTTAATTTTATATTAAAATAGAAAACTTTTAATATTTTCTAAAATCCAATCGGTGCTAAAAGGTCTACCATCATACTTATTAATTAACCTATCAAAGCTATAACCTGTCTCTGCTCTAATCAAACGAGCAAACTGCCCCGTAGCATTATTTTCTGCACATATTGTAATTTTAGCAGACCTAAGCCTCTCTAAGTAATTATTTTTTGCCACATCAGGAAGGGGATAGATTTCAGAAAAATGCATCATACCTACTTTTAAGTCTTGAGATAAAATATCCACCACTTCTTTTAATACCCCATATGAAGAGCCCCAACCAATCAATAAAATCTCTGCTCCTTCATCACCATAAAAATAAGGACCTGATATCTCCTCCTTTATCAAAGGCAGTTTTTTAAATAACCTCTTCTCTACCATCTTAACTCTTGTAACTGCATCTTCTATGATATGACCTTCTTCATCATGCTCATCACTATCTGTGACTATTAGATGTCTTGATTCACCTGGGATACCTAACGGGGAAATTCCAGTCTCGGTTACTGCATGTCTTTTATAATCTTTTAAGTTCTCAAGAGATTCTGCCCTTAACCTATAATTTTGGTATCTTAATTTGTTTAGATCAAAGCTTTCATAGGTCCATTGAGAGTCTGCAAGATACTGATCTGTGAGAATTATGGCAGGTATCTGGAACCTCTCTGCAAGGTCAAAGGCTTTATTAGTTAAATAAAATGCTTGCTCGGGTGATCCTGGAGCAAAAACTACCCTTGGAAACTCTCCATGGGCTGTATATAATGCGAACTGAAGATCTGCTTGTTCAGTTCTTGTTGGGAGACCTGTTGCAGGACCTGGTCTTTGTGCAAGGGCAATTACTACGGGAGTCTCTGTCATACCAGCTAAGGATAACCCTTCAGTCATCAAAGCAAAACCGCCACCAGAAGTACCTGTCATAGCTCTAACACCAGCAAAAGAGGCACCTAAAGCCATATTTATTGCTGCTATTTCATCTTCGGCTTGCTCTACTATTATTCCATAGTCTAAAGCTTTTGAAGCTATATAGTTCATTATCCCTGTAGATGGAGTCATCGGATAGGCCGAATAGAATCTCAAGCCAGCTGAGATAGCGCCCAAGCCAATAGCCTCATTTCCGCTTATTAACATTAGATTTTTATTTGGTACAGGGACAAAAAAAGAACAGGTAATACAATGCTTAGTGGCATAGTCATATCCTCTATGGGCGGCTTCTTCATTGTCTTTTATAACTTTATCATCTTTACCCTTAAAAGCCTCCTTTAAAAGTGCCTTTAAAAGGTCAAGTTTCATGCCGAGCATACCAAGAACAGCACCCATTATAACCGAGTTTGCCATTATCTTAGAGCCTGAAACTTTAATTGAGATATCTAAAAAAGGAATATCTAAAAAGTTAGATTTACTAAACTTTTGATTAAGAACTGATGAGTCATAAACTACTTGACTATTTTCACTTAGTTCATTTTCATGAGATATAATACTTTCTTTATCCATTGCGACAAGAATATTTACTTTACTACTAAAGGTAGTAAGGGGCTTATCTGCTATGCGAATCTGATAAAAGTTGTGACCACCTCTTATTCGTGATTCATAGTCCTGATAAGAAAAAACATGATATCCTGACTTAGAGAATACTCTTGATAAGGTTTCTCCAATAGTCTGAACCCCTTGTCCTGCCTCTCCACCAATCTTTATTGTGTAATCCATCTCAACCCCTTAAAATCTTTTTTAAAAGGTAAATGTAAAAATTGACATTAACATAAAAATTAATTATTTACACTTAATATATAAATCTCCACTGCTCTTTTAAAAATCTCCTAAAAAAGTCCTACTTTTTATAGAATATCAGAATCTGATATAAAAGTGTTATACTTCCATCTTTTCTGCTTATAAAAAAACAAGCCATATTACTTAAGTGACAAAGGGCTCTAAGTTTCTTTATCCTGTAGTAAGTAAAAGGAAGGTTGCTTTAACTGAATGCACAAATTTTTATAAATAAGTAAGAAGTTTTAAAAAAAGAAAAACAGATTTTTATAAATAGAGATAGAGCTTTTCCTTCATTTTGAGAAACCATCTTCTAAGTCTTTTTTGCCTCTCATCTCTGTTTTTTCAAGAAAAAGCTTCTTAGAGCATAGATTTTCACCAGATGTTTCTATGGCAGATTTTAGATGATATCCCAAATTTGCCGATAGAATTTTAAAATTTAAAAAATATCTCATTCTCTGCTTCTTTTAGGCATTTAGAAAGATTAA
>JAOAHE010000079.1 GCA_026415415.1 Thermodesulfovibrionales bacterium | reverse complement strand
GTCCAGTTCCAACCTGTGCAGGTGGTTGTGTTGGCTGTGATGGCTGAGATTGTGATTGAGCAGTTTGTGGTTGTCCAGGTTGTTCAGCTTGCTGAAGTGGAGCTGTTGATTGTGGTGCTGGTTGAGACTTCGGAGGAGGCGATTCCTGTTTCTTGTCACAAGCAACAAAATAACAAACTAATAACAGCGATAAAAAAACATAAACTATTTGTTTTTTCATAAAAGAACCCCCAATTTTTTATTTTGTTACTTTAATATTCCATTGTTGATTAGTTACATAAACTTGAGGCGTCTGAGTCGGTACTACCAACTGTCCAGTCTCATCATCAACGTATTTCTTTTCCGTAGGAACTTTTTGTTGCACAATAGGTTTAGCGTAGAAAAATGCCTCTCTAACTGATCCTCTGTTACGATTTAATCCATCAACAAAATAATAAGTAAAATAACTTTGTCTTATTGAATCTGACTCCCAAGATTTTTCGTTAGGTCCACTGGAACTAATCATTACAATTCCCCAGCCATCTTCTCCAAAAAGTGTTTTTGATGTTTGTCTTGGAGTTTTTTTAGGTGTATCCTCAAGTATTATATCTTTGGCTCCGGTTACTCTTTTTGCGTATTCCTTTGAAACTCCATATCCTTCAGCACCTACAACACCTAAGGATTTTCCACCTTGAGGTAAAAAGCCTGGTATCTCTTTATAAGCACCATTACTATAACAAGTATCAAGAATCATAACTATTCTCTTTGCTTTTACATCATCAATGAAATCCTTCCAGATCTTATCAGATATGGCAGTATGCCAAACTCTCTCAGGTGGGCTTACCTCAGTGTCATATGTAACCACATGAACACCTCCATATTTATCAGGTGGTGTTCCATGTGTGCTTATATAAATTACTACTAAATCATCTTCCTGTGCTAAAGATTTGATTTTGCTTAAAGCATTAAGTATATTAGACCGTGTAGCATTCTGATCTGTAAGAAACATTATTTCATCTCTTTTGAATCCTCCTCTTGCAGGATCAATAAGAAAGTTATAGAAACTTGTAGCATCATTAACAGTATACTGTAATGCAGCTTTAGGTAGATATTTAAATTTCCCAATTCCCACAATTAAAGCATATCTGTTT
>JAOAHE010000078.1 GCA_026415415.1 Thermodesulfovibrionales bacterium | reverse complement strand
ATCATCCTTAAACCTAATAAAAGAGGAGGCTTTTACTTTTTTTGAGAGTTGCCTATCGGCAAATTTGGGCTTATACAGGATATTTACTTTTTTATATTTTTTGCTGTAATCTTAATAGTTACTGTTTATGATTGATTTACACACTCATAGTATTTTCAGCGATGGAGAACTAATACCAGCTGAATTGATAAGAAGGGCACAAAGCTTTGGTTATGAAGCTTTGGCAATTACTGATCATGTTGATCAATCTAACATTGACTTAGTTATACCACGAGTTGTAAAAGCCACACAAAAAATTCAACCTTTTGTATCAACAGTATTAATACCAGGTGTGGAGATTACCCATGTACCACCAGCCCTTATACCTGACCTTGTAAAAGAAGCTTATAGTATCGGCGCAAAATTAGTTGTTGTTCATGGGGAAACAATAGTTGAACCAGTATTAGAGGGTACAAACAGAGCTGCAATTGAGGCAGGAGTTGATATACTTGCGCATCCTGGAATAATAACCTATGATGACCTACTATATGCTAAAGAAAAGGGGATTTTTCTTGAAATATCAGCAAGAAAGGGACATAGTCTCTCAAACGGCTATGTGGCAAAATGGGCTTTAGAAATGACTGTTCCTCTGGTTATTAATACAGATGCTCATTCACCATCTGATTTAATTACCTTAGAAAAGGCAAAAAAAATATTATGTGCATCTGGAATTGATAGAACATTAATCCCTCAGATAATACAAAATTCTCACATCTTAGTTGAAAAAATAGTTCGGAGGTAAGTTTGTCATCTTACTTGAAAAAGCAGTCGTATATAAAAGGCAAAGCTGATAAAGATGTAGTTGAGACTTTGGATAACATAAAAGATAAACTCAAAAAGCGACAGAAGTTTTTGATTATTTCTTTACTTATCTTTGTAGGTGCTGTTATTTTAATTTTAGGTTTTATAGCTTTTGACAAATCCTCATTAAGTAAAGCGACTTTATTAGAGTACGAAGGTTATAAGTTTTATTATTCCACCTCAACTAATGTTGATAAAGATCAAGACAAGTATCAGAAAGCTTTAGAAAAATTTAAAGAATCTTTCACTGTAAAAAAGAACCCAAGGGTTTTGTATTATATCGCCAATTGTTACTATGAACTTGGTAACTACGATGAGACTATAAACACTTTGCAGAAGCTACTTAAAGAATATTCAGAACCTCAAATAGCTTCATATGCGTATCTAAAAATGTCTTCAGCATATCTTAAAAAAAATGATAAAGAGAAAGCTTTAAATAGTTTACAGAATTTGTTTAACCTTAAAGAGGGAGTTTTACAAGATTTAGCTTTAATAGAGTCAGCAAAAATCCTTGAGAGTATGGGCAAAACAGAAGAGGCTAAAGATAGATATAAAAAAGTTGTTGAAAGTTATCCTAAGTCAATATTTGTTAATGAGGCTAAAGCGAAGGTAGGAGAAAAAAAAGATAGCAATTAAATATCAAATTTTATTTTTAGCCTTGTTATTGTTTGGTTGGCTATATTTTTTGTTTTTTACAGTGCTTTGATTTTGTTTTGTTGACTCCTTGTTTGATACTTTCACAACAGATTTTTTATCACTAATATCCATTACAAACTTATGCTTTGGAGGGATTTTTATCAAGTCTCCTGCCCTAAAACTTTCTAACCCAGTTAATCCATTTAGTTCAATTATGGCTATGGGTGGAATTTTTAACTTTTTTGATATAGTCCTAATATTTTCTCCCTTTTTAACTTTATAAGTATCATAGCTGAATCTTTGATTTGGTGGGATAGCATTCAAATTTTCCCAAAAAAGCTCTTTCGAGTTAGCAGGGAGTCTAAGTGTATATTTTAGAACATTAGGTGGAGTACTCCACCTTCTTAATTCAGCGTTAAGCTGTTTTATCTCATAAATAGTTGTATTAGCACATTGGGCAATAATATCCAAATCTACTGGTTCATGAAGGGTTATTTCATCAAATTTAAGGGGTTCATGGTAATCAATAAGTTGGAAGCCGAAATCTTCAGGTTTTTTTGCAATTAAAGCTGCAGCTATGAAATGAGGTACATAGTTTTTTGTTTCATCTTTAATATGGTTTGTTCTTAAAAGGTCCCAAAAATCGTCAGAATAAGATTTTTTAAGAGCCTTAAGAATCCTTCCTTCTCCAGCATTGTAAGCTGCGAGAGCCAATTCCCAAGACCCAAACATTCTATAAAGATCTTTTAAGTAATTTGCCGCTGCTTTAGTTGATTTTATTGGATCTTTTCTTTCATCTCTCCACCAATCAATTATGAGGCCATATCTTTTACCTGTTGATTCGATAAACTGCCAAGGACCAACGGCATGTGCCCTAGAGTATGCGTTAAGGTTAAATCCACTCTCAATTAGAGGTAAAAAAACTAAGTCTGTAGGCATGTTTTTTTCTTTTAAAATATCTTTCATTATTTGTAAATATTTTGCTGATCTTTGAAGCCATAATGCAAACTTCTCTTTAATTTTATTGGTAAATAGATTAATACTTCTATTAATAGCTAAGAGGGCCTTGTCACTATTGTCAAAAGAGAAGTTAAATGGTAATGAAAAATTATTTCCTATGGTTAAGATATTAACTAACTCTCTTGTAGAGATTTCCTGATGATTAATTTGATGAGCTTCGCTTGCAGAAGAATGTAAGTTATTTAAAGATTCGTTGGGTACTTCTTTTACCTGATGACACATTTCAATAGGATGTTCAGAGAAGGGGTAAAATTTATGGTCTAATTCAGAATGTATCTCTTGAATATTATTATTATGTGGTATTATGATGCTGTCTGCAAAGGTAAATGAGTGGGAAAAAATAATAATTAAAAAAATAACAATTGAGCATCTTATACAACCCATAGCTTACTATTAAACAATATTTGTATATTAAAGTCAATCCCCCAAATTTGCCGATAGGCAACTCTCAAAAAAAGTAAAAGCCTCCTCTTTTATTAGGTTTAAGGATGATATAA
>JAOAHE010000077.1 GCA_026415415.1 Thermodesulfovibrionales bacterium | reverse complement strand
GCTGTAGGGTGCGCTGGAAGAAGGCAGGTGCCTTGCTATGAAGTAGTACAAAAGCAGGCATATGTAATCTACAGCAGTATGCTTACGATTATGATATTAAGGAGTCATCTTTTACAAGGAAGACTTTTGGTTATGCTCCTGATACTTCCAACCCACTAATAAAAAGAGATCCTGATTATTGCATCCTCTGTGGCCGTTGTGTAAGGATATGTAAACAACAAGGAACAAATGTATTAGATTTCATGGGTAGAGGTGTTGGGTCAAAAGTTGTTACTGCTATGGATAAACCCCTCCAAGAAAGTGGTTGCACCTTCTGTGGTAGTTGCCTTGATGTATGTCCTGTAAATGCTCTTGTTGAGGCAGACAGAAGCAGAAAAGGTAGAGAATGGGAATATGATAGAGTCCCTTCCGTTTGTCTACTTTGTGGAAATGCTTGCGATATTGCAGTGAGCACCAAAGATGATATGATAGTGAAAATTAACTCATATGGTGAAGAAGGTTCTGCTGAAAGATATATTTGTGCATATGGTCGTTTTGGTTTTGATTGCCTATTAGCAGACACAAGGCTTACCTCACCTATGAAGAAACAAGATGGTAAGCTTGTGGAGATTTCATGGGAAGAAGCAATTGATATTGCCTCAAAGGAACTGAAAAAGGCAGGATCAAATGCAGGTTTTGTAGCAACAGGAAGCATTACTAATGAAGATGCTTATGCTATAAAGAAATTTGCGACTGATATAGTTAAAACAAAAAATTATGACACCACAGTAAGCCTATATGGTGATAAGGAGACCTTACTGTCTGCCTCCCCCAATATGGATTCAGTTGATATGATAGTAGTTGTTGATCTGAATCCTGATCAGTGGAAAAGAGTATTACCAGCATTAGATGCTTTAGTTAGAAAGGCTGCTAATGGTGGTGCTAAGTTAGTTACAATTAATGCTAATGAAACAGGTCTTGGTTCAGTTGCTGACGTTGAGCTTATTGGCAGCGAGACTGAACTTTTAAAATCCTTTATTAAAGCCGCAATCGATAAAGGAGTGACAGCACCTCCTGATCTTGCCTCTGCGGTATCAAATGCTGCAGTTTCAGAAGATATAGAAAAAGCTGCTACTTTATTTGCAGCTGCAAAATATCCAGTTATTTTTACCTCACCTGCTATGTACACAGCAACTGTTAATGTTGGTCTTTTAAAAGGCTCTGTAGTCTCAGTTCCAGTTGAAAGTAATGCTAAAGGAGTATTATTAATGGGGCTTACCACAGAAGGAAAGACATATAAAGAAATGGTTAATGGTGCAACAAGTCTTTTATATGTTATAGGCGAGATTCCAGTAAAATCTGCCCCAAAGGTTGACTTTTTAATAGTGCAGACAACACATCTAACAGATTTAGCAAAACAGGCAGATCTCGTTTTACCTGCTGCTGCTTTCTTAGAAGATGATGGTTCAATCGTAGATTATTTAGGAAATCTTAAGTTTATATGCCAAGCAATTGAGCCTCCAGGAAGTGCAAAAGCAAATACTGACATTTTAGCGGACTTAGCAAAAGCAATGGGTGCTGAGATTGCTGAAGTAAGCGATGATGAACTTGATAACTTAACAAAATATGAGTTTAAGTGCAAGGTTAGCCCCTTTGAGAAAAAGGCTGGGTTTGATGTTAAAGTCGATGAGATGATAGAGATGCTGAACTCTTCAGTCTTAAATGGGACAAGGCTCTTCTGGCTTAAGAATGTGGAAAAAGCGGCAGTTTAAAAACAAAGTATTATAAAAATTTTTATAATTTTTTTATAATATATACCCCGCATTAATTATGCGGGGTATTTTTATCTCAGTTAGGAAGAGGGAAATGAATAGCAAAATATTAAAGCTTGGACTACCTAAGGGAAGTCTTCAAGAGTCAACCCTAAGGTTATTTAGAAAAGCAGGATACCATATTACCGTCTCTCCACGTTCTTATTACCCTGTTTTTGATGATGAAGAGATTCACTCAATGCTGATTAGAGCTCAAGAGATGCCAAGATATGTAGAAAATGGTCACCTTGACTGTGGCTTAACGGGATATGACTGGATATTAGAACAGGGTGCTGATGTAGTTGAGGTTGCTGATTTAAGATATGCAAAGGAGGGTTTTAGACCTGTTAAATGGGTAATAGCAGTGCCAATGGATTCTGATATAAAGACACTAAAGGATCTTGAAGGTAAGAGGATCGCAACAGAATTGGTTGGTTTTACAAAAAAATACTTAGAATCTAAAGGGATTAAAGCAAAAGTAGATTTTTCTTGGGGTGCTACAGAGGTAAAACCTCCTTATCTTGCAGATGCTATTGTAGAGCTGACCGAGACAGGCACTTCTCTAAGAGCAAATAATCTCAGAGTAGTAGAGATTATCGTTGAGTCAACTACACGTTTCATAGCTAATAAAAAAGCTTGGCAAGATAAATGGAAGAAGAAAAAAATACAAAACATTGCATTACTATTAAATGGTGCACTCGCAGCTGAAGAGAAAGTAGGGCTCAAAATGAATGTTCAGGAGAAATCTTTCAGCAAAGTATTGAGTATATTATCTGCTTTACATTCACCTACAATCTCTGAGTTATCAGATCCAGGATGGTTTGCTATAGAAGTAGTTATTGATGAGAAGAAGGTAAGAGAGTTAATCCCTAAACTTAAGAGTGTGGGTGCTACTGGAATTGTTGAGTATCAATTAAATAAGGTTATCCCTTAAATATAGGAGAGCGGGCGACGGGATTCGAACCCGCGGCCTTCAGCTTGGGAAGCTAACACTCTACCACTGAGTTACGCCCGCTTGATTAATTGATACTATAATAATAAATAATTGCAGTTTTCTTCAATAGGAAAAAATAGATCTTTCAAAACAAGATGCAAAAAAGCATAATATATGAATGGGTTTAATATAAAAAATTGCGTTTTATCTAATCTCTTCTTTTTTGTCATTCTGTGATATTAATGCTAAAGGCTTTTTTAAAAATAGTAAGTTCATCACAAATGGCAGCCTGTCTTCAGGATAAAGCTGGTTTTTATAAAAGTAGTTTATAAGTCATGTTTTTCTTATAAATCTATTTTGTTTACCCCTTATACTTTTTTACTTGTTGTATATCTTTGAAGGAAAATTCAAGGACTTAAATAGATAATAAGCCTAAAAACTTAGTAAAAATTTAGTCTCTGATTAAAGAGAGAAAATAATGACAAACTATTTGAAGAAGAGATGATGTTATCATGCATTAACTACATATTGAGATGAGAACAGTAATGAGGCAGCAGAAATATTTTTTAATTGGAATAACAAAATTGTACAGTCTGAAAATTAGGATAGATAACTAAAGATAGGATTTGGAATAAAAAGAATGCTTTTAGTTAAATAGATGCTGGATAGTTTTTAGGGTTTGTTTTTATTAGAGAATGGGAAAATAATAGATACATATTGTCACTAAGTAATATTTTATATGTAAGATCAGATAATATGAGTTGAATTTAGTTTTTACTGATGCATGAAGTCATGTACTAATGGATAATGGGAGATACGAAAGATTATTTAGTAAATAGTAGCAACAAATTAAAAACTTCTTTTCATTACCACATAGTGGTGTTTATATTTACTATATAAGATGTATGGTATAGCCTAAATTTGCCGATAGGCAACTCTCAAAAAAAGTAAAAGCCTCCTCTTTTATTAGGTTTAAGGATGATATAAAATACCA
>JAOAHE010000076.1 GCA_026415415.1 Thermodesulfovibrionales bacterium | reverse complement strand
CCTCCATAGAGGTATAGAAAAGCTCTCTGAGAGCAAAACCTATGTAGGTGCTATGACTCTTACTGACAGACTCGATTATATATCAAGCATGACAAATAACCTTGGCTTCTGTCTTGCTACAGAAAGACTTATGGGCATTGAACCACCTCCAAGAGCAAAATTTATAAGAACAATGGTTGCTGAACTTACGAGGCTAAGCAGCCATCTTTTATGGCTTGCAACCCATGCCCTCGATATCGGAGCAATGACAGTATTTCTTTATACCTTTAGAGAGAGGGAACAGATACTCCAGTTTTTTGAAAAAATCTGTGGGGCGAGGCTCACAGTGAGCTATCCAAGAATTGGGGGGGTAAGGTTAGATATTGATGAGTCTATTCTTGATGAAATCTATAAGTTTATGGAAAAGATCTTATTTAGGGTTGATGAGTATGAAGGGCTTCTTACAGATAACCGTATTTGGATAGCCAGAACTAAAGGTATAGGAGTTATATCTCCAAAGGATGCTCTCTCCTTAGGGCTTACTGGTCCCACTTTAAGAGGCTCAGGCGTAGACTACGATATAAGAAAACATATGCCCTATGATGCATACAGTGAAGTAAGTTTTACAGTGCCCCTTGGCAAAGAAGGCGATACTTACGATAGATATCTCTGCCGAGTTAGGGAGATGAGACAGTCAGCCTTAATCGTGAAGCAATGCATAGAGAAAATGCCTAAGGGTGAGATAATCTCCGTTGATGCCCCAGACATAGACATGCCTTTTAGGTCAAAAAAAGCAGTTGAAGCAGCAGACTCTCTATGGAGTGGCTTTATCTCTTTTAAAGAAGAAAAGGTTGAACTCATTCCAAAGGGTGAGATTTATTCAGCCATTGAGGCTCCAAAAGGTGAGCTCGGTTTCCATATAGTAAGTGACGGAACCACTAAACCATTTAGGATGAGAATAAGAGCACCTTCCTTTATTCACATCTCAGCTATTCCAAAACTATGCGAAGGACACCTCCTTGCAGATGTCATCGCCATAATAGGTACACTCGATATCGTTATGGGTGAAGCCGATAGATGATGAGCAATTTACTGAAAAAAATACTCTTTATTGATCTTATTAGGGGGCTCTTAATTACTCTTAAAACTATTTTTAGTCGCCCTGTAACTATTCGTTATCCAAAGGAAAGACGGCCCCTGGAGCCTGGCTTCAGAGGCAGACATGCCTTTGTTCGCGAACCTGATACAGGAAAGGAGCGTTGTGTTGCCTGTACAAAATGCGCACAGGTATGTCCCTCTCAGTGCATACACATTGACTTTATAATTAACCCTGAAACAGGTGCAAGGGTACTCATCAAATATGAGATAGATGCTCTAAGATGTATCTTCTGCGGATATTGTGAAGAGGTTTGCCCAGTTAACGCAATAGTCCTTACTGAATTTTTTGAGTATGCCTCTTTCAGTAAAAGGGATATCTATTTTGATAGGGAAACTCTCCTAAAGAATTGGGATGATTTTATTATTCAATATGAATCTAAGGAATATTTGAATAAATTTTGGTATCTTCCAGGGATCCAAAGACAAAGACTTCCCATCGGGAAAAGAGAGCCAAGAGCTGTTTTAAAAACTTCAGAAAGTTTCAAGGAGTAATAGCTATGGAAGCGGGTGCCTATATTCCTTATAAATATATACCAATCCTGATAGCTCTTGTATTTGCAACTACCTTTGGAACGGTTGGTTTATTGATAAATAAATTTGTTGCACCAAAAAGATTCAACCCTGTTAAGTTTATCTCCTATGAATCTGGCAATCCACCAAGCGGAGATACAAAAAACAGGTTTTTTATCGGTTTCTTTTTACTTGCCATACTTTTTGTAGTGTTTGACATAGAAGTCCTATTCCTCTATCCATGGGCGGTAGCTTTTAATAAGCTATCCTCTGAAGGATTTTGGATCATGATAACCTTCATCACTCTTATCTTAGTTGGTTATATCTATGAGATTCTTATAGGAGCTCTCACATGGCACAAAAAGTAGCTACCAAGAAAGCTCAAAAAATTGCAGAAGAGATAACGGAGCTCTTTGCCACAGAAATTATTGAAATAAAGGAGTTTAGAGGTCAAGTTTCCCTCACACTTAAGAAAGAAAAGATTAAAGAGATCCTTAAGTATCTCAAAGAAGAAAAGGGATTCAATCATCTACAGGATCTCTGCGGAGTTGACTATTTCCCTCTAAAACCAAGGTTTGAAGTAGTCTACAATCTTTATAACATTCAAGAAAGAATCCATCTCAGGTTAAAGGCAAAGGTAGATGAAGAATCAGCTCAAATAGACAGCATAATAGATCTCTGGCAAGGGGCTGACTGGCATGAGAGGGAGTGTTTTGACATGTTTGGAATAAGCTTTACAGGACATCCATACTTAAAAAGAATTCTAATGCCAGAAGACTGGAATGGCTACCCCTTACGAAAAGACTACCCATTAAAGGGAAAAGAGATCTGGAAGGGCTTTAGAGAGATTTTAGAGGCTAATTTACAAGGGGGAGATAGATGATAGAGTTCCTCTTAATGATAATTAAAACTATGATAGTTTTTACTATCGTACTTGCCCATGTGGCTTATACAACCTATGCAGAAAGAAAAATCATCGGGCGAGCCCAAGCGAGGATGGGGCCTATGGAAGTAGGTCCGCATGGTCTGCTTCAGCCAATAGCAGACTTTATAAAGATATTTTTCAAGGAAGACATTGTACCAATCAAGGCAGAAAAATTTATTTTTCAGATCGCACCTGTAATTATCCTTGTATTTACTATAGTAAACCTTACTGTTATACCCTTCAGTAGAGATTTCATACTTGCTGATATAAATGTAGGGATTCTTTTCATCTTAGCTTCTGCTTCCTTATCTGCTTATGGGATAATCCTTGCAGGTTGGTCATCAAACAGCAAGTTTTCCTTTCTTGGTGGACTACGCTCTGCAAGTCAAGTTTTAAGTTATGAAATCTCCCTCGGATTAAGCTTAGCTGCTGTAGTGCTTATGGCTGGCTCTCTTAACTTAAAGGATATTGTCATTGCTCAACATAACACATCCTTTGGTATGTATGCTCTCCCTCAGATTATAGGATTCATAGTCTTTTTAATCTCTGCCTTCGCAGAGACAAATAGAGCACCCTTTGACCTCCCAGAGGCTGAGACAGAGCTGGTTGCAGGATACCTTACTGAATACAGTGCCTTTAGGTATGCCTTATTTTTCCTTGCTGAGTATGTTGCCATGTACATAATGGCATTTTTAGGTGCTCTATGTTTTTTGGGTGGTTGGACTCTCCCAAGATTTGTTACAGAGATGCTCCCTTTCTTAGAGTCAGTGCCAGGGATTATTTGTTTTGCTATGAAGGTTTATGGGTTTATCTTTCTCTTCATCTGGGTAAGAGCAACCTTTCCAAGATATAGGTTTGACCAACTCCTTAATATCGGTTGGAAGATACTAATACCTGCAGGTTTAATAAACCTGCTAATCGTAGCCTTCATAAAGAGGTTTGTTTAATGATCTATTTGATTTTTGCTTATTTTTGTCTTTCTATGGTGGGTATCACTACCATGGCTTTAACAAGAAAAAACCCTGTTCATGCAGTGCTCTGGCTACTTTTGCTTTTTCTTCATGTAGCTGTAGTCTATCTCTTTTTGAATGCTGAGTTTCTCTCAATGGCGCAGATCATCGTTTATGCTGGGGCTATTCTTGTCATGTTTCTCTTCACCATATTCTTTATAGGAGCTAAGGAACTTTCAAAAGAAAAGAGATACATCAAGTTATGGGAAGGCAGACTTCTTATAGGACTTGCTATGACTGCCGCTGCTATAGTTGCCCTATCAAAGATAAAAACCACCTTTAGCGGCAAATATACAATAAGTTTTATCGAGAAAACAGGTAATACCTATGCCATAGGTGAGATGTTATTTAATGAATACTCCCTTGCTTTCTTTATGGTAGGGGTAATCCTTTTGATACCGATGATAGCAGTAGGGGTCATTGCAAGGAAATTGAGATGATACCTCTTGAATTTTATCTAATTTTAAGCGGGGTTATCTTCGGTATGGGATTAATCAGTGTATTAATCAACCGTAACCTGATTCTTGTACTTATATCCCTTGAAGTAATGCTTGCAGGAGTTAATCTCGCTCTGGTTGCACTCTCACACTATATGAATGATATTAGGGGTCAAGTTTTAGCACTCTTTAGCATAGCCGTTGCTGCTGGCTCTGTGGCTGTGGGTTTGTCACTGCTTGTTGCAATTTTTGATCTAAAAAGGACCATTGATACTGAAGAACTAAAAGAACTTAAGGAGGAAGTAAGCAGTGATTAATTATCTGCCACTTATGACCGTGTTAGTCTCTTCGGTTGCAGCAATACTCATTGTTTTGATTGGCGACAAAAGACCAGATCTAAGAGCTGTCTCTTATACACATCT
>JAOAHE010000075.1 GCA_026415415.1 Thermodesulfovibrionales bacterium | reverse complement strand
TCTTTTGCAAGCCTCATAGCCATATCTTTGACTCTCTCTATTTCAACCGTATGACTTGCAAAAAGCTCTTTATAGTATCTTTTTGCCCGTTCCTTTCTTTTTTTATCCCTTGAGTTCCAGTAGTTTTTAATGTATGCAAGCTTTCTGAATTGAACTTCATAGTAGGCAAATCGGCTCTCTAAGTTTTCATCAAGGATTATGGTTGATTTCTTGGGAATAGTAAAGAGTTTTATGATTGCAAAGAGGTCGCTTGGTCGGTTATTAAATGGCGTTGCGGTTAGAAGTAAGACTGTTTTGCCTCTACAGATTTCTTTAAGATTGTGATAGCTTTCAGTTCTTTCGTTTCTAAATCTGTGAGCTTCATCAACTATTATTACTTCAATGTCTTCGTTATCTTTTACAAATTCTAAGGCTTCTTCAAGCTTTCCCACTGACCGAATTTCCCAATCCCATAGTTTAAAGTCTGAAAGATACTTTCTCCAGCCTGATTTTCTGTCTTCATCACCGATAAGATGAGGTGGGCATATAACCATACCTCTTTTGCCAAGAGCCTTTGCAGTCATGCAGGCAATTACAGTTTTTCCAAGTCCTACGACATCGGCGATGAGAGTCCCGCCGTGGGCATCGCAATTTGCCAATGCCTCTGATACAGCATCTGTCTGGTAGGTATAGGGTTTATAGCCCTTATCTTCCATTAATTTTATTAGTTCCCTACTCAGCCCCTTCCCTCTGTGTAGCTCAAGATAGGTTCTTAATAGATAGGTATAGGCAATAAAGGGGGTAATCTGTCTTATCATTGTCTCTTTGGTGAGGATTTCTGTCAGTCTATTTATGTCCTCTGAAGATAAAGGAATTGAATCATTCCAAAGCCTGTCAAAGTATTTCTCAGCCTCATCAAATCCGTAGTCTTTTACCTCTACATTAAACTCCTCTTGGGACTCAAGCCCTGCACGGGTAAGATTACTGCTACCTGTGATAAATAGATTTGGGATGACATCTCTTATAGTCTCATTCATTTTGAAAAGATATAGTTTTGCATGATTTGGCTGACGGGTTTTTCTTAATATGAGTTTTTGCTCCCCAAGCAATTTTATAAAAAACTCTATCTGCTCGTAGGTCTCTTTAGTATCTAAATCGGCTGAGTTGAAGGCAATCCTTAAGGATTTATAGAGGTCTTCTTTGAGGGAGTTTAAGTTGAATGCCCTTTTTATTTTTGCTGTCTCATAAATACCAAATGCACCTTTGTCAACATTAAGACCAACAAGAATCTTTAGGTGTTCCTCTTTGAGATAGCCGCTTTTATGGAGAGAATTAAGTGTCTCATAAAGCTCTCTAATGCCTGAGAAATAAAAGAATCCCGTAAGGAATTTTAGCTCTTCGCTTTTGCTGATAAGTGTATTAAGCCTTTTCCTTAGGGATTTTTCCCCGCTATTTGTAATAAATTTGCTCATTATAGGTTACTTTTTTGTAAAACACTAGATTTACCTTATTAGGGATAAATAATTTGTCTTGGTACTCTCTGTCAGGCGGCGGAATCGCTTAGTAATAGTTTATTTATACATAATATTTTATTAGTTTTGTTATTCTTCTGTGCCTTTCCCCTCAAGCATCTTTATAGCTGGTATAGAAGCTCCTGCTATGCCTTTTAATGAGCCGTAGAATCCTACTGCATTGGATAATATCTTCTCAAATTGCTTTTCTCTTTCTTTCCATATCTTTTGCATCTTTAGCTTTTCTTCGTGATAAGAGTCTTGTAAAGTTTTAAAGCCTTCAATGATTGCTTCAAATTGGGCTCTGAACTCATTGCTGGTAAGATAATTATAGAGCATCTCCATCTTTGTTCCTTTGTCCTGTTGTGTTAATAATACACTGTGAACTTGCATTAATCCGTGTCGGAGCACCATAGAAAGTCCCTTAACTTCACTAAAGGTACATATCCATACAT
Organism: Thermodesulfovibrionales bacterium; assembly: GCA_026415415.1. Classification (GTDB taxonomy): domain Bacteria; phylum Nitrospirota; class Thermodesulfovibrionia; order Thermodesulfovibrionales; family Dissulfurispiraceae; genus DYHD01. Next base: position 2,596 of record JAOAHE010000075.1, on the reverse strand, counting down.
TGTCCTTCATCCCAAATTTATCTATCCCCTCTGGGAGGGTCTCAGAGACAATTACTAAAATATCTGCCTTTACACTGAGATTATCTTCTTTTAGCTTTTGTATCCAGCTATTTTGGAAGTCTTTAGCTCGTTTACTCTCATAGTATATCTTCCCACAATCAATTCCTTGATTTGTCCTTACTATCTGGATAATATCGGCACCTCTTTGTCCTTTTTTTATCTCTCTTATTTCATCAAAGGGATAGAGGTGTCTGAGCATGTTCTCAATCTCAAGCTCCTGAATCTCTCCTTGTAGTTGTATAGAGCCTTGATCGGCTTTTCTTTTGGCTTCTTCAAGCTGCATCTTGAGGTCTTCTATAATCTTTTCTTTCTCTTTTATCCTTAGATAATTATCTTCCTCAACGAGTTTTTTGATTTTAATTTTCTCCTCTTTTAATCGTTCAGTGAACTCCTTTTCTTTTTCAAGAGCTATAAGTTCACGAAGCTCTTCTTTCTCTCTTTTTAATCTTTCAATGTCAGCTTTTGCTTTGTGAAGTTCTTTGATCTGTTCACTTTTGTGTTGAAGTTCTGTTTGCAGTTCCTTTATTTGTTCTTTCTGTTCTTCTTCGATCTTTTGTCTTAGTATCTTTTCAAGATTGCTTTTTTCAACAGTCAGCTTTTTGTGAACTTCACTGTCTATCAGCTCTTTAATCTGTTCTCTTTCTCTTTCTATTTTTTCTTTTTCTAACTCTATCTGATGTAACCGCTTTTCATACTCTTTTTCAAGCTTATGGCTTTTAAGTTCAAATTCTTTTTTGACCTGATCTTGAAGCTGGTGGTAGAGTATCTCATTTACATTAATTTCAGCTCCACATTGAGGGCAAATGATTATATTTTCTTTTTTCATTGGCTAACCTCTGTTATCAAAAAATATTTACTCAATCATAAACAACCTTGCACATCGTAAATGCAAGGTTATTGAGACTTTAGAACAAATCTTAATTTGCAGACCACTAAGAAGAAGAGTCACAGTCGGGATCAAGTTACTCTTCTTTGTAACCAGCCATTTTTTCAAGTATCTTTAGTCTTGAGACTTCACCAACAGCTATAAGAGTATCACCAGCTTTGATATTTGTCTTGAATGTAGGGTTAAAAACCATATCACCTGACGATCTTTTTATAGCTACTATTATGATCCCAAGTTCACGCCCGATTCCACATTTGTCAAGAGTAAGCCCAGCAATTTCAGAGTCTTTATGAATAAGAATTTCTTCCATCTGCAAGTCAATATTTCCACTTTTAGTAGCAAACTCTATGAAATCAACAACAGCTGGTTTAAGTACTGTATGAGCTATCCTGATTCCCCCGATATAATAAGGAGACACAACCCTGTCAGCACCTGCTCTTAAGAGTTTTTGTTCAGACCCATCTTCCCCCGCCCTTGCAACGATGAAAAGGGAAGGGTTCAATTCTCTGGCGCTTAAAACCACATAGAGGTTTTCTGCATCGCTGGGTAAAACTGAAATTAAACCACTTGCCTTTTCAATGCCTGCTTGTCTTAATACTTCATCTTTTGTAGCATCACCTTTAATGAATAAGGAACTGGTTTTATTGTCGATAGCTTCAGGATTTTTCTCTATCACAACCAACTTTAAACCTTTATTTTCAAGTTCTTTGCATATAATTTTACCCATTCTGCCATAACCACAAATGATATAATGTTTTTTAAGCTCCTTGATTTGTTTTTCCATCTTTCTTCTCCCAAATATTTCTTGTAGTTCGCCCTCAATGATTATTTTTGCACCTACACTTAGTGCATATAATACTGTACCTGTACCAGTTATTATTATTAGCATGGTGAAGATGATGCCTTTTTTTGATAGTTCATGAATCTCTCTATAGCCAACTGTGGTAAGCGTTATTACAGTCATGTAAAGAGAGTCTAAGAAAGCCCATCCTTCAATTACCATATAACCAATTGTTCCAAAGGTTATAATTAATAATATTAATAAAGCTGCAACCAACAGTTTCTTTCTTAATTCGTTCATATTAATTAAATTTCTTATGATACCAAAGTAAAAGTTTAAAAAATGAAACTGCTTTTGAGTAGTTAGTAGCTGTATTGATATAGCTAAGGAAAGGCATCTTATTTATTGAATATCCCTTATCACTTTCTATAATTACTGAGTTGATATATTAAGTTATTTATTAGCAGAAAAAACTCTATTAGTTTACCTATACCTCAGGTTAAAGTCTTCTAAAGAATGTATTAATAAAATAAATGTTGAGTTGGACTTTTAGCATATTCCCAATTTTAAAATATCTTGACATTTACTATGAGTTTTTTGATCCCTTTATGCTAAATACAGATTTTTTGCCGTCCAATTGACGCAAGCGATTTTAATGAATACAAGATAAGCTAAGCTTTCATCTATTGAGTTAATTATTAATTTAGGTCATTACTTTTCGTGAGTTTTGATTTTCATTATTTTCATTAATTTTATCAAAGGGTTGTTACTTAATCAAGAAAATCGGTAGTGTCCCAAATTTGCCGATAGAAGTTTTAAAATTTAAAAAATATCTCATTCTCTGCTTCTTTTAGGCATTTAGAAAGATT
>JAOAHE010000074.1 GCA_026415415.1 Thermodesulfovibrionales bacterium | reverse complement strand
CTATAGCACCTCTTATAGGGCTTACAGGGACGGTAACAGGCATGATAAAGGCATTTATGGTGATAGAACATAGCACGACAGTTAATCCTTCAATGCTTGCAGGAGGCATCTGGGAGGCATTGCTTACCACTGCTGCAGGACTGCTTGTTGCTATACCTATTCATATAGGGCATCATTATCTTGAAAAGAGAGCAGATGACATAGCCTCAATAATGAGAGAGACAGCTATGAACCTGTTTATGAGGCAAAGGAATGGAATTTAAGAGAAAGAACCATAATCATGTTCATCTAAATATAGCACCCTTAGTGGATGTGGTTTTTCTGCTTCTTTTATTCTTTATGCTTACCTCTCACCTTATGCTTGAGCCTTCAATAAAGATAAAACTGCCTGAGTCAAAGACTGCTAAGACCGAGCATGAGAGGGTAAAGAGCATCTTTATCACAAAGACAGGTGAAATCTATTATTTAGATAAGAAGGTTGCCTTACATCAACTTCAATCAGCAATAAAAGAAACCATATGGGATATTGAGACAGATTTTATAAGGATAAAGGCTGATAAAGAGAGCAATGTAGGGCTTCTTGTGAGCGTAATAGATGAGGTAAGGCTTGCAGGTATTAAGAATTATAGTATTGTTACAGAGAAATAGGGGGAGAAGCTATGTAGTTGAGAGGCATAATGATCTTGTTTAAAACTCTGTCTTTTTGACAACCCCTTTTAAGAGTTTTTAAACAACTTTAGATTATTATTCTTGAAAGAATCCTCCCACCATCCATGAAGGGTGGCTGTTAAGTTAAGTCTTCACAATTAAAGTTTAAAAAGCCATGAAGGCTTCAATCTATGCAGAAGGCATAGACATTCACTTCATGGCTTTTTTATTTTTGGAGGGTTTATGGGAAAAACAGTCTGTAAAAAGGTGAGGACAGTGCATTTTTGGGATAGTTATGCCAAATGGTATAAGCTTTGGATTGAACACACCGATTATCATAACAGAGCAATTGAGATGCTAACGACTATGGTCAGCCCCGGTTGGAAGGTCCTTGACATAGGTGCAGGGAATGGTATCCTTTCGCTTCCACTTTCTGTTATTGGCTGCGATGTTACAGCCCTTGAACCATCTATTGGCATGAGAAATCTACTTTATGAAGAAGCAGGCAAAAGGGGAATTGACTGGATTAGAGTTGATGATAGACCTTGGGAAGAGGTCGGCATTAATTGTTTCAGGGGACTTGACCTAATTATTGCCTCAAATAGTTTACATCTCATGAAAATGGATTTTACAGAGGCATTACAGAAGATTTTTAAATTCAAGCCCAAACATGTCTTTGTTGTGACCGAGTTAGGCTTTCCTGAGATTAAGCTCAAATGGAAATATGGCGATTATCAAATGCTCTTTGCAAAGAGTTATCAGGTTGAAGACTCCTTTGCCTATCACTGTCTTTCTGAGGTTATTGAACATTGGGAGTTTAAAAAAGGAAGGAGTCTTCATCCTGCTGAGATATTAGAGATTAGGTCAACATTGTCTTTTAGAGATGGACACATGTGGATTGATGATAGGGCTTACATGGGAATGTTTTGGTGGATTAAAAGATAAAAAAATTAGAACTGTCATGCTTAGATCTTTGGTGAGTATGTTATGTCATTACATAAATATGCTCTGTCAGAAATCTATGCCGTTGGCATAAGGAAAACAACCTTTTTTGATTTTATTAAAAAAGGAGAATTAGTGAAAATTATAAGGAGGTTTTAGGTGGTAAGGATTTTAATTAGCCTTATTTTAAGCGTATTACTAATTACTTATGTTGTTTGGGCTGAAGAAAAGAAAGATGAGACCAAGAAGGAAAAGGAAACAAAACTTGAAGAGATTGTGGTCACAGCCACAAGGACTGAGAAAGAGATTGAAGAGGCACCTGGAAGCGTAGCTGTAGTTATAAAGGAAGAGATTGAAAAAAGGAGCATTAACACCCTTGATGATATTGTAAATAATATCTCAGGTATTTATGTCCACAGAACCCGTGTAATAATGGACACTCCTACAGATGCAATATCACTAAGGGGCATACCCGGTAACAGAAGAAACCTTATTATGCTTGATGGCATACCCATAAATGATCCTCAAGGTGGAGGAATCCGCTTGGGTGGTCTAAGATTTGAGGATGTAGAAAGGATTGAAGCAGTAAAAGGACCTTTTTCGAGTCTCTATGGTGGTTTGGCAATGGGAGGAGTCGTCAATATTATAACTAAGTTGCCCGAAAAGAGAGAATTTACAGTTAAGACAGGTTACGGCTCAGGCTTTGAGAGAGGAGAAGCCCACGATGATGTAAGGAAATTTTATATTTCTTACGGGGACAGGTTATGGAATAAGTTAAGCCTTTTTGTCAGCTATGGATATGGTGCTACAAATGGCTTTAGTAATACATTTAATGTCCAGAGGATTGCGCCACCGACTGGGATAACTGGGTGGATCCCTACTACTGATACACAAGGAAATCCAAGATATATTATCGGTGATGCTGGAGACAATAGATGGTGGGATGAGAGTATAACTTTAAGAGCAGGTTACGACTTTACTGAAAAGACAAAGTTATCTCTTACACTATCAAGAATCCGTTCAGAGGCAAACTATGATGACCCCCCCTCCTATCTTAGGGATGCCACTGGTAATGTAGTATGGAGATATGGTACCCCTCCTAACTCTGTGGAGCAGGCATCTTTCTTAGCAGGCTCAATAGGTAAAGAGATATATGTTTACAATCTTAAATTTGAGACGGAGATTTCTAATGTAAAGACAAAATTAACTATGGGGGTATATGATCAGGATAGATATCTCTTTACTACCCCCTGTTATGGGATAATCACTGGTTGTCTCCCTACGAGCCTTGCAACTATAACTGGCGGTCCCGGCAAAACCCACAATACAAAAGCCAGAAGCTACAATGCTGATCTTCAATTTACTTTGCCTTTATTCAATAATCATATTTTAACCTTTGGAGGCTCCTATAGGCAGGGAAGGGGTGAGACAGATGAGTATAATTTAACCAATTGGAAAGATGAAAACTCAAAAACGAGCCTTATCTACCAATCAAAAGGTAAAGATAGGATTTATGCCCTTTTTATTCAGGATGAGATACTCCTTATGAATAACCTTACAGCATATCTTGGTCTGAGGCAGGACTGGTGGGAGACCTATGATGGGTATGAAAATGAGATTGGTACCTCAGGCTATCCAAGAAGTTACGGTTCAAAAAAGGAATCTTCTTTAAACCCAAAGGTCTCTTTAGTCTATAAACCTTTTGAAGATACAACTCTTAAGGGATCATTAGGTAAAGCCTTCCGTCCGCCAATGATAATAGAGCTTTATAGAAAGTTTATGACTCCAGGGTCCTTTATCTTTGGTAATCCAAATTTGAAACCAGAAAAATCAATATCATGGGATTTAGGTGTAGAGCAAAAGTTGTGGAAAGGTTCAAAGGTTGGCTTAACCTATTTTCACAATAATTTAAAAGACCTTATTTATTCAAGGACAACAGGGCAGAAGATAGGCTTCAGAGATGTTGTTGAGACTGTAAACGCTGGGAAAGCAGTAAGCAGAGGAGTTGAATTTGAATTTGAGCAAAGATTTGATAAATGGTTGAAGCTCTTTGCTAACTTTACATATACCGATACAGAGATTAAAGAAAACCCTGCTAAACCTGAAACTGTAGGCAAAAAACTAACAGGGATGCCTGAAAAGATGTTTAATATAGGCGGAGAGATAGAAAAAGGTCCTCTTACAGTATCCCTCATAGGTAGATACAGAAGCAAGGTCTTCAATAACGATGAAAATAAAGATTCAGTAAATGGGGTATATGGCTCCTATGACCCATACTTTGTAGCAGATGCAAAGATTTCTTATAAACTTACCAAGTTTGCCACTGTCTCTCTTTCAGTAAATAACATCCTTGATAGGGAATATTACTATTTCTATAAAGAGCCTGGCAGGTCATGGTATGGTGAGTTAACTATGAGGTTTTAATTAATGCGACTTCTTTTCATATCAACAGTTATAGGTTCTTGGCTCTTTGAGGCGATAAGGGATATAGATGATGATAGGATACAATTAGATGTTATATATCCAAACGATATTACCGAAGAGAGAGTTCCTGAATATGAAGTAAGAGAAAAGATAGACAAAGCTGATGCTATAGTGATTGATATAAGAGGAGGAGGTAGAGCCGAAGAATTAGTATATAACTGTCTAAAAGATAAGGATAAGACAGTTATAACCTTACTGGGGTCAGAGAGGCTCTTTTCTTTGACTAAGCTTGGGGCTTTCTCTATGAAAAACTTCCAGAAGAAGAGGGAAGTCTCTGAAGGCATGAGAAGCCCAATCGCAGTTTATGAAAGGATAAAGACAGTCCAAAAGATAATTGAAATAGCAGGTAAAATACTTCCCTTTGGTATTTTGAAAGACGCAAGAAACTATGTAATGCTTCTTAAATACTGGGGTTTTGGCTGCAAAGAAAACTACAAAAATTTAATCCTCTTACTTGGAAGGTATCACGGCATAGAAGGGGGAGGCATTAAGCCTCCCTTAGAGTTGGAGGAATATGGGATATATCATCCTGAGCTTGGTATTTTTACAGATATAGAGTCATACCTAAGGGCATCTGGAAAAATTGAGGAAATCTACTCAAAGCCTAACATAGGCATACTCTTTACGGGAGGAAGCCATTTTCAGCAGAACATCCCCCTTATTAACAGTCTTATTTATGAATTTAGAGAGTTCAATGTAATCCC
>JAOAHE010000073.1 GCA_026415415.1 Thermodesulfovibrionales bacterium | reverse complement strand
TTTTATATCATCCTTAAACCTAATAAAAGAGGAGGCTTTTACTTTTTTTGAGAGTTGCCTATCGGCAAATTTGGGAACAGTTTGATTTATTTAATCTTTTGGAGTATAGCTATTATGTAATAGCACCAGCCTTGAGTATAGTGCAGAGGGTGTGGTATGGGATTATAACCGTAGTGGGCAGGCAAATAACATCATAAAAGAACTTAAGATAGAAGATAATATAGAGAGTTTAACTACAGGGATTTTTGAGCAAATTCTTTTTGGTTTCCCTTTGGAGTGCTTATAAATAACTGTTTGTGTTTCAGAAAACTTACTTAACAATAAAAGACTAAGACAATTGGTAAATAAGGAGGACACTGATATAGATAGCTGAAAAGTTTTAAAATATGGGCTCAAGCTTTTGCTTTCTACTATGTATGGATAAACTTCTATTCGTAAGAGGGGGAAGAATGAATAGTCTTTGAATGAAGCTATTTGTCTTATTATTTATTTAAAAGGTTTTCAATGGATTAGAATGTCTTAAGGAAGGTATTGAGAGGGAAACAAGCTATAGTATGCTAATAGGGGTTTAAGATGCTCTTTAGCTCTTTTTAAACTGTGCAATTATTAAAAAAAATTCTTTTTACCACTATTTTTGCATCTGTAATTTCTATTATCAGATTTTAAGATAGATTTGATAAATTTGCATTTTTTTTAAAAATATGGTTTAATTTAATTTTGACTTTAAGATTATCATCATTTTTAAGTAACTTTAAGTAAATGGGAAACAATACCTTAACTAATGACGAAATTTACCGTTACAGCCGTCATCTATTGATGCCAGAAGTTGGCGTTACTGGTCAAAAGAGGCTTAAAAAAGCAAGTGTTTTGATAATAGGCACAGGAGGATTGGGCTCACCAGTTGCTCTGTATCTTGCTGCAGCAGGTGTAGGGAAAATAGGTTTGGTTGATTTTGATATTGTTGATGAAAGCAACCTTCAAAGACAAATAATTCACAGTACCTCATCAGTAGGCTATCCTAAACTGATCTCGGCAAAAAAAAGATTATCAGAACTTAATCCTTTCATTGAAATAGAGCTATACGATACAGTCCTTACAAGTGCTAACGCTTTAGAGATTATTAAAGATTACGATGTTGTTATAGATGGAACAGACAATTTCCCAACTCGCTACTTACTAAACGATACTTGTGTAATTTTAAATAAACCTTTAATATATGGCAGTATATTTAGATTTGAAGGTCAGTTATCAGTTTTTTACTCCTCTGAAGGGCCTTGCTACAGGTGCCTTTTTCAGGAACCGCCACCTCATGGACTTGTCCCCTCATGCGCTGAAGGAGGGGTTTTTGGAGTACTACCAGGTGTTATTGGGACACTTCAAGCCACAGAGGCTATTAAGTTCATCATTCAACAAGGAAACCTTCTAATAGGGCGATTACTTCTTTATGATGCATTAAACTTACGATTTAGAGAAATAAATATAAGAAAAGACCCCAACTGTCCTATATGTGGTGATAATCCGACTATTCGCCAATTGATAGATTATGAAGCTTTTTGCAATATCCCAACCACTGAGGAATTGAAAACAGAGTTTGATATTTATCCAGAAGAGCTAAAAAATATTTTAGAAAGCAAGGATAGCCAAATCGTTCTCTTAGATGTAAGAGAAAAGCATGAGTGGGAGATCTGCCGATTAGAAGGAGCAATTTTAATACCATTAGCTGAATTGCCAGAAAACCTTAATAAGTTTGATCCAACAAAGACCTATATAATCTATTGTAAGATTGGCAAAAGAAGCATAGAGGCCGCTTACTTATTACAGTCTGCTGGTCTTAGGGTAAGAAATTTAGTTGGTGGGATAAACGCTTGGTCACGCAAGGTTGACTGTAGAGTGCCTCTTTATTAGGATAATTATTTTATCGTTAAGTATCCAGAAAACAAGATCATACAGCCACCCAACAGAATCTTTAAAGTAATAGCTTCCTGTAAAAAAATCACTCCTAAAATTATAGCACAGACAGGTTCTAAATAGCCTAAAATTGCAGATCTATTAGCACTAACCTCTCTCATACCCCTAAAATAGAGGATAGGAGCTATAGTTGAGTGAACTACTCCCATTACTAAAAAAGCCCAAATCGCTGTAGCATAGTTATTAGGTACTTCAATAAAAGGTGATAGTATAGAGGCTATTACTATGTTTTGTATAAAAGTAATGACCAATGGATGAAATTTTTGTGAAATAAACCTAAAAATTATTATTAACATCCCGTATGCTATCCCAGATATTAAGCCTGCTATTATGCCATAAGTATTTTTATCTCCTTCAAATAATAAAGAAAAAAACACCTTAGGAGACATATCCAACATAATCCACAAGCCTGCTGTGGAAAGTATAATAGCTGTTATTATCCTCATTGACAATTTTTCTTTTAAAAAAAGGGGGGCAAAAACAGCAACAACTACTGGAGCGGTATAATGTGTTAAAACAGCGTTAGCTATTGTAGTATTTTGATAAGCATAAAAGAAGGTAAAACTATTAACAAGAGATATAGCTCCTATAAGGATAAAAAAAAGCAGCTGTTTGAAAGATGGGAGTTTTTCTAAAAGGTTACATTTTATAATAAAAAAGCTAAGTATTAAGGATGAGATTATGCAAGATACAAAAATAAGGAATTGAACAGGCATTTGAGAAAGCCTGATAAAGATACCTAACGAGCTCCATAAGAATATAGCAATTAGTATAAAAGACATAAAACATATAAGTTAGTAAATTAAGAGTGTTTAAAAATATATTCTATTTAAGAATATAATAAAATCCAGAATAAAACAACCAGTTTTAGATTAGCCTATAGAGTGATTAGCAAAGATTTTAAATTTATTTATTAAAGATAGCTCAGGCTGACTCGGATTTAGCAGCTTTTCTATTCATATAAAATTGTTGGGCTATGCCAAGAATATTATTAACTAACCAATAAAGAACCAAGCCAGATGGAAAAGTAAAGAATAAAAATGTGAATATTATTGGTAGTAACATCATTAGTTTTTGTTGTTTAGGATCCATTGTTGAGGGGGTCATCTTTTGCTGTATAACCATTGTTACCCCCATAATTATAGGAAGAATGTAATATGGGTCCTTAGAAGATAAATCAGTAATCCAAAGCATGAATGGCGCACCCCTTAACTCAATTGAGATAGAAAGGATCTTAAATAGAGCAAAAAATACAGGGATTTGAAGTAAAATAGGTAGACAGCCACCAAAAGGGTTTACTTTATGCTTTTTATAAAGAGCCATTAGTTCTTGATTCATTTTTTGAGGATCTTTTTTATATTTTTCTCTAATTTCAAGCATCTTAGGTTGAATTTCTTGAACCTTCTTCATTGAGGTCATTCCTCTATTTATTATGGGAATAAAAGGGATTCTTGTTAAGATTGTAAGCATTATAATAGCTAATCCATAGTTATGAAAGATATTATAGAAAAATTTCATCACCCAAAAAAGAGGGATAGCTAATATTGAGAAAAGACCAAAATCAATAATATGTTCTAAACCCACTCCATATTTTTTTAGCCTATCATACTCCTTTGGTCCTGAATAGATAAAATACTCATTTGAACCTTCAGGCATTTTAAGAGCGACAATAGCATTGCCATGGCTACTCCAGACCTTTGAGTCTATAATTGGAGTCTTAGGCACAATAGAGGAGAAAAAATATTTATCTTCTTGAGCAATCCATTTCAACCCCTGGTTATAACTTTTAGCACCACTTTTTACCAGATCTGCGCTTGTAAACTCAATCCTATCAGCATCTTTTAAAACAACCGGTCCGTGATGAACAGAATCCTCCTTCTCGTATATACCAAAATCCTTACCAATTGTTATCCAATAATTATTTATCCCCTTTACTTCATCTTTTAAGATAAAACTATAATCATTATTAGTAAAGGTAAAAGTTCTTCTTATTGAAATTTCTGGACTACTATACTCAAAGACTAGAGAGGCTGTAGGATTGGAACCATCTAATTTTATATTTGAGGAAGTAGAATTAAAAATTAAATTAGAGAACTGAAAATTTTCATCAATACCAAGTGCTAAAGGGGATAGAGTTTCATCACCTCTTAAAGTAATAAAATTGCCACTTTTATCTTTATAATTTTTGAATGTGATTGTTTTAATTGATGCTCCTCTTGTAGTAAAAACTGCTGTATAGAGATTATTTTCTATGATTATCTCTTTTTCAATATTTTTTGTAGTTTTATCTATCCCATATTGGGAAGGAAGGGAAGAAGGATAGTTTATATTTTCCTTTGGCTGATCTTTTGCTACCTCCTTATCTTGCTTCTGAGTTGTTTTTGGCGGAGTCGCCGTATGCATAGTATAATATTGATAAACTATTAAAATTGCTATAGATATAATTATAGCCAAAAAAACATTTCTATCCATTTAATTTTTCCTTTCATAATTTCATTTCTTGAGAGGATCATACCCCCCTGGATTAAAAGGATGACATCTTAGTAACCTTCTTAACGAAAACGACAGACCCTTCAATGATCCATATTCTCTAATAGCTTCTATAGCATATTCTGAGCAAGATGGATAAAACCTGCAACTTGGTGTAAGCACAGGTGAAATTAAGTAGCGGTATAAATAAATTAAAAAAATTAAAAATCTTCTCAAAGCTATTCTATCAGCTTACTAAGGAGTAAGCCTTTTTCTTCCCTTGGCTCTTCTATTTTTCAAGACTCTCCTTCCACCATTTGTACTCATACGGGTAAGAAATCCATGAGTTCTCTTTCTTTTAATTTTATGTGGATGATATGTTGTATAAGTTCCCATTTTAGTATGCCTCCATCATAAGAATCCTAAACAAATAATATAATGCTTCAATGAAACTAAAGTCAAACAATATCCCAAATTTGCCGATAGAAGTTTTAAAATTTAAAAAATATCTCATTCTCTGCTTCTTTTAGGCATTTAGAAA
>JAOAHE010000072.1 GCA_026415415.1 Thermodesulfovibrionales bacterium | reverse complement strand
GTATAAATAACTTTTTTGGGCCACTTATTGGTACAATTATATTCATTTTACTTGAAGATTATATTGGTAAAACCACTGAATACTGGCCATTTTTTTTAGGTACAATTATGTTGATAATGGTTATTCTTTTTCCCAAAGGTATTTTAGGTACCTTAGCTGGGTTAACCAAAGGCTCTAATTCAAAAAGGGAGATTGCTAATGGAAGTCATACTTGAGCTTAAAAATTTGAATAAACATTTTGATGGTATTTATGTCTCAAAAAATATAAACCTAAAAATTACAAAAGGAAGCTTAACTGCAATTATTGGTCCTAACGGTGCTGGAAAAACATCTGTATTTAATCTAATCACAGGTTATATCGAGAAGGATTCGGGCGAGATTTTCTTTCAGGGTATTGATATAACTAATAAAAAACCAGAACATATTGCATCTATAGGAATTGTAAGAGCCTTTCAAGTAGCTAATATATTTCCTGATGAAAGTGTTTATGACAATGTGCTTATTGCAGGGATATCGCTTTTTAAAAAAAGTGCAAATTTTTTATCTGATAAATATTCCTTTAAAGATATTAAAGAACATACAGATATGATTTTAAAGAATTTAAATCTTTTTAATAAGAAGGATTTAAAAGCATCTGAGCTTTCTCACGGTGATCAGAAAATACTTGATATTGCAATGGCACTTACCCTTTCTCCAAAGATTTTACTTCTTGATGAACCAACTGCAGGGATGTCTCCAGACGAAAGAAAAAGTATGGTTAGAGTAATTAAGGAGCTCCATAATAAATTTAATTTAACCACTCTATTTATTGAGCATGACATGGATATAGTATTTGGTATTGCAGAAGTTATTAGAGTTATGGTGAGGGGAGAGATTATTGCAGAAGGAAATGCAGAAGAGATAAGAAATAATCCCTTGGTAATAGAGTCTTATTTGGGAAAAGAGGTGTAATAAATGGAAAAAATTCTTTCTGTTGAGAATATAAATACCTTTTATGGAAAAAGTCATATTCTTTTTGATGTAAATTTAGATATATATAAAAATGAGGTTTTATGTCTTTTGGGAAGAAATGGTGCAGGTAAAACAACAACCTTCAAATCAATAGTGATGTTAAATACGCCGTCATCTGGAAAGGTAATATTTAAGGGGAAAGATTTAGTTGGTTTAAAACCATATCGTATTTTTAGGCTTGGAATTGGGCTTGTTCCAGAGGATAGAAGAATTTTTGGCCCATTAACTGTTAAAGAAAATTTGATTTTAGGAGCGAGGGTTGGAAGAAAGGGGATGTGGAACTTAGAAATGGTTTATAAGTATTTCCCTATACTTAAAGAATATGAATCAAAGCCTGGTGGTATGCTCTCGGGTGGTGAACAACAAATGCTTACAATAGCAAGAACTCTTATGGGTAATCCTGAAGTAGTTTTACTTGATGAACCATCTGAAGGGCTAAGTCCTGTTATGGTAAACACTTTAAAAGAAATAATTCTTGGTCTTAAATCAGAGGGTGCAACAATAATTCTGTCTGAACAACATGTAAAGTTTGCTATGGCTGTATCTGATAGAGTAAGCATAATAGATAAAGGCCATATAGTCTATGAGGCGAGAATTGAAGAATTTAAAAAGGATTTAGAGATTCAGAAAAAATATTTGGCTGTTTAAAGTGATTTAAGTCTAAGGAGGGGGAAATGTTATCGAGAATAACTTATTTTAAAACTACCCAGAAAGTTATTATGGGTTTAGGTTCTATAGATAAGGTTAATGAAGAGATAAAAGAGAGAAACTTAAAAAATGTTTTTATTGTAACTGATGAGGGGCTTATTAAATCTGGAATATATGACATTTTAATTAATAAAATAAAGAAAAATGCTAAAAAAATTGATGTTTTTAGTGATGTTCCTCCAGATCCACCTATAGAAACTGTATATAAATGCTTTGACCACGCAAAGGGTAAAAAAATTGATCTAATAATAGGGTTGGGTGGGGGATCTGCTCTTGATATTGCCAAAATGCTTTCAATAATGTTTACTAACAATGATAAAATCGAGAATTTTTTTGGAATAAACTTAATAAAAAAAAGAGGGGTGACAAAATTTTTAATACCAACAACCGCAGGAACAGGTAGCGAAGTGACTCCTATTGCAATACTTTCTGACGAGTCTGAACATTTAAAGAAAGGAGTTGTATCTGATTATCTTCTTCCTGATGTTGCTATTCTCGATGGAGAACTTACGAGGACTCTTCCTCCTATACCTACTGCTTCAAGTGGAATGGATGCACTTATTCATGCAGTTGAAGCATTCACTTCAGTTAATGCTAATGATTATACAGATTACTTAGCGATTAAGGCTATGAGTCTAATTTCAAATAATTTAAGGATGGCTTGGACAAATGGTGATAATTTAGAGGCAAGACAGAAAATGTTGGAAGGTAGCTTTCTTGCAGGGCAGGCTTTCGCTAATGCAGGAGTTACGGCGGTACATGCCTTTGCATATCCTTTAGGGGGAGAATTTCATATTCCCCATGGTATAGCAAATACAGTTATGCTTTGTCCTGTTTTAGAGTTTAATATGATTTCTAATCTGGAGAAGTTTTCTAAGATAGCAGATGTTGTCTGTCCCTACGGGAATTATAGAGATTTAAAGGAAAAAAGTTTATCAGCGATTAATTTTATGAGAGATTTGGCAATTGATTTAAGACTACCTGTTACATTAAAAGAGTTGAAAGTACCTTATGAATCTTTGGGAAAATTGGCTGAAGGTGTGATGAAAGTTACAAGATTACTTGCTAACAACCCAAGAAAGTTAAGTTATCAAGATGCTGTAAGTATTTACAAAAAAGCTTATGGAGAGTAATATGAAAGGTTTTTTTAGTAAATATCTGGTCATCGATTTAAATAATAAAAAGTGGTACAAAGAAGTACTTAATGAGTTTGAGCTTTCTTTATCTTTAGGTGGGAAGGGACTTGCTGTAGATTTGCTTTTAAAGTATCAACCCGCTGGGATACATCCAAGCTCTCCTGAGAATCCATTAGTTTTTGCCCTAGGACCTGTAACCGATACATATTTATATGGTTCTTCGAGATATGGAGTGTATACAAAATCACCGCTTACTGGATTTTTTTGTGAGAGTTATAGCGGTGGTAAGGTCCCTGAGAAAATTAGTAAAACTGGTTATGATGCTATTTTGATCCTTGGTAATTGTAATGAACTTTCGTATATTTACATAACACCAGAAAATGTAGAAATTTTACCTGCATCGAAACTTTCAGGTTTAAGTTGTTATGATACAGAAAGTCTTTTAAATGAAAAATATCCTGATTCTGGTATTGTTACAATTGGTCCAGCAGGAGAAAAAGGGATACCATTTTCTATAATTAGCAACGATTACTGGCGTTGTGCTGGCAGAGCAGGGGCTGGAGCAGTAATGGGTAATAAAAATATAAAGGCAATAGTATTTAAAGGTGACAAAAGGCGAGAAGTGGCATATTTAGAGGATCTGAAGAAGTTTTCTCAGGAAATCTTAGAATCCAAAAAAGAGCATCCATCGACAATTGCCTATAAAAGATTTGGGACACCCATGATGGTTGATTTATTAAATAAGGTGAAAGCCTTTCCAACTCGCTATTGGCATAAGGGATTTTTTGAAGATTATGAGAAGATAAATGCTGAAGCGATGCAAAACAAGATGGAAGTTAAACCGAAAGCCTGTGCTAAATGTTTTATGGCCTGTGGCAAGCTATCGATTGTTAAAGAGGGAAGACATGCAGGGTTAAAGATAGAAGGCCCAGAATACGAAACCATATATGCTTTCGGTGGTCTTTGTATGATTAATGATATTACAGAGATTGCATATTTAAATGATCTATGCGATAGATTAGGTATGGATACGATAACAGTAGGAAATCTTGTAGCTTTAGCAATGGAGGCGTCAGAGAAAGGTAAAATAAAAGAAAGAGTGAGATATGGTAATGTAGAAGATGCAGAAAAATTGATTCTTGATATTTCAGAGATTAAAGGGCTTGGTGCAATTCTTTCGCAAGGAATTAAAAAAGCATCAAAAAATTTAGGCATGGAAGATTTTGCTATACACGTTAAAGGTTTAGAACCTGCGGGGTATGATCCAAGATATTTAAAGGGAATGGGATTATCTTATGCGGTATCTGATAGGGGTGCCTGTCATTTAAGGACAACATTTTATAAAGCAGAACTTAGCGGGATGATTTCTCCAGACACAATAGAAAAGAAAGTAGAATTGCTCCTTGATTTTGAGGATAGGCTAACATTATTTGATTCTCTAATAGTTTGCAGGTTTTACAGAGATTTTTATCTATGGGATGAGCTATCTAAAATTATAAAGTTAACCACGGGTTTGGATTTAAATAGAGAGGATTTGAAAAAATTAAGTTCAAAAATTAACGATACAATCAGGGGATATAATATTAGAGAAGGGTTAACTAAGCAGGATGATTACCTTCCAGAACGGTTTCATAGCGAGCCTCTGCCAGAAACTGGAGCAGTAATAACGAAGGATGACTTCAATAAAATGTTAGAGGAATATTACAGTTATAGGGGCTGGAATAAAAAGGATTAAAAAACCCTTTGTCCAATAATTTTTTTAACTTCTGAAACACAACAAAAATGTAATTTTTTAATCCACTTTTGTTTTTTCGAAATAAAATAATATGTTTTATCAATGACTTATTAAAGGCATAAGTTTTGCTCGTTTCTGCTAAAAACTGTTATTTGGATGGTTTTTATGTTTAAATATGTACTGAAAATCCTTGTTGTTCTTTTCATTCAATTCTTTTTTATTGTTCCTATTGGCTGGGCTAAAGATGAGATTCTTGTCTTTGCTGGTGCTGCGAGTAAGCCAGCCCTGGAAGAGATAGCAAAGAAGTTTGAGGAAGATACAAACATAAAGGTTGATCTGATCTTTGGTGGTTCTGGATTTGTCCTGTCACAGATGATGCTATCAAAGAAAGGTGATGTTTATTTTCCCGGCTCATCTGACTTTATGGAAAAGGCAAAATCCTTGGGAGTGGTTTTTCCTCAAACGGAAAAGAAGGTCGTATATCTTGTACCAGCCATTGTTGTCCAGAGGGGCAACCCAAAAAAGATTGTATCTTTAAAAGATTTAACAAGAGAGGGCGTTAAGATCGTTATAGCAAACCCTCATGATGTATGTGTGGGGCTCTATGC
>JAOAHE010000071.1 GCA_026415415.1 Thermodesulfovibrionales bacterium | reverse complement strand
CTCAATAACAAGAGTTGCACAGGCACAACGTGAGATAGGGCTCACCGTAGGAGAACCACCAACAGCAAGGGGCTATACCCCATCAGTTTTTACCCTTTTGCCAAAGCTTCTTGAAAGAGCTGGAACATCAGAAGACAAAGGCAGTATAACTGGTATTTATACTGTTTTAGTAGAAGGAGATGATCTGTCAGAACCAGTCGCTGATGCAGTAAGGGCTATATTAGATGGACATATTGTTTTGTCAAGAGAGTTGGCTATAGAAAACCTTTATCCTGCCATTGATATACTTCAGAGTTTAAGTAGGGTTATGCCTGATATCGTTGATAAAAAACATAAAGACTATGCCTCAAGATTTATTGAAACATTTGCAACTTATAAAAAATTTGAAGATATGATAAATTTAGGCGCATATAAAGAAGGTTCAAACCAAAAAGTTGATTACGCTATAAGTATGATAGAAAAACTCAAGGCTTATATCAAACAAGGCATAGAAGAAAAAAGAGATTTTGCAGACAGCATTCAAGGGCTATATTTAACCTTTGATCAACCTTAAAAGGAGAAAAATATGAACAGCGAGAGAATCTCAAAGATTCTTGATTTTAAGCAGTTTAAAAGAGATATACATGAGGCCGAACTAAAAAAATATTTAGAAGCTCTGAATTCTGAGAAGAGAAAACTCGCTTCAATTGAAGATGACATCCAAAAAATCATAACAGAATACCTTCAATCTCAGGATGATGGATCAATTAATATTAAAGAACTGAATTTCTTTTATGATTACCTTAACTATATGAACAAGTTAGCTGAAGACCGAAGAAACATTATAACTAAAAAAACTCAAGAATTAGAAGAGAAAAAAGAGCAATTAATTAATGCTAATATAGAAAAACAGATGATAGAAATCTTACATGATAAAGTTTTAAAAGAAGAGCTCAAAGAAACTGAAAAAAGACTTCAGTCTGAGATTGATCTAAACTTTTTATACAACCAAAATAGAGATGAGAAATAAGATATTGAATAAAATAGAAATTTGTATACTCATAATATTTGCGTTTTTTTTAACTGAAATGAGCAACCCTTTTATAGCTTCTGCTCAAGATGATATATTTAAACTAATAGAGAAAAAACAGGCAGAGCTAAGAGAGAAAGAGATTTTTCTAAGACAAGAAGAAAAAAGACTTCAAGCTCTTAAAAAAGAGGTTGAGGAAAAAGTTGAGAAATACAATAATATTCTCACTCAAATTGATAATCTTATTAAAAAATTAGAGTATATTAAAGAACAGAATTTTGAACATATTGTAAAGACTTACGAAAATATGCCTGCTGAAGAAGCAGCCGAGAGACTGTCCTCTATAAACGAAGAGTTGCTGGTTAAGATCCTTCTTAAAATGAAACCTAAGAAGACAGCTGCTATAATTGCTGCTATGGACTCTAAGAAAGCTGCAGCTATAACTCAAAGTATGTCCACTATAGAGAAAAAATTTCCTATTAGGTAATTTCTTCCCATATTTCAATAATCACTTAGATTAAACAAAAATTAACAATAGCTTAAAAAAAGGGATTTTTAAAACTTCTGGCTTTTCTCTATAATCTTTATATAATGTCTTTTTAAGTTGCCCTTTTATCCAACAATTCTTATATAAGAAGCAAACTTAAATTTGATCAACAATGCCTAAGTTAATATTTTATTTATAAATTTCATATTTTCACTTGCAAATTGTTTAAATTAGAAGCAAAACCTTAAAAGAAAGATAAAGAAGTTCTACTTATTTTTAAAACGAGTTACTTTCAGATTTTAAAAGGCTTTGATTTTAAAAAATTGCTTGGCATAATATTTGACATGTCTTTTGTATGGAAATGGCGCTCTTGATAGGTAGCTTTTTTAATGAAGAATCAAATCAATTATTGAATATTCAAAATAAGGATTTCATTAGCCCTTATAGTACTTTAGATTTTAGCCTAATTTTTTCTCAATTCCTTGTTATCAATAAGCCCTACCCAAAAAATAATTTAACTTCAACAAATGGAAAGGAAACGAATCAGAAAATAGTTGACAGCTCTAATAATAAAGACAATACAGATAAAAAGCTTGATGAGAATAAAGAAATTTTTGATAGCAATAAAACCTTAAATGAACTCCCTTTAGCGGTACTCTCAGCCTTTTTAGATATCCATAATGAACACAAAAAAATTGATGAGCCATTTAATATAAATAAAGATATCTTTTTAAGCGAAAATAAACCTATCCTAAAAGCAGATAATACCAATGAGTCAATCAAGAAAGTTTCTCTTGAAGCAGAAAAACCCTTAGTGGGAAATAATTACCTTTCAGTAGATAAAGAACAATCTAATATAACTGAAAGCTTTTTTGTAGAAATAGGAAAATATAATGAATCAGAAAAAAATCCTATTGACCTAAAAGTAATAGAAAAATTAACCACTCAAAATAGAGACCCACAAGATGGTAAGAAAGAAACAATCCAAGAAAACTCCATTGATCATATTAAAAATAACATTAATATAGATTGGCTTTTTTCTGCAGATCAGGATAGCTTTAATCATGATAAATCCTTTATGAAATATGAATTAAAAAAACATTTTTCATTAGAAAGACATAAAAATGAAGAAATAATAACCTCACCAAGCGTAATGTCTTCAGAAGAAAATTCTATCAAAGTTAAGAATGAAAACAATGAAGGGTCAATTCCCAAAGTACAAATCTTTGATTTAAAAGTAGAACCAGATGATGGAGTAAAGGTGCAAGTTTTAAAGGCAGATGAAAAAAGCCTTAGGCTTACTTTAAAACCTGAAGGACTTGGACTGATAGATATAGAGTTAACAATAGATGAAGGGGTCATCAATGCTAATATCCTTGCAACTGAATATATAGGTAAAAACTTCTTTGAAAATAATCTGTCTTATCTCTTAAGTAATTTAGTAAAAGAAGGGATAAATATAGGCAAACTCTCTGTATCAATTGATAACAAAAGAGATGAAAGCAACAGCGAAAAAGAACAACAAAAAGAAAACATCTTAGTTTCTCATAAGATTGCTAACAAAAAAGATTACAAAAGATTACTTAGCATTGTAGTATAGTGCCTTACGAAAGAGGAGGTAGTAGATGGAAGTTTTGCAAGTAGGGCAAAGTTCGATAGATAAGACTAATAGTTCATCAAAAAAATCGCCTCTTAAAGATGAGTTTTTAAAACTTCTTACTACTCAGCTTCGTTATCAAAATCCCTTAAATCCGATGGATAATACAGAATTTACAGCACAACTTGCTCAACTTAGCTCCTTGGAAGCACTAAATAATCTTGTTCTACAGATGAGTGATATGCTTCTTTATCAAAACTCTATCCAAAACACTCTCACTTTAAACTTAATCGGAAAACAAGTAAAATTTGCTGGTAATAAAATAAACTTAAAAGAAAAAGCAGAAATAAGCTACAACCTTTCTACTGATGCTACAAAGGTCAATATATCTATTTACGATTCCTCTGGTAAGTTAGTTAAGACAATTGACGTTGGATCTCAAAAGGCTGGCTCACATACCTTTATCTGGGATGGTAAAGATGCAAATGGAAATAAACTACCTGAGGGTGAATATACCTTTAAGATAACTGCTTCAGACAAAGATAACAAACCAGTAGAAGTGTCCAGTTTAACAAAAGGAATAGTAACAGGCGTTACCTTTGAAAATAATGTCACATATATTATTGTAAATGGAAATATAAAGATAAAATTAAATGAGATATTAGAAATCTCAGGAGGAGGTACTACATGATAACATCTTTATACACAGCAGTCAGTGGAATTAGCGCTAATGGGACCGCCCTAACAGTAATAGGTGATAATATTGCTAATTTAAATACAATTGGGTTTAAAGGTAGTAGAGTTGCTTTTGGCGATATATTAAGCCAAACACTTGCAGGAGGTTCATCTCAGATAGGAAGAGGTGTATTGGTTAGCGACGTATCAGCTCTTTTTTCTCAGGGGTCGTTCCAAACGTCAGCCAGCGTTTTAGATTTAGCAATTGATGGTGAGGGCTTTTTTATCGTCAAAGATAACTCAGGTGCAAGATATTATACCAGAGCTGGACAGTTTTCTTTAAACAAAGATGGGTTTATAGTCAATCCTGAAGGATTATTTTTGCAAGGCTATCTTGCAGATTCTACAGGTAAGATACTTGGAGAAATAAACAGTTTAGAACTTGGTACTACTCAGAGTCCACCTCGTCTAACTGTAAATGCCAAGATAGGAGTAAATTTAGATGCTACAGCTATACCACCAGCAAACCCATTTACATTAGATGGCAATGGCGATGGAAATGATGATGACCCAGCAAACTTTAGCTCATCAACAACGATCACGGTATTTGACTCCCAAGGTGGTGCTCACACAATTACTCTATACTTTGTAAAAACTGGCGACAACACATGGCAAGTCAATTATGTTTACTCAAACCCAGATACAACAAGTCCTGATAAATTACTTCTTGCAGGCACTCAAACCATTACCTTTGATACAAATGGCGCATTAGTAAATGACAACGATGATACACCTATAAACTTTAATTTTGGAGCAGCTGTCACAAGCCCACAGCCCATCACTTTTGACTTTGGGACAGGCACGGGAGAGACGCCTCCAGGGACTGGATTAGATGGCTCAACCCAGTTTGCTTCGCCTTTTTCTGTCTTAAGTATAAGTCAAGATGGTTATGCAGCTGGCTCGTTAAAGACTGTTACAGTCTCTGAAAACGGTATTATTACAGGAATTTTTACCAATGGACAGACAAGGATACTTGGACAAATTGCCCTTGCGAGATTTGTAGCTCCAACAGGACTTCTAAAAATGGGTAGAAACCTATTTGCCGAAACCTTTGAATCAGGTCAGCCTATCGTAGGTAACCCAACTACTTCTGGGCTTGGAAGGGTTCTTTCAAATACCCTTGAGCTAAGTAATGTTGATTTAGCCGAAGAGTTTATTAAGATGATCTCAGCCCAACGAGGGTTTCAAGCAAACTCACGAATGGTTACAGCAGTGGATGACCTTATGCAAGAATTAGTAAATATGAAGAGATAACCTTTCCAAAAATTTCAGACCCCTTAAGAGTTATTCTTAAGGGGTCTACCATATTATAATATCTGAATATCTATCTTGTTCTGGAAGAAGTAAAATCCTGTCCCGTTACATTTGCGTTGTTGATCGTCACATCCCTAAAGGCAGGTGTAAAGGACATACCTGTAGCTGTAGGCGTAACCCTGTAGTTTCCGTTTGTAAGATTGCTAAATATATAGTCACCATTTGCATTAGTCGTTGTGCTTAAAGTAGC
>JAOAHE010000070.1 GCA_026415415.1 Thermodesulfovibrionales bacterium | reverse complement strand
CGCCAATGGACGACCTATCCTTTGCTACCTTTATTTTAGGGGAGATCTTCACTTAAAACTTAGTCCTAAAAGGCGTTGAAGCCCCCGCCACTTCTATGGAGGACTTTCTTTTAACTCATAGAGATGAGACTCCACTTTATAAGACCTTTCAGAGGGTGTTTAAGAATCTATGGGATGAATTTTTTGATGAACTTTTTAGGCTTTCTGGTTATTTACCTCTTTATGAGTTGATGATAGGTGTTTTGAGGACTTTTAGGCTCTTTGAGATTAAGCCTCAGGAGGAGGCTTCCCTGATAAAAATCCTTGAAACTATTAAGAACTTTGAGTCCTCAGGTGTCAATAGCTTAAAGGACTTCCTTGATTTTGCAAGATTAGATTCTCTAAGTTCTGAATGGGAGATAGCCCTCCCGACAAACTCTCAAGCAGCAAAAGTAATGACCATTCACCAGTCAAAAGGTCTTGGCTTCCCTATAGTAATAGCTATTTTATACGGTGATACCAACAAGGGATTTGACTATATATTTGAAGAATCCAGTGATGCTGTAGCCTTACTGAAAATTAATAGTCAAATAGCTCAAAGCAGCTCAGAGCTTATGATGATTTATGAAGAAGAAAGGATCAAAGAGGCAGTAAATAAGCTAAACACTTTGTATGTAGGGCTTACAAGGGCAGAAAAGGAGCTCTATGTTATAGGTGTTAAAAGTAAAAGGGATGGCTATCCCTTTTACTTTTTCCCTTCAGAGGATTACCAGTCTGGATGTAAAGAGCTAAATAGTAAAAAAGATATAGTCCATACACTTACACCTCTTGAGCTATTCTATAACCTTGAGATTAAAGCAGAAGCTATCCTTGAAGATGAAGTTTTAAATCTCTCAGATAAACTATGGGGTGAGTATATACATAGAGTTTTGTCATTTATAGACTTTGTCACAGACGGCTTTGATCTTAACCTCTCTGAAATTATTAAATCTGTCAACAGGCTAATGAAAATTGAACACCCCCTTGAAGAGATTAGAGATATCATAGAGAAGATCGTCTATCACGATAACTTAAGGGAGTTCTTTATAGAGAAACCTAATAGAACTATCAAAAATGAGATGGAGGTCGTCTCAAGTTCAGGAAGGCTTTTTAGGATGGATAGGGTAATTATTGATCCTGAAAGAGTAGCTATCATAGAGTATAAAACAGGCTCAGACAGAAAAGCCCAGGAAAAACATATCCTTCAGGTAAAAAACTATGCAAGACTTCTTCAAGAGATCTTCCCTAAAAAGGAGCTTTCTACACTAATAGCCTATATAGATATGAAAGACACAGTAAGTATTATGAAGGTCAAATAAGATGGCTCAAGCAAACTTCATAGCCCTGCCAGCATATGGCAATATAATAGATGAGACAGTATCTAACCTCATATCAGAAGGAAATGATTACTCAAAAAGTATGGTAATCTTTCCAAATAAAAGACCTGCCCATTTCCTTAGGAAAAAATTAGCCTCAATTAATAACTCTGCCTTTATCCCGCCGCCCATGTATTCCATTGATGAGTTCATTGACCATATATACGAAAGAGAAATCTCAAATCCAAAGTTAGACTATATTGATGCAGTAAATATCCTTTATAAATTGCACAAAAGCTCAAAAAAACCCCTTGGTGGTAAAGGTTTTTTAGAGCTTGATAGTTTTCTACCTTTGGGATTTAAGATATTTAATGATATTGAAGAGCTCTGTATAGAAAACATATCAGTAAATCAGGTTAAAAATATAGATTACTTTGTTGAAGGCATACCACTTGAGACTTTGGGAAGGCTACAGACCCTATCATTTTTCTATGAGGAATTTTATAAGAGCATTGATGAGGCAGGATACTCAACGAGGGCATCTCGGTACAGAAAAGCCATTGAGTTGATTAAAAAGTTTAACTACAATGATTTTAAAAGAATTATCTTAGCAGGTTTCTTTGCCCTTACGAAGGCAGAAGTTGAGATCTTCAAAGAAATCCTCTCTTGGGATAACTCTTTGCTAATCTTTAAAGAGGCTACGGGCATAGATGATATGCTTAAAAAAATATCCATTGACCACAAATCTGAGCCTCAGCCTGAGCAAGATGATGCAAAAATCTATCTTTACAGTAGCCCCGATTCACATGGACAGATATTTGGTCTAAGTAGATTAATCAAAGATAGACTTGAAAAGGACAACTCAATAGATGAAAAAACACTGATTTTATCTCCTACTTCAGATAGTCTCATGCCCCTTATATACAACTGCTTAAGCAACCTCAACCCTGAGTCTTATAACATATCAATGGGATATCCTATAATCAGAACACCTCTTTTTGGTTTTTTCAATAACTTAATGGAATTAATACTTTCAATGTCAGAGGACAAGATATACATACCCAGTTACTTGAAATTTGTCTTACATCCTTACCCAAAAAACATACTTTTTAATAGTCAAGCAGAATTGACAAGGATTATCTTTCACACGATTGAAGAGGAGCTACTTAAAAATCGGACTAAATCTTTCATAACTCTTTTAGAGATAGAGGAAAATGAAAGGTTAATTCAGTGCATCCTTACCCGATTAGAAGAATCTGGAACAGCCATAACTAAGGATATGATAGCAAAACACTTAAAAGGGATACACCAAAATACAATCAATAGATTTAAATCTTTCAAAGACGTAGGTGACTTTGCCAATAAATGCATAGAGTTACTTACCTACATATACGAAAATAGCACAGCACGGCTTCATGCCTTTTTTTATCCCTTCTCTGAGACTTTCTTATTGGCATTACAAAGACTATCTAAGTCTCTTATAAGGGATTCATCCTTTAAAGATTTAAATAGCTACTTTATCTTTTTTAAGAAATATATGCTCAGGTGTCAAGTGCCTTTTGAGGGAACGCCAGTAAAGGGCTTGCAGGTACTTGGCTTTCTTGAGACAAGAAATCTAAATTTTGAAAATCTATATATAATCGACCTCAATGAGGGGGTGCTGCCCTCTGTTGATGGCAGTGATTCACTTATACCTTTTGCTGCCAGAAAAGCCCTTGGACTGCCTACTTACCTTGACAGTGACAGGATTGCTCATTACTATTTTGAGACCTTAATTAAAGGTGCCAAAGAGGTTCATATCTTTTTCGTAGAAAGTGATAAGACAGAAAAATCCCGCTTTATAGAAAAGATTCTATGGCAGAGACAGAAAAGGGAACAGACCCTTGAGGAGAAAAGCTATATAAGACCTATCCAGTATAAGGTGGACTTAAGAAGCTCTATCCCAAAGGAGATCGAAAAGACAGAAAAGATAATGGAGATACTCAAGGACTTTAAGTATACCTCTTCTTGCCTTGATACCTACTTAAAGTGTAACTTAGCCTTCTACTATATTTATGTATTAAAGATTCATAAAAAGGAGGAGGTCTCAGGAGAAATTGAGAGATCAGACATAGGAATCTTTGTACATAGTATCTTGAGGAATTTTTTCAGTAAGATTAAAGGACAAGTTCTTAATGAGAAAAATCTAAACATTAAAGAGATGGAAAGACTATTAGAGTCAATGTGTAAAGAAAAATTTGGAGATGACTTAGCAGGCGCAGCCTATCTCATTAAGAGGCAACTTAAAAATAGACTAAAAGGCATACTGAAGGAATACTATCTACCCCTTTCAAAGAAAATGCCGATAAAGATAATGCATGTAGAGCATGAGATATTATCATCTATAGATGCATACCAACTTCAAGGACGTTTAGATAGCGTAGAACTTAGAGGTGAGAAAAGCTTCATAATAGATTATAAAACCTCTTCTTATGAAGGCAATTACAAAATAGACTTTAACAAACTTAACCCAGATGATAGAGATACATGGTCTGGCGCTATTGGCAGCATCCAGCTTCCTTTCTACATGTCTCTTTATTCAAAGGTAAATAAAGTTGATATATCAAACCTCAATGCCCTCTTCCTACTCTTAGGTAAGAATACTATAAGTGAAAAGATTGAGCTACCTTTCTGTGCTGAGGAAGAAAAAGTTGAAAAGTATAAGATGATGGAGATGATAATAAGCCAACTCTTAGATGAGATCAATGACATAGATCTACCCTTTTTGCCGCCCAAAGACCTCAAGGTAGCTTGCAAATTCTGCGATTACAAAAATATCTGTGGGACCTAAAAGACATTTTAGGGTTAAGCTATCCCAAGACTTCAGATATTTTTTCTATAGCATACTTAATCTCTTCTTCAGTTGTCATCTTGCCCGTTGAGAATCTTATGGTCCCCTTTGCCCATTCAAAGGGTACTCCCATAGCCTGTAAAACTGGTGAAACCCTTTCATGATCAGAGTGGCAGGCAGAGCCAACGGAGACAGCTAAGTAATCTTTTATTTTAGAAATAAAGGCATGAGCACTTATTCCTTTGAAACTTAAACTTAATGTATTAGGAAGGCGTTTTTCAAGATGTCCGTTTAACCTAACACCTTTTATCCGCTCTTTAATACCGTTATAAAGTAACTCTCTTGTATTAAGCATGTGGAGATAGTTTTTTTCTAAGTCCCTCTTTGCTATCTCGCAGGCCTTGCCAAGACCAACAATCTCTATGACGTTCTCCGTCCCTGCCCTTAACCCTCTCTCTTGTCCAGCTCCATGAATGAACTTAGTTAGTTCAATACCTTTCTTTGCATAAAGTGCACCAACCCCTTTTGGTGCATAGAGTTTATGTCCTGCTACTGTAAGTAAGTCAACTTTAAGGGTTTTAACATCTACAGGGATTTTGCCAACAGATTGAGCGGCATCGGTATGGAGAAAGATACCGTATCTTATAGCTATCTCTGCAATTTCCTCTATTGGTTCAATGGTGCCAACCTCATTATTTGCATGCATTATTGATATCAATATCGTTTTATCTGTAATAGCCCTCTCAATATGGTAGGGGTTAACAAGGCCTGATTCATCAACAGGGATGTAGGTAACCTCAAATCCATTATTTTCCAAATATTTGCAGACCTCTAATACGGAAGGGTGTTCAATTTGAGATGTGATTATATGGTTACCCTTACTTAAGTTAGAATAGGTGATACCTTTTATGGCGTGATTATTTGATTCAGTGCCACCACTGGTAAAGATGATCTCCTCTGGTAAACAGTTAAGTAACGATGCAACCTGTATCCTTGCATTCTCAATAGCCTCCTTAGTGACTAATCCGTAGTGGTGGGAGCTAGAAGGGTTACCGAAATGTGTCTCTAAATATGGTATCATAGCATAGATAACCTCTGGGTCATGGGGAGTTGTAGCGTTATAATCAAGATAGATTGGCTTTTTCATAAAAAACTCCGATAAAAAGAAATATATAAAAAAGTCAGAATATTTTAAAATATTTATTAATTAAATCTAAAAATGCACTTAAGTAAGACCATAGAGACAAGGGCTGGAGGCTAAGCAATGATGTGAGATGTTGACTAATATTATCTGCTTTTGCCTGTTTTTTATGTTTAATTTTTAAACTTTTCCAAAAGGAGGTTATAAGATGTCAAGAGAGATAGTCGTCTTTCTTACGACGACTCCCTATAGCTTTGAAAATACTCATACAATTTTCAAACTTGCTGATGCAGCTCTTAATAAAGGGCACAAAGTAAGACTTATAACTTCAGGGGATGGAGTCTTCTCAGTAGTAAAAGGACAGCTTCCTCAGTCTTTATCTATCCTTTCTAATTTAGTGGAACGGGGGCTAAAGGTTGATATATGAACAGGCTGCATGATGAACCGCGGTCTCGCTGGTGAGGAT
>JAOAHE010000006.1 GCA_026415415.1 Thermodesulfovibrionales bacterium | reverse complement strand
GAATATACAAGTGCGTCAAGGAGATATTTTACAAGAACCAACGGAGGTAATAGTTAATGCAGCTAATGAGTATCTCCAACATGGTGGCGGTCTGGCAGGGGCAATTGTAAAACGAGGTGGTTCTGAGATTCAGAAAGAAAGTGATGAATGGGTTTCTAAATATGGAAAGGTCTCAACTGGACAAGTAGCTGTAACTGGGGCAGGAAGCCTTTCTGCAAGATACATAATTCATGCTGTTGGTCCAGTTTGGAAAGACGGTAACTTTAATGAACCTATGTTGCTTGCCTCAGCTGTAAAGAATACTTTATTAAAGGCTGATGAATTAAACGTGTCAAGTCTATCTATGCCTGCAATTAGCAGTGGAATATTTGGGTTTCCAAAAGATAGATGCACCCAGATTATTGTGAAAACCATTTATGAGTTCTTTAATTTATATCCAAATAGCTCAATCAAAGAGCTTAGGTTAACAACTCTTGATAACTCAACTGCAGAACTTTTTAAAAAGTCTCTAATGGATATTCAAATAAGTCAAAGTTAAGTGCTAAGACATAGTGGAAGTAGAAGGTATCATTTTAAACAATGAATATTATTGAATAACAATATCGGATTTAGTTACTAAGAGTTTATTAAGGTTTTAAAAATAAGGATTCAGTATAGTTATTAAGCTGTTAGTATATAGTAATCTTGATTTAGCAGTAAGAATTTTTATCTATCTCTTAGTTAAATATTAATTATTTATCAAATAGATTTTATTTAGAGGTATAACCATAAATAGAGATAGAAGTTTTATACGAAAGTGAAAAAAGGATTTCAGTAATTTAAAGAAAGCATCGCTACTTTTTAAGGACTTCATTAAGTCTAAGGATTAAACTGAATTTTTCTTGTAATTAGGAAACTTCTTTAGATTTTTTAACTTTTCAACACATTATAGTTTTTTTTCTACAGTCGGATTGAAAAGATTTAATTATTTATTAAAAAGGTAATTTTGGTGTTATAATTTAACGATGGATCAACTTTTTGATAAAAATCTTCAGGGGCTTAATCCAGCTGTTTCTAATACCGTAGCCTCTTTTGTTTGGGATATTATTTCAGAAGGTTCAGAACAAATACATTCTATTAATTTAGTAGGCAGTGCTATAACTGCGGACTTTAGAAAAGATACATCAGACATAAACTCAATTATAATACTTCATCAGATGAGTTTTAATTTTATAGATTTTTTAGCAAAGATTGGAGAAAAATATGGGAAAAAACAAATCTCTGCACCTCTTGTGATCACCACTGAGTACCTTTTTAAATCCTTAGATGTCTTCCCTATTGAGTTTCATGATTTCAAGCTAATTCATAGAACCATAATAGGTGAAGATATTCTAAAGGACATCGTTATTGAAAAGGGACATCTTAGGGTACAATGCGAAAGGGAAATTAAAGTAAAGCTTATAGGTCTTATAGAAGGATATATATCTTGCAGAGGAGAGAAAAAATTATTATCCAACTTACTAATAGATTCATTTAGAGGATTGATTCCTCTTTTAAGGGCTGTTATCTTTTTAATAGGAAAAGAACCACCTATTTTAAGAACTGAGGTTATAAAAGTAATGAAAGGGTTAGACCCTGTTTTTTTTATTTTTGAAGAACTATTAATGTTGAAAGATAACCTTATTAAGCCCTCGTTTGATGAGTTAACCAAGATTTTTAGAGACTATTTTGTCTCTCTTGATTATTTAGGAAAAGTTATAGATGATCTTTAGCGTTTAATTTCACATGATAAAAAGTTTAGTTTGGCAGAGATTCTTTTTCATTTTTATTTTTTTTTGTTCTATCTTTGTCACTTCTTCAATCTATTGTGCAACTCCTGCACCTCCTTCTATTCCTCCAGGGCATGTCGTAGACCTTGCTAATATAATTAAAGAAGATATTCGCATCCAATTAAGTTCTATATTAAAAGATCTTGAACACAAGACCTCCGTTGAGGTAGTGATACTGACCATTCATAGTCTTGATGGTGAAGATATAGAAAAATTTTCTTTAAAGACTGCAGAAAAATGGAGACTTGGGAAAAAAGATAAAGATAACGGACTTTTAATAACCATAGCACTTAAGGAAAGAAAATATCGTTTTGAAGTTGGCTACGGCTTAGAAGGGGTATTACCTGACAGCCTTGTTGGCTCAATTGGAAGGCAATATCTTGTTCCATATTTTAAGAAAGGTGACTATTCTACTGGTATATATATTGCGACTACTAAGATAGTACAAGTTATCTTATCTAATCAAGGAAAAGATATAACAGGCAGTCAAAGAAAAGAGTTAGATTACAAGAAGGGAGCAAACGGTAAAGGATTAAGTTATCTTGTGAATCTTTTGTTTTTATTATTTTTGTTAATCTTTATAAAGCTATTTTTTATTAGTTTTCGGTTTGCTCGTCATTCAAGAAAAGGCAATTGGACAAGGGGAGGCGGTTTTGGTGGTGGTGGTATAGGTGGTTTTGGTGGTTCTTGGGGTGGTGGCGGAGGAGGTTTCAGCGGTGGTGGAGGCAGTTTTGGTGGTGGGGGTGCATCCGGTAGGTGGTAGCGTTTTATTTTGATAAAGGCAAGCAAAAATTGGAGGTATAGATGTCTAAGAAAGTAGTTATTATTGGATTAGCTATATTTTTAATCGTCCTATTACTTGGTTGGGGAATTAGCCAGTACAATATGGCAGTAGCTTTGGATGAACAAGTTAAATCTCAATGGGCTCAAGTCGAAAATCAACTTAAGAGACGTTATGATCTGATACCAAATCTTGTTGAGACAGTGAGAGGATATGCAAAGCATGAAAAGGAAATTTTTGAGAATATAGCTCAAGCAAGAACAAGATATTTTCAATCCCAAACCCCAACAGATAAGATAAAATCAGCTAATGAGATCGAAACAGCACTTTCAAGACTTCTTTTGTTGCAAGAAGCTTATCCTCAATTGAAAGCTAATGAAAATTTTTTAAAGCTTCAGGATAGTTTAGAAGGTACAGAAAATAGAATATCTGTTGAAAGAAAGCGTTATAATGATGCTGTCAGGAAGTTAAATACTTACAGAAGAACTGTTTTTGGCAAGATATTTTCTTCTTTGGCTGGAGTTACAGAGGCATCATATTATGAAGTTCCAGAGGGAGAAAAAGAAGTTCCAAAAGTTAAATTTTAGGGTCTTTTTTAAAAAGAGATAGAATTTTTAAAAAAGGACTTGGTATTTGTTATTGTAAGAAGGAGTGCTTGCTTTTTTCTAACAATTCTTTAGTTTTTCTTTTATGCTTCAAATAACTTGGGCTAAGTAGCTTATCAGTACCAGTCATCTGAAGTATTAACTAATTGGATCTTTCAGCCTCTCTTTCAATTAAACAAATATCATAAGGCGAATTACTTTTAGGTTTTATATCTTCTAAGGTAAAAAAAGACATTCCCATCGTTAAGAATTATCCTACAATTTATAGGACTTTTCCTATAAAAGTTTAGTATTGAATCTTACAAAAAAATCAGACCAAAACTGATACAAGTTTTTAATTTTTAGATGTTTAAATAGACTTAAAAACAAATAAATGGAGGTTCTATGAAGAAGCTTTTAGGTGTAATGTTGGCTATTTTTTTAGTATGTGCTGTCTCATCATCTGCCTTTGCACAAGAAAAAAAGGTTTACAGATGGAAGATGGCTACTACCTGGGCTAAGGGTATACCTTGGCATAAGACTGCTGAGTACTTTGCAAAGACGGTTGAGGTAGCTTCAGGAGGTCAAATTAAGATTACTGTATTTCCAGATGGTGCAATTGTTCCTGCCTTTGAAGTTTTTGATGCCGTTAGAAAGGGTGTTGTTGAGATGGGTCATGACTGGCCTGGGTATTGGAAAGGTAAGAATGAAGCTTTTGTAGCGTTTGGCTCTGTCCCTTTTGGAATGAATAATGTGGAGTACTCTATCTGGCTATTTGCTGATGATGGGATGAAACTCGCTAAAGAGTTGTATGGTAAGTATGATCTTGTTCCTTTCCCTGCTGGTAATTCAGGACAAGAGATGGGTTTTTTCACTAAGACACCAATCAAAGATATGAGAGAACTTAAAGGTAAGAAGGTAAGGACTGTTGGTTGGTTAGCAGATATTCTTTCTAAAACTGGTGCTTCAGTCAGTCCACTGCCTGGGGGAGAGATTTATCTTGCCCTTGAAAGAGGAGTTATTGACGCAGCAGAGTTTAGTACTCCTTATATTACCTTCCCTCTTGGATTTCAGGATATAGCTAAGAATGTAATTATGCCAGGATGGCATCAGCCTGCAGTACAGTTAATGACTATCGTCAATAAAAAAGCTTATGACAGTTTACCGGAAAACCTGAAAAAAGCCCTTGAGGTAGCTTCATACGCTACTCAGATGTGGGATATGGCTAACTCTGAAAGAGAAAATGCTAGGACAATAGAGAAATTCAAAGCAAAGGGTGTTAAGTTTAATAAAGCGACACCTGAGTCTTTGAATGAGTTAAGAAAGGTAACAAAAGAGTATATTGACGGATTAAAGGCTAAGAATCCAGACCTTAAAAAGGTGTTAGATTCACAAGAAGCATTTATAAAGGATTTAGCTGACTGGAAAGATTTAAGATCAGGTGTGTCTGCATGGCCTTATGAAGACTATATAAAAGGCAAACACACAGAATAAATTGTAAAGAAGAATAATAGCAAGTCTGAAGGGGTTTTGATGCCCTTCGGGCTTGTTATTTAGGAGGGTAATATTGAAAGGCATAATTAAACTATTTGATTTAATAAATGAGTATGCTGGAAGAGCCACCAGCATTATTATATATTTCTTGCTTTTAGTTGTAGTGTATGAAGTTATTAGTAGAAAGGTTTTTAACGCTCCTACTGTTTGGGGGTTTGATCTGAGCTTTATGCTTTATTCAACCATGTTTCTTCTTGGAGGAGGGTATACTCTTAAGTATAGTGGCCATGTTGCAATAGATGTCTTTACCTCCAGGCTACCAAAACGTAAGCAGGCAATCATAAGCTTAATTACCTATTTAATATTTTTCTTTCCTTTTATGTTTGTTTTGATCTATGTAAGTGGAGCTTTTGCTTTGCAATCTTGGATAGACTTGGAGAGAAGTCAATCACCATGGAATCAACCTTTATATCATTTTAAGACCCTTATGCCGATCGGATTTACTCTTTTGATGATTCAAGGAATTTCAGAGTTTCTTAAAACGCTTCTTATACTTAAGAAGGGAGATAAATAGATATGAGTCCAGAGACGTTATCAATTTTGATGTTTGTTGGTTTATTGATAGCAGTAGTTTGGGGACATCCCCTTGCTTTTACCTTAGGGGGGTTGGCGGTCTTCTTCGGGATTATAGGCTGGGGTCCTGGTTCTTTGTTTATGATTGCTAATAAGACTTATGGTTTAATGACAAATTATGTTCTCGTAGCTATCCCCCTCTTTATATTGATGGCTCAGTTATTAGACAAAACGGGTATAGCCGAAGAGATGTTTGAAAGTATGTATGTAGTTTTAGGGAAGATCAAAGGGGGACTTGCTATTTCTACCATTGTTGTAGCTACAGTTTTTGCTGCAACAACCGGTATAGTAGGAGCTTCAGTAGTTGCGATGGGTTTGTTAGCTGGTCCTTCAATGCTTAAGAAAGGTTATAAAAAAGAACTTGTAGCTGGTGTCATTACTTCTGGCGGTACCTTAGGAATATTAATCCCCCCCTCGATTATGCTCGTAGTTTATGCTGGCATTATTGGAGAGTCCGTAGGAAGGCTATTTTTAGGAGCTATAATACCAGGGCTTTTATTGTCTGCACTATATATTGTTTATACAGCTATCCTTTGTAAACTAAGACCTGAATATGGTCCCCCTATATCTGAGGAGATAAACTATACATCAATTCAAAAAATAGTTATGGTAATAAAATCAATGTTGCCTCCTATGATATTAATCTTTGCAGTTTTGGGGACGATTGGGTTTGGCATAGCTACACCTA
Organism: Thermodesulfovibrionales bacterium; assembly: GCA_026415415.1. GTDB lineage: Bacteria > Nitrospirota > Thermodesulfovibrionia > Thermodesulfovibrionales > Dissulfurispiraceae > DYHD01. Next base: position 53,084 of record JAOAHE010000006.1, on the reverse strand, counting down.
CTGAAGCTGCAGGAATGGGTTGTGCTGGTGCTTTCTTGTTAGCTTTTCTAAGGAAAAGAATTGACCTAAAGTCATTATACAACGCAGGTCTTGCAACTTTGAGAGTTACTTGTATGGTTATGGTTTTGTTTGTAGGTGCTAATGCCTTTACCTCTGTGTTTATGGGATTAGGTGGTGGAGATGTTTTCACAGATTTCATAATGGGTATAAGTGAAAATAAATGGGTTGTCCTCATTATCATGAACATAATCTTGATTATTCTTGGTATGTTTGTAGATTGGCTTGGTATTTTACTTTTGTGTGTACCTATTTTTACACCAATAGCTGTAGATCATTTTGGTTTTGATCCTATCTGGTTGGCGGTTTTATTTAGTGTTAACCTTCAAATATCTTTTCTATCACCTCCTTTTGGGTATGCCTTGTTCTATTTAAGAGGAATTAATTTGCCCGGAGTAACCACTGAGAATATATATAGAGGTATAGTTCCTTTCATTTGTTTGCAAATGTTAGGTGTAGCTCTTTGCATAGTTTTTCCAAAGGTTATTACATGGCTTCCTTCGGTTATTCTTGATTAAACAAGGGGTTTTTTATGCTTAAACAGAGTGTTTTAAGGAAATTTAAAGAAATAGTTGGGGAATTAAACTGTTGGCATAAATTAGAAGACTTGATCTCCTATAGTTATGATGCTGCAGTAGAGGAGCCCAAGATACCAGATGTTGTAATAAGACCAAATAATTATGAACAGATATGTGAAGTTATAAAGATATGCTCAGAAGAAGGTATTCCCCTTATTACTCGAGGAGCAGGTACGAATCTAAGTGGAGGGACAATCCCTGTAAGGGGTGGCTGTGTCTTGTTAATGACAGCTTTGAACAAGATTTTAGAGATTAATAGAGAAGATTTATATGCTGTTGCACAAGCGGGTGCTATAACATTTAATCTTGCTCAAGAGGCTGAAAAAAATGGGCTTTTTTACCCCCCTGACCCCGGTAGTATGAAATATTCTACCTTAGGCGGCAATGTAGCAGAAAATGCTGGAGGGTTAAGGGGTCTTAAGTATGGGGTTACAAAGGATTATCTTATGGGTGTTAAGTTTTTTGATATGGAGGGTAATTTTGTCACTGGCGGTGGTAAAACCGTAAAGTTAGCAACGGGATTTAATATCCCCGGGCTCATGGTTTCCTCTGAAGGGGTTCTAGGTGTGATGTTTGAGTTTATATTTAAACTTTTGCCTAAACCTCATACAAGTAAATCAATGTTGGTTATATACAAAGATATAATTAAAGCATCTGAGACAGTTTCTAACATTATTGCTTCTAAAATCCTACCTGCAACCTTAGAGCTTTTAGATGCCTTTACCATTAGGACAGTTGAAGAGGCAACCAAGATTGGTCTTCCTACCGATGCAGACGCCCTTCTATTAATAGAGGTTGATGGACATCCTGCAGTTGTGGAAGAGGATTTTAACAAAATTAAAGAAATCTGTATAAGGCTTGATGGAACGGTTGAGGTTGCTGATAATGCCCAGCAAAAAGATAAGATATGGGAAGCAAGAAGAAAAGCATTGAGTTGTTTAGCAAGGATAAAACCTACCGTAATTCTTGAAGATGCTACAGTCCCAAGAAGTAAGCTCTCTGATATGATGAAGGCTATAAGGAGTATTTCAGCTAAATATAACCTTACTATTGGCACGTTTGGACATGCTGGAGATGGTAACTTGCACCCAACAATTCTTACAGATAGGCGCGATAAAGATGAGATGGAGCGTGTAAAGAAAGCCATAGACGATATTTTTGAAGCAGCCCTTAAACTGGATGGCACTTTAAGCGGGGAGCATGGTATAGGTATAGCAAAGTCAAAATATTTAGAAAAAGAAGTAGGCAAAGGGACTATTTTGTTTATGAAAAAACTGAAATATGGTCTTGACCCTAAGAATCTTTTGAATCCTTATAAGATGGGTATTTAAACGATGAAGGAAATAATAAAAGAGTTAAAAGAGTTAGAAGAACTCATAATGAGATGCATGAAATGCGGATCTTGTCAGTCTGTTTGTCCACTTTATAGATCAGATCTTAAAGAACAGTCTGTAACCAGAAGTAAACTTGCACAAATAGAGTCTATTTATGAAGGAAAGTTAAAGGATACAGGAAAGATACTTAAGTACATAGATTATTGTCTTTTATGTGGTAGATGCAAAGTAAATTGTCCAAGTGGGGTAAAAGTAGACGAGATCTTCTTAAGAGCAAAAACAATCCTTAGAAAAATAGAAAAAATGAAAGGCTGGCAAAAACTTATTCTTTCTTTGGCAATGGAAAGGCCAGAGTTGATGGGTAAATTAGCGCCGTTTATGCATATAGCACTTAAGTTTTCTTCAAAGAAAATCAAAAATGATATATACAAACCTATATTTAAAGATTTATCTGAAAGACATTTATTTGGTATAAAGAGAGATCCTTTTACTAAGAGTTTTGCTGGACTTCAAAAAGCTCAAAGAGAGAAATCACAAGTTCTTTTCTACCCAGGATGTGCCGTTCAGTATATATTCCCACAAATAGGTGAAGCCCTTGTAAGAATTCTAAATTATTATGATGTCTCTGTTTTAGTTCCTGATTTAAATAGGTGTTGTGGAGTACCTGCTGCATCTATGGGAGATTTAGAGCTATATAAGAAAATGGTAAATGAAAACTTAGACTTTTTTGAGTCTACCAAGATGCCTATAATTATAACCTGTTGTCCTACCTGTGAATATGGATTAAAAGATTTGGGATTTAGGATTACTGGCAGAGCATTTAGTGGAAAAATCATTGATATTCTCATTTTTCTTGAAGAGAACTTAGAACTTGATATTGTTACCTCTTTGAAGGGAAAAATGAGCTTACATCTGCCTTGCCATTATGACACACACAAATCAAATTTACCTTCTAAATTTCTAAACGATCATATAAAGGCAGATTATGTGACTTTGGATAATCAAGACTGCTGTGGATTTGGTGGGACCTTTAATCTTAAGTTTTATAAAAAATCAAAAGCTATCTCATTACCTAAAGCAGAGGAGATAAAGGCTAAAAAGATTGATTATCTTTTTACCCCTTGTCCTGGTTGTATTATGCAATTAACTGATGCACTTATTAGTGCTCAGGCAAATACAGAAGTTTTTCATCCTATAGAGAAAATATACGAAGAAATAAAGAAGAGGAACTGATGGTAGATGAAAGGTTATATGAATTATTCAAGGAAAAAGCTGAACTTGTAAATTCAGAGGTTTATAGATTTAAGACTAAGAAGGAGGCATTAGATTTTATAACTTGCTTTTTTACGCAATATGGTATCTCTGTTGAAGAAGGAAAGTTTGCTGTTTGGGCTGATAACTCATTTTTAAGTGAAGAAGAAAAGCAAAGACTAAGTTCATCCTATAAAGCATTGGGCTTTGAAATTACAAAGATTAAAGTAGCCAACTCAAAAATTGGGATCTCAACAGTTGATTGGGCTTTAGCCGAAACGGGAACTCTTGTTCAAGATGCATCTAAGATAGAGCAGAGATTAGTCTCAATGCTTCCTGAGGTACATATAGCGATCGCAAGTTCTAAAAAAATATTTCTAAATTTATCAACTCTTTTACCATTTATAAAGCCTGAAAATGCAAGTTTTTTTGCAATGATTACAGGTCCAAGTAGAACTGCTGATATTGAAAGGGTTTTAACTATCGGGGTGCACGGGCCGGAGAGGCTTATAATAGTGTTTGTAGATGAGATCTGAGGTAAGATTATGAAAAGCAAGGAATTTAAGTATTCAATAGATGAAGCATTAAAAAATGCCAATATTACAGGAGCACTCAGTAGATTTTCTGAAGCTTATGTGGTAAGCAGAGCAAAGGCTTTTGAAGGTATTGATTTTGAGGAGCTTAGAAGTAAGATCGCTCAGATAAAAAGTTATGTTGCAGAAAATCTCAATATTTTAGCTGTAGAGTTCAAAAAAAATGCTGAAGCAAAGGGAGCAAAGGTTGTAAGATTAAACAGTCCAGAATTAGTCAGGCAATACATTTTAAATTTGGCTAAAGAAAAAGGGGTTAGGAGTATTGTAAAGTCTAAATCAATGGCTTCAGAAGAAATACACCTAAATCCTTATTTAGGTGAAGCAGGACTTGAAGTTAGGGAAACCGATCTTGGTGAGTGGATAATTCAACTTGCAGGGCAGAAGCCCTCACATATGGTACTTCCTGCTATACATCTTAAGAAAGAAGAAGTAGCAGAAATATTTAGCAAAGAAGTAAATGAAAGACTAAGTAGCGATATTCCACGGTTAGTGAAAGTTGCAAGACAACAATTAAGAGACAAGTTTCTTGAAGCAGATATGGGAATCTCGGGGGCCAATATAGCAGTTGCAGAAACTGGTAGCATAGTTATTATTGAAAATGAGGGGAATGCTCGCCTTGTAACAAGTTTACCTAAGATTCATGTAGCCTTGGTCGGGTTAGAAAAACTCGTTTCTAACTTTACAGATATTTCACCAATACTTACAGCACTACCAAAAAGTGCAACAGGTCAGATGTTTACAAGTTATGTTTCAATCATATCTGGTCAGACCCCTAATATTGATGGTTCTATGAAAGATTTGCACATCATTCTTATGGACAATAAAAGAAGTGAAATGGCAAATGATCCAATCTTTAAAGAAGCTTTACAGTGTATAAGATGTGCTTCTTGTCTTAATGTATGCCCTGTTTTTAGACTTGTTGGGGGGCATGTATTTGGTAAAGTATATACGGGTGGGATAGGGACTATACTTACAGCATGGTTTGATGAGCTTCAAAAATCAGAGGAAATTCAGGGTCTTTGCATTCAATGTGGTAGATGTAAGGAAGTCTGTCCAGGCAAGATTGATATTCCTGAGTTAATAGTTGAAATTAGAAGAAGACTCAATAGGGAAAAAGGGCAGTCTTTTGTGCAAAAAACTATTTTTTCTGTTGTTAATAATCGTAAACTTTTTCATTCTATTTTGAGGAAAGCATCTATATTTCAGAAGCCTTTCATCCAAGAAGGTTTTATTAGACATTTACCGATGTTTTTAAATGAGCTCGCTGATTTTAGGAGTTTGCCAGCTATAGCTGAGGTTCCATTTAGAGATAGGTTTAATAATATAAATCAACCTAAATCAAATAAGAAAGTTATCTTTTATGCTGGCTGTCTTATAGATTTTGCATATCCTGAGATGGCAGAGGATGTAATAAAAATTTTTAATAAAGCAAATTTTCAAGTTATTTTCCCTCAAGAACAAACTTGTTGCGGGGCACCTGCTCGCTATAGCGGCGTTTTTGATGTTGCAGTAAATAATGCTATTGACAATATTAAAGCTTTACTCAAGGAAGACGCTGACTATATTGTATCTGCCTGTCCAACTTGTACGGCTGCCTTAAAATATGAATTTATCTCAACCTTAAAGAGTCAAGGAGCTGATGAGTGGCTACTTCTTGCAAAAAGGGTAGCTGAGAAAAGTTATGATCTATCATCACTTGTAAAGATGTTGTGTGATAGTAAGCAGTTAGCTTTAAAAGTTATATCAGAACTTCAAAGGGTTACTTATCATGATGCTTGTCATTTAAAAAGAACCTTACGGGTTTTTAGCGAACCCAGAGAACTTTTAAAAAGATTAGGTCTTGAGATAATAGAGATGTTTGAATCTGATGTTTGTTGTGGAATGGGAGGGTCTTATTCTTTAAAGTTTCCTGAGGTATCAAAGCCTATTTTACAAAGAAAGCTTAAAAACATAAAAGACACAGCTGTTGACACGGTGATTATGGATTGCCCAGGCTGCGTAATGCAGATTAAGGGCGGTTTTGATAAGGAAGGATCTACAATAGCGGTAAAACATATTGCTGAGATTATTGCAAAGCAGCTCTGATCTGATGCACAGTTATCATTGTGTTGTTACTAAGTTAAGGGAGAATTAATAATAGCTGAAAAAAAATAACTCTTTGAAAACTCCTCCATATAAAGAGTTAACCTTGATTCTCCCTTAACTTAGATGCATACCATGAGACAGGATGGAGGTAGTGTGAAAGATTATAAATTAGTTAATATTTATCAGGGACGTTTGAATAAAGATGATGAACTAATAAGTTCTTTGGTGAATTTACTTAAAGATAAAAATATTTACTTAGCAAAGATAGAGGGAATTGGTGCTGTATCATCTGCTTGTTTAGGTTACTTCGATGTACATAGCAAGAAATATCGAGAGATCAAACTTGATGAAAATATGGAGATAGTATCTCTTTTGGGCAATGTTTCTCTGAAAGATGGTAATATTTTTACTCATATTCATGTTGTCCTTTCAAGAGAAGACTTTTCTATTATAGGAGGGCATCTTTTCTCACCTACGATAGTTTATGCTTTTGAGTATCAAGTATTCCATTTTGAAGGAGATGAGTTGATAAGGATTTATGATGAAGATACTGGTTTGTTTCTTTGGAGTAGGTGAAAAAACCTTAGATATTAAATTTTTCTGTCTAAGTTAACCACGGCTTATATAGCTAAATAACTAAAGCAAAATAGATGAGTTTGAAGATATAAAAACTGTAAAAATATAGATCAAAATTATCTTAAAAGGCTAAGTTTAAATTTTAATTAACTATATCTTGCCTATCTTATGTTTGTCCTTAATCCTTGCTTTGAACTTAAAAATTAAATGAGTGTTTTTTTATAGGAAAATATTTATTTTTTGCACTATATAAAGTTTTTATTTTTCCAAGTAAGGTTTTAGAAATCTTTTCTTAATACGATCTTACGATTTTTTATATTTTGGCGAAAAGGGGAGCAAATGTGTAGCAACATAGAAAAAAATGCCCTTCATCTTATTAATATTTCTAATATTTCATGTTGAAATGAAGGGCTATAGTGAAATTTATATTTAACTATTTAACTACTAAAACAGGGCATTTTGAGTAATCTATAACTTTTGAAGAGACACTTCCAAGTAAAAACTTCTTCGCTCCGTGCCTGCCATGGGATCCAGTTACTATTAAGTCTACCTTCATTTTTTGTGCTGTCTCTAAGATCTTTTCAGCTGGATCGCCTTGTCTTATAACAGTTTTTACATCAATTGATTTACCAGAAAGGGACTTCCTTATTTTTTCCATTGCTTGACGAGTTTCTTCTTCTAATGTTCTTGCGATGCGATTTCTATCTTCTTCAGGCAGTTCGGTAAGGTAAAGCTCTGGGACTACTGAAAGAACAGTTAAAGAAGCATTGGAATTGATAAAGAGTTCAACTGCTTTTTTTAATGCCTTATCTGATGCCTTTGAACCATCATGTGCTACAAGTATTTTTTGCATATTTCCTCCTCTACCCATTTGAGATAAAAACTTTTTTTAATTTAGGCTATTTACTAATTCTCTATTTTCTATATGCCATTTGACTGTTTTAGCTATACCTTCTTCTATTGAAGTAGAAGGTTTCCAGTGTATTGCTTTTTTTGTATAGTTAATATCTGCCCACGTATCTTTCATGTCTGCCTTATGAGGTGATATATATTGAATAATAGCTTTTTTGCCGAGAGCGTCTTCTATTAATTTTATAACATAATTAAGTTCAACCGGATGGTCATTACCTATGTTTATTATCTCAAAGCCTGTTTTTTTAAGTGCTTTGATCGTCCCTAATGCAGCGTCTGAAATAAAAGTAAAATCTCTTTTCTGAGTGCCATCTCCATATACATAAATAATTTTTCCACAATCAATGTTTTTGATGAAGTTGAAAATAGCCATATCAGGTCTACTTGCTGGACCATAAACAGTAAAATATCTTGGAATAGTTATATTAATTCCGTATAAATAGTGGTAACTATAAGAGAGAAGCTCAGCTGATTTTTTTGTAGCTGAATAAGGTGTAAGACAACTATCAGTTTTGTCAGATACATTAAAAGGTAGCTTTTGATTATTGCCATAAATGCTTGATGTTGATGCAAGAACAAATTTTTCTATTTTATAGTCTTTTGTCGCCTCTAACAGGTTAAGAGTTCCTTTTATATTTGTATCTAAGTAAGTCCATGGGTCTGATAGGGAAGCTCTCACACCAACGCAGGCAGCTAAGTTTATTATGGCGTCTATATAATGTCTTGATAATATGTGGCGTATACTATTAAGATCTGTTATGCTAATTTTATAGAAAGTGAAATTCTTAGCCTTTGCGTTATTAAATAGTTGATTTAGCCGCCAACTTTTAAGACGGACATCATAGTAATCATTTAAATTATCTATGCCGACAACAGAATAGTCCTGCTCAAGTAGCAATTCTGAAACTTTATGCCCTATAAAACCTGAGCATCCCGTAACAAGAATAGTTTTCATTTAAAAATACAACCTTTTTTCTTAGAAAATAAACATTTTCTCTAAAAATTGCCTTTAAGGCTCTTTTTTAGTTTGAGTTTGATTAGATTTATTCTTTATATTTTACCATAAATTTTTACAGGCATTTAAAAAATATTCTAATTGGTGTACCTCTGAAATTTATCTTTTCTCTGAAAATCTTTTCTATAAAATGGATAATATTTTTTTTAATGAGGGAGATGTTATTTATGTAGATATCAAAAGATGGGGGTGTAATGTTGGTTTGCTTTATTTTTTTTATTTTTAGTTCTTTTGTTTTGTAAATAAGACTTAATTTACTTGAGAGAGATAATAGTAAGTTTTCTAATTCTTCTTCAGAGAGTATCCTTTTTCTATTTGAGTTAATCTCATCGATTAAAGGAAAAATTTTGGTAATTCTATTTTTATTTAAGGCTGAAACTGTCAATATAGGTGCATAGCTAAGAAACCAGAATTTATCAAGAATAGTTTGATAGAGTGTTTTGTAAAATTTATCTGGTTCTTCTATTAAATCCCATTTATTAAATAACAGGATTACTCCTTTACCATATTCTAAAATTATACTGGCGATTTTTTGGTCTTGATTTGTTATTCCTTCTTTGGCATCAAGCATTAGTATTACTATATCAGCTCTTTGAATGCTTTTAATAGTTTGTAAAACACACATTCTTTCAATCAATGTCTTTGAACAGTAACTACTTTTATATATAAATCGTTGTTTTGAAAAAGGCTTACCTAAATTTTTTCTTATCCCAGCGGTATCTATGAAAAGATACGTTTTTCCATAATAAGAACAAATAGTATCTATTGAATCCCTGGTAGTGCCTGGGAGAGAACTTACAATTAGCCTCTTTTTGCCTAAAAGGGAGTTTATAAAAGTTGATTTGCCTACATTTGGTCTCCCAATAACAGCAACTTTTGGTAATTCAATTAGTTGATCGTATGATAAGTCTTTTTTGAGTTCTTTTATTGGTAAGTTTTCAGTAATTTTATCCATCAACTCTTCAACTCCTTCTCCTGTTAGAGCTGAAAGAAAAATAATCTGACCTCCTAAGAGGTAAAACTCACCCAAAGAGCTTGACTTTGATGAGTCAATTTTATTAACTACTACAAAAAATTTTTTTCCTTTTTGTCTTATTTTCTGGGAAATCTCTAATTCATAAGGATTAAGCCCTACTTTACTATCAACCACATGGAGAATTAAATCTGCTTCTTCCATTGCTGACATGGCTTGTTTCATAACTTCTATATCAATCTCTGTAGTTGATGGGTCTTCAAAGAATAATCCACCTGTATCTATAATAGTAAAGGGTATACCTTTATATTGAACTTGCGCATAAATTTTGTCTCTCGTTATTCCGGGTGTTTTATCTGTCAGAGCTGATATAAAATCTTTGTTTTGTTGATATATTCTTATAATTCTATTAAATAAGGTTGATTTACCTACATTGGGCATGCCGACTATAGCTACTATTGCACTCATTATGAAAAATGTTTTGTATATTTAGATTTAATTTTCAGATTAGTCTTCTACGATTTCTGTGCGAACGAAGGCAAGTATAGCTGAATAGGGAACTACGAGATATCTTTTGCCATCAAACTCTATCTCTACTGCAGCATCCATTAAAAATATAGCATAGTCTCCTTCAGATATTTGAAGTGGAATGTATTTGACCTCTTTTTTTTTCTCAGATGCCCAAGTCTCTTCTGAGTATGAGGCATCATGTATAAAATAACCTGGTCCTGTTTTAACTACATAGCCACTTTGGACCTTTTCTTTTTCTTTGACAGTTGGAGGCAGGTATAGGCCTGTTGAAGTTCTCTCTTGTTTTTGATCTAAATCAATGAGAACTTTATCACCAACCATTATAAGATTTTTTTTGGTTTTCACAAAGTCTTTTTTTATCAATCTGTTATAAAAATGTTTATTTCTTTAATTTCTTGTTGTTTCTTTATAAAAAAACCCCTCACATCAGGTGGATCACTTTGCATACTAATTATAATATAAACGGAGTCTTCATAAAATGCCATCTCTATATCTTTACAGGATGGGTAAGCTGGAGATGAGGGATGAGAATGAAAAAGGGCTACCAGAGTCAGTTTTTTTTCTCTGAGAATTTTCATAATTTTGAACTGTTCTGCGGGATCCATCAAATAACTGGTTGGAGATTTTTCTATATTAGTAACCTTAAAAATATCTTTTATTTCCATACCCTGACCACCTAAAATGCCACAAGCCTCTTGAGGTAAACACATATAACAATAGTTTAACATATCATCATAAATTTTTTTAGGAATTTTAATAGTATCTTTTTTTTCCATTTAATAATATTATAAAAACTTTTTAAGTTAATATTTATATACTTATTTAATTAAAATTTCTTAAGAAAAACATGCTATTATAGAAGAAATCTTAAAAAAATAAGAGGTGAGGCATTGGCAAGGTTGGTCTTGAGAATTATGATAAATTCATTATCAATTGGGATCGCTATTAAATTAATTGATGGTATAAATTTTACTGGTGAGTGGTGGAAACTAATAATAATAGGGATAATTTTTGGTTTAGTAAATACATTGGTAAAACCAATAATAACTTTTTTTTCTTTACCTTTAATAATTTTAAGTTTTGGTCTTTTTTTAATTGTTATAAATGCCTTCATGTTAATAGTAACAGCTAAGCTATCAGATCCATTTAGCTTAGGTTTGCAGATTGATGGTTTTTTCCCAGCCCTTTGGGGTTCAATTTTAATAAGTTTAATTACATTGATATTTTCCAGAATAGCTGGATTGAATAAATGAAGTTGCAAGATTGAAGAAATAGTTTAATTTAGAGCACTTTCACCTCTTTGTCCTGTTCTAATTCTTATTAATTCCTCTATCTCGCTTATTATTATTTTGCCGTCACCTATTTTGCCTGTTCTGGCTGATTTTATTATAGTCTCTACTACGTTTTCTAATATATTGTCAGGTACTATAATTTCTATTTTAATTTTAGGTACAAAATCTACAACATACTCTGCACCTCTATATAACTCAGCATGCCCTTTCTGGCGACCGAACCCTTTTACTTCAGATATAGTCATACCGTGAATGCCTATTTTGCTAAGAGCGTCTTTTACGTCATCAAGTTTAAAAGGTTTTATGATTGCTTCAACTTTTTTCATTATATTTGTTTTACCCCCCTATTATGTCAGTAAATTTAGACAATTTAGAGTAATCATAAAGTGTAGACATAGCTTTACTTTGGGTAGGAATGCCAGATTCATGAATTGCTGCTATTGGATTAAGACCTCCTACAATAACTACTCCTGCTCTATCAATACCTACATCAATTTCAAGTAAAGGCTTGTTAGGACTACCTATGATTAATATACCATGTATACCTTTAGCTGACATAGTTGTTTGTAATTTTTTAGCTTCCTCTAAGCTGACAGCTGGTATCTCACGAAAACTTGCAAGTATTCTTCCTGATTTTCTCTTGACAGCTGATATGACGTTCGTCATTTTACTACTTATGAATATCTCAAGAGGGTCTAAAGAAGAGCCTTCATAACTTATTAAAGAGATGAACCTTTTTGGTGAGGAGTTTTCTACCTCTAAAACACCACCAAAGCGAGATGTAATAGGTATACCAGATTTTAGAAAAATCCCATTAATAGTTACGCTACAAACTGTACCGATCCCTATCATCCCTTTTGGGACAGATATATCGCCGATCATCTCACCACTTTTTGCTATAATTAATCTGTCGCTCATAATGAAGGGGGAAGTAAAAATAGGCTTCATTATTTTAATAGCTTCCTTGTAATTTTTTTCTGGAAAAAAGGAGATGTTCAAGATTACATCTCCTTCCAAAGAATTAAGATTAAGAGTTGTTAAGTAAGCCAAAGCCTCTATTTTGCTTATAACAAACCCAACCTTTGAGGATACAAAAGAAAATTTAAGTTCATCTCTGCCTTTGTCAGTAATTTTTCTACCTTTCCTTCCACAAATTTCGGTATAACCTTTCTCATCTAAGGTTTTTAAGTGATAGCGGACCGTCCTTTCTGTTAAATCAATTCCGTAAAATTTCAACTCTTCTGAGATTTCTTTTGAACCTAATATATCATCGTGTTTTTCGAGAACTTTCAGAATAGAAATCATTGTTTTGTTCATAATACTAAAATCCTCATCGTTGATTTTTAGTGTAAGTTTATCTTGTCTAAAAAAATTAAGTAATCCTAAATTTAAGTAATTATAAATAAATTTATAGCAAAAATTAAATAATTTATCATTAATTAATATCAAAATTTATTCTAATAAAAAAAATTGATTTAAAAAATTTTTAGGAAAGTTAAAAAGTTTTTATATTGTAGAGATTCGTAAGAGGTATTATTTTTTAAAGATTATTTTAATTTTTAATTTACGAAGCTTTATAATATTTATTAAATAAAAGGAGGTAGAAATATGGAATGTATCATGGAAAAAAACAAATCTTACTGTAATTGCACTTACGAACCGTGTGCTAAGAAGTTTAAGTGTTGTGAGTGTTTACATTATCATAGAAGAAATAATCAATTACCTGCGTGCTTTTTTAATAAAGAATTTGAAAAAACCTATGATAGGTCAATAAGTAACTTCATTAAAATGATTAGTAGATAAAATATCCAATATATAATTAATTTATTAAAATGCCACTTACAGAGGAGAAGGGTAAAGGCTTCTTTAATTTTAGAGGTTTTTACAATGAAAGGACCTTTTAGTGTTCGTCTTTAAAAAGTAGTAGCACCGTAATAAAGATAGAGAAGGATTTAGATTAGCAAGCTTTTGTTTGATTGATATTAAAATCTTTTATTTATATTATAATAAAATTATCTTTAAATTATTTCAGTAAGAGAGGGGGTATTATGTTTCAAACGTCTTTCTTATCTTTTGTTTTTCTCATTATTTTGATTATATATTTCCTTTCAAGCGCTATAAAAATTTTAAAAGAGTATGAAAGAGGTGTGGTATTTAGACTTGGCAGAGTGATTCCTCTTAAAGGTCCTGGGTTAGTAATCATATGGCCTATTATAGACAAGATGGTCAAAGTTAGCCTACGTACTATTACTATGGATGTTCCCCCTCAAGATATAATTACAAGGGATAATATAACAGTTAAAGTCAATGCTGTTGTCTACTTCCGACCAATAGACCCTATTAAAGCTATAACAGAGGTAGAAGATTATTATTTTGCCACTTCCCAAATTGCGCAAACTACTTTAAGGAGTATTATTGGACAAAGCCAACTTGATGAGCTATTGGCTAACAGAGAGCAACTAAATTCAGAACTTCAAAAAGTTATTGATCAACAAACCGAACCATGGGGTATAAAAGTTACAGCAGTTGAGGTAAAAAATGTAGATCTCCCAAGTGAGATGCTTAGAGCTATTGCCAAGCAAGCTGAGGCTGAAAGAGAAAGGAGAGCTAAAATTATTCATGCTGAAGGCGAACTGCAGGCAGCTCAAAAACTTGCTGATGCAGCAAGAATAATTCAATCTGAGCCAGCTACACTCCAATTAAGGTTTCTTCAGACTTTAACTGAGATAGCAACTGAAAAAAACTCAACTATCGTTTTTCCTGTACCAATAGATTTATTAAAAGTTTTTCTCAAAGAAAATTTAAAATAGAAAGGTTTAAACTATTATTAAAGTCTTACAAGATAAAGCATGGATTAGGTTGCTTATTCTTATCTTTTTAATTTTTGGTGTTACTTTTATATTTTATAAACTTGGCATTTTTCACTTTTTTTTAGATAAGGATAGGCTTCTTAAGTTTTTGGATGATTTAGGGCCTCTTGCTTTCTTAGGCTTTATCCTTTTACAGGCTTCTCAAGTAGTGGCTGCCCCTGTACCAGGAGAGGTCACTGGATTACTTGGTGGCTATGTTTTCGGAAAACTCTTAGGAGTTGTATTGTCAACTATTGGCTTGACAATAGGATCTTTTATAGCTTTTACTTTATCAAGAAAGTTAGGTAGGCCTTTTGTAGAGAAGGTAGTAAGTCCAGCCACTCTTGCGAGGTTTGATTATCTGCTTCATCACAAGGGAGCATTTATTGTTTTTTTAATGTTTTTGATTCCAGGCTTTCCAAAGGACTATTTGTGTTATATTTTAGGATTAGGGCATCTGTCAACCTCTGAGTTTTTAATAATAGGTGGAACAGGCAGATTATTGGGAACGGTCATGTTGACTTTAGGAGGTGATTATTTAAGAAATCAAGAATATTATAAGTTTTTTATCTTGACAGGGATTGCCCTTTTATTTATTTTAATTGCTTATGCTTATAAAGATAAGATTGAGAGGGTTTTTAGACTTTGGCATATAAGTAAATATAGGAAAAAAAGAGAAAAAAGAAGAAAACTAAATGCATAATTTTTTTATCTATTTTATTTTAGCTATTTTTTTAATTTTATCACCTGCTGACGTTTTGGCTTTCTTTCTCCCTCATGATTATCCAGCTATTTATATACACACAACAGGTAGAGTTTTCTTCTTTATTGCTATGATGATTATAGCAATTTATATCTATCGGTTTAATCTCCTTAAGGAAAAACAATGGGTTAATTTTTTGATAGCTATAATACTATTTGCTTTATGGGATGTGATGGTGTTTTTAGGACGATTTAAAGATTTTACATTATTAGGTTCAAAAGAAGGTTTTGAGTATTTTAAAAGGGTAATACTAATTGATAATCCAATAGATTATTTATTTTTAATAACAAGGTTTGATTTTTTAGTGCTTGATGCTGGAATGCTTTTTTATTATCTTTTCTTAAAGAATCAAATAGCTGATAAATTGGAGAAAAAACAGGAAACACTTTTGCCTTTTCTTTTCATTGTACCTTATTTTCCTATTTTTCTTACTCAAATTGTTGGTAGTATTGTTTTTGTAATATTATCTTCTCTTTGTTTACATCAAAGCATCTCTCTATATAAGAAGGATAAAGATAATGTTATGTGGAATTATATGATATGGTTCTCGTCATCCTTTTTTGCTTACTCTATTTCAAGAATGTTTGCATATTTTTTACAACATTTTCTTATTTCAAGTGGAGAAGGTGAGTACTGGGAGATTTTTAAGCCTTTTATAGGCAGTATTAATACAATTTTCTTTTTCTGGATAGGTTTTGTCAGTTTGTTTTTTTTAATGGTGTATAAGTCATACTTAAGAATTCAAGATGAAGAAAATAAATTACAAAGAGTTAATTTAGATCTTATTCAATTGAACAGAGAGTTAGAGACTCTTGTAGCTGAAAGGACCATGGCTCTTATGGGTCTTACAGTTGCAGATAAAGTAAGAAATCCAGCTGTCCTTATAGGAGCACTTTGTAAAAGGATCGTAAAAAAAGAGGAGAAACTAAATAGAGATTTGATGGATATAATAGATGAATGTAAAAAACTTGAGACTATAGTTGGAGAGTTTGAAAATCTTTTAAAGAGCCGACAAAATGTTTTTGAGTATGCAGACCTTAATGAACTAATAAACTCTATAATTTATATTTTAGAGCAAGAATTAACAGAAAAGCAGATACAATTAGAACTAAGGCTTTCATCACAACCTATGAGGATCAATCTTCAAAGAAACCTATTAAAAGCAGCGATTTATCACGTAATTAGAAACTCTATAGAAGCAACCCCTCCTGGAGGCATTATCACTATAACTACAGAGCAACAATCAGAACAAATTATTTTGTCTATAATGGATACAGGAAGAGGTATCCATAAAGAAAATCTTGAAAAGATATTTGATCCTTTCTTCAGCACAAAGGAGTTAAGATTTGGAATGGGATTGCCATTAGTTAAGCAGATTGTTAATGAACATCTTGGTGAGTTAAAGATAGAAAGTGAACTTGGCAAAGGAACTACTGTAAAGATGATATTTCCTGTTAGGTGGAAACCTCAGAAGTGAAGTTATTATGCATAACTGATTTCAAAGTATTTTCTTAATATATTCAGTAAGGACTCCTCATCAAAAGGTTTAACAAGGTAGTCATTTACTCCAAAAAGCAAAGCTTTTTCTCTATGCTTATCTCCGCTTCTTGAGGTTAAAACAACAATGGGGATATCTTTGAATTCTCTTGATGATTTGACCCTGTTTATAAGCTCATAGCCATGCATTACGGGCATCTCCAAGTCTGTAATTATTATATCAATGGGTTTATCATATAAAATATTTAACCCTTCGACACCATTGGATGCTGAGTATACTTTAAAGTTTTTTGACTCCAAGAAGGAACTAACATGTTTCCTAACGCTAACTGAGTCATCTACTATTAAAACAGTTTTCTTAGCAGGGTTTTCATAGACCTGATAAATTGTTTTAAAAGGACTTAACCTAAAATCAAAGATATTAACTGGGTTTAATACAAATCTAATTGTTCCATCACCTGATATAGTAGTACCAGAATATATTTGTAATCCCTCTAAGAAGCCATGCATTGTTTTAATTACTGTTTCTTCTTGTCCTATCACATCTTCAACAATTAACCCAATTTTTTTGTCTGAGACACTACAAATTATTATAAATTTTTCTTGTGAGTCAGAGATTGTTGGGATACCTAATACTTCGGAAAGATTAATAAGGATAATTTTTTTGTCTCTGTATACGATTGTGTCGTCAGATGGGATAGAATTAGTGTGAATTACCTCCTCAATAAAATTTGAAGGTATTACAAACTCAAGAGCCCCCGATCGGAAGAGCAAAACATTTGAGATAGCAAGAGAAAGAGGTACTTTTATTTTAAAAGTAGTACCAACATCTTTTATAGTTTGAACTTCTAAGATGCCGTTTATACCTGAAACCATTCTTTTAACTGCACTCATCCCCATGCCCCTACCAGCTGATATATCTGTAACTTCTGATGTTGAAAAACCAGGGATGAATATCATTTGAATTAGTTCTTCTTCTGAGGGAGAATCATCTTTTTTAAGGAGGCCTTGGGTCATAGCTTCTCTGCGAATTAATTCTAAATCAATACCTTTACCATCATCTGTTATCTCAATGACAGCTATGCCCCCTTCTTTGTGAGCTGAAAGTGAAAGAGTTCCAATTGGTTTTTTGTTTTTTTGTATTCTTTCTTCAGAGCTTTCGATGCCGTGAGTTATTGCATTCATAACCAAGTGCATTAAAGGACTGAAAAGTCTCTCAAAGATTACTCTATCAATTTTTGTAAGACCACCTGTTATTTTTAGTTCTACTTTTTTGTTATATTTCTTCGCTATCTCTTTGGTAGGCTTAGTGAATCTCTGGAAAAGTATGCCTATGTCTACCATTCGGGATTCTGTTAGATTTGCTTTTAAGATCTTTAGCATGCTATCCATACTTTTTAGGTTATCACTGAAAAGGTCAAAAAAGGTGCTCAGCTCTCTTAAAGATTCTGACATATCATTGGTAATCTCTTGTAATTTTCTTGAAAAAACATTTATCTGGTCGTATCTATCAAACTCAAGTTCACCAAATTCTGATAGAAGAGGATCAATGTATTTTACATTTTCAGGAAGTGCATAAGCATTTCTTTCTGCAAACTCATTGACTTCTCTAATTAATCTCCTGCCTGTGAAGAATATCTCGTCAGAGGTTTCAAGAACGTTTTTTGCCTTTTGTAAAAGATAGTTTTTCTTTATAGTAACTTCACCTATCAGATTAAGCATGTCTTCTATTCTTTGAGCATCTAATTTAATGAAGCTACTAATAAAAACATCTGTTTCTTCATGTATTTTTTCTTCTTTTTCTCTGTTTTCATCTATCAAATAGGGTTTCACAACTTTGTGACTTTCTTTAAAGTCGCTTTGCCCTTTTTTGGATTCTGTTTCTGTAAGAGATTGTTGATCAACAAAGGCTGTTTTTTCCATTTTTATTATTTTATCTGCTAACTGTATTAAGCTTTGTTCAGATTCTAAGTATTCTTCTGCTCCCCTTGAAACTTTTCTAAGTATCGTTTTTATTCCTTCAAGCATCTCTGTTAAAGACTTAAAAATTGTTGAACTTAAATCAATTCTTTTCTGCATTAAAGCTTCAAGGATATCTTCCATCTTATGAGCGATATTGCTGGTGATGTTTAGCTTCACGAGGGCTGCAGAGCCTTTCAAGGTATGGGCTACTCTGAAAAGTTCTTCTATAAGATATGATTTTTCGGGAGAGTTTGAAAGTTCTGCTATACCACTTTCAAGGGCATTGACATGATCTTCAGCCTCAGATAGAAAGTATTCAAGCAGTTCTGATTTGTTAATCATGATTATTTAGGTTGCTTAATTGAGTAAGTCTCAAAAAAGGTTTTTATATCTATTACATC
The DNA here is from genome assembly GCA_026415415.1 of Thermodesulfovibrionales bacterium. Lineage (GTDB taxonomy): Bacteria > Nitrospirota > Thermodesulfovibrionia > Thermodesulfovibrionales > Dissulfurispiraceae > DYHD01. The sequence continues at coordinate 34,415 of JAOAHE010000006.1, read as the reverse complement.
TTCTACTACTATATCTGGATCAAAGGATATAAAAAATGGAGCAATCTCAGAAAGAAATCCTATATTTTCATTTTTTACATCTACAATAATTAACTTAGCATCATTATAATTTGGTTTTTCTATGGGGTATATCTTTGAAAGATCTATAGCTGGAACGATCTTCCCTCTTACAGGAATTGCTCCATATACATATTCTGGAGAACCGGGAACAGGGAAAATTTTAACTATGTCTACTACTTCTCGAACTGATGAAGTTGGTAAAAGAAACTCTTTCTCTCCAACTCTGAATACACAATATGTTATCTCTTTAGGTTCTTCATCTCTTGACATTCAGGATCACCCTAAAAATTTTTTTACTGTTGAAAGTAGCTCAATAGGTGTACATGGTTTTGTAATATATGCATCAGCTCCCTGCTTAGTTCCCCACAATTTATCACTCTCTTGATTCTTAGATGTTAAAACTATTATAGGAATATGTTTTGTCTTTTCATCTTTTTTAAACTCGCGACAAAGTTGAAAACCGTTTTTCTTAGGCATAACTACATCAAGTATGATGAGGTCAAAGCGATTATTTTTGACCATCTTCTCTGTTTCTTCACCGTCTTTGGCGAAAAAAAGATCATGGCCAGTTTTCTCCAAGACTGATTCTATGAACTTAGCGTCTGTCTGACTATCATCGGCGATTAATATTTTCGCCATTTAAAACCTCCATTTTAACAGAAATTAACAAAATCAAGATTATATAACGTAAAGAAAATTCTATGAGAGAGATTTTTCTCTATACCTGTTAGGTCATTAATATCATTTATTGTTCTTTCCCCATTAATACAGGCAAGGGTGAGTAACTCGCTTTTGGTAAGATTAAAATCTTTTATGAATTTATCACTAAATTTTTTTATTGGGATTAAGTTATCTTTGATTATATTTAAATATAGTGATTCATTTACTCTTCGAGAAGTCTCTAAGAGTGCCTCGGTAATTGATAAATTCAAAGAAAGACTTTTAGGCTCTTCTTCAAGGGGGATATTTTCTATCGTGAAGTTTCCTTCTGATAACTCTAATAAAGAAGCTATATGATTGTAAATGTTGTCTAAGGTTTGTATGTTTTCTGTGTTAAATGATGTTCCAATAATATTTCCCTCTTTTAAGTATATATCGGAATTAATCTGGTCTGATAAAATTGATAGTTTACCTGAGAGTTTTAATTTTTCTGAAAGAAGTAAAATATTTTTTACTGGAAATTGAGCAACACTGCCCGATAATACTATATTAGAGGTTTTTATAACGCCAGATTTTTTTAATATGTCTGTGATATTTTTCTGAAGATTAGGTTGATAGTCTTCATAGAAGAATTTTTTCATTGATTTTTCGACTATTTTTTCAATTTCTGAGATATAATTATCCATTGTGATTTTCCCTTCTACATCAGAAGATGTTTTTGATAAGGTTTGTTCAATAACAGGGGAAGGCTGATTTAGTGAAGTTAAAATTTGTATTTCTGTCTCTGCAAAGGAATGAGAAAAGCTTTTTTCTTCTTCAAAAGAGGTAGGCACTGACTGTTCTTCAAAAGTAAAAGTGATAGGCTCAGGTTGAGTAAAGTCCTGTAATGGTACTGTTTCTTCTTCTTCAAAAGAGGCAGGTACTGGCTGTTCTTCAAAAGTAAAGGTGATAGGCTCAGGTTCGATTGCTTTAGCTGTTTCAATCTGTTGAGGCTCTTCTACTAACATTTTTTGAGAGTTCATTATTTGATTAACTTTTTCAACTAAATCTGCACTCTTAAACGGTTTAATAAAGTAATCATATACCTGGAATTTCTCTGAGAATTTTCTTCCAACATCTTCCCCTTTTCCTGTTATTAAAATAATAGGTATGTCCTTCAGAGATTCATTTTCTTTTATGGCTTGGCAAAATTGATAGCCGCTCATCTTTGGCATTATAAAATCAACTAAGATAATTGAAGGCTTAACTTCTTCAGTGATTTTAAGGCCCTCTTCACCATCTTCTGCGGTGTAGACCTCGTATCCTTCTTCTTCTAAAGCAACTTCGGCCATTTTACGTACTATAGGACTATCATCTATCACTAAGATTTTGCCTTTGCTCACAGCTGTTCTCCTTTTAGTGTGATAATTTATGATAAATATATCACCTAATTTATCTACAAGTCAATAACTTATCCTTATGAAATAATAAAAAAGTTTGCTTTTTTTAAAGTCATTTTATTAATGTTTAAAGTGTAAGAGATTTAAAATTTTTAAGTTTATTTATTTATATTTTTAATTTTTAAAGGTGAAACTTAAATGGTTAAGGTAAAAGTGGAACTTGGAAATAGAAGTTATGACATTTTAATAAATACTGGCATTTTATCTAAAATTGGTGAATTTCTTCTGTCTTTTAATTTTTCATCTAAAGTTGTAGTTATAAGCAATCCAACAGTCTTTGGTATTTACGGTGATATAATTATGAAATCTTTGAAACAGGCAGAGTTTGATGCCTCTTATATTCTTATACCAGATGGTGAAGAATACAAAGATTATTTTTGGTGTTATCATATAATTACTCAACTTTTACAAAAAGGACTTGATAGAAAATCCTGTCTTATAGCATTGGGTGGTGGAGTTATTGGAGATATAACAGGTTTCGTTGCATCTATATATATGAGGGGTATTAGTCATATTCAAGTGCCTACTACCTTACTTGCTCAAGTAGATAGTTCAGTTGGTGGTAAAACGGGCGTAAACCACTATTTAGGAAAGAATATGATAGGGACTTTTTATCAACCGCGTATGGTAGTTATTGATATATCAACTCTTAAAAGTTTATCTAAGAGAGAATTTTTTAGCGGACTATCGGAAGTTATAAAATATGGTGTTATATGGGATTTACATTTATTTGAATACTTAGAAAAAAACTTAGAAAAAATATCTGATCTATCCGATTCCTACCTTTTTAATATAATCAAAAGGTCTTGTGAGATAAAGGCTGATATTGTATCAAAAGATGAAAGAGAGTCTGGATTGAGGGCTATTTTGAATTTTGGTCATACGATCGGACATGCTATAGAGACTGAGACAGAGTATAAGCGGTTTTTACATGGAGAAGCCGTCTCTATCGGAATGTGTCTTGAAGCAGAGATTTCACAGCGGTTAGGGTTACTTGATATAGATGCAAGTAAAAGGATAAAATCTTTAATAGCGAGTTCAACGCTGCCTTTTCAATTGCCTGATGGCGTATCTTTTAGTAAATTAAAATTACATATTAAAATTGATAAGAAAAAAGAAGCAGATAAAATAAAATTTATTTTACCCATAGAGATTGGGAAAGTGATGATTAAAGAGGTAAAACTTGAAGAATTTTTAGATATTTATGAAAAAAAGAGCTCTTGTTGTTGATGATGAACCAGATATAGTAGAGTTAGTGTCATATCACCTTAAAAGTAATGGCTTTATAGTGGAACAAGCTTTTGATGGTGAAACGGCTTTAAAGATTCTTAGTGAAGAAGAGAAGGAATATGACATTATCATTCTTGATTTAATGTTACCATCAGTAGATGGTTTTCGTCTTTGCAGTTTTATTAGGAATACACCACGTTTATCTCATATACCTGTCTTAATTTTAACAGCTCGTTGTGATGAGTTTGACAAAGTTCATGGTCTTGAAGTAGGAGCTGATGATTATATAACAAAGCCTTTTAGCCCTAAAGAGTTTATCGCAAGAGTAAAGGCAATATTACGTAGAGCTGAAATTACAAAATATAATATTAACAAAGATGGTATCTCTAAAGATAGTAGCCTTATTAAGATTAGAGATTTAATAATAGACAAGGAACGATATATAGTTACTGTTGATGATAGGTCGGTTAAATTAAGTGCTACAGAGTTTAAACTTCTTCTTTATCTCACAGAGAGACCTAATAAAGTTTTTAGTAGGGAACATCTATTAGATGCTGTGTGGGGTAATGAGATATATGTTGAACCAAGAACTGTTGATGTGCATATTAGGAGAATTCGCTCCAAAATTGAAAAAAACCCCGATGACCCTCAGTATATTAAAACTATGAGAGGAGTAGGTTATTATATTAATACTTGATTCCTAAATGATTTATGAACACATAATAATTTTTATACTTTTAATCCTAATTATTTATTTACTCTACCACTATTATAAGTTTTCCCTCTTTGTAGTTGAGATTAAACGTTTTATTGAAGATGCCTCAGAAGGAAACCTAAATGCCAGACTTTTTTTAAAAACCCATAGTCGCCATTTAGATGAGATCGTCAAGGAGGTCAACTCTTTTTTAGAAAAGATTAAAACAAAGCTTGAAACTGCAGACGAAGAAACTAGGAGGATGGAAGCTATTTTACGTGGAATGACTGATAGCGTGTTGATAGTCGATACGTCTGGTAAGATAGTATTAGCGAACAGAACCTTTAGAAAAATTTTTAATGTAGACAAAAATATTGAAAAAAAGCAGTTTATTGAGGTAATAAGAAATAGACAATTAATAGATATTTTTAGAAGGGCTACTGATACTTGGGAGATTATATCTGATGAGATTACAGTCTCAAGAGCTGATTCAGATATATACTTAATCGCTACAGCTGTTCCTATTTATTCTGATGATAATATCACAGGGATTGTTTTGACTTTACATGATATTACAAGGCTTAAGCAGCTTGAACAAATAAGAACTGACTTTGTAGCTAATGTGTCACACGAGATAAAAACACCTTTGACTGCTATAGTAGGCTTTTCTGAGACACTTCTTGAAGGTGCAATAGATGATAGGGATAATGCTATCAAATTCTTACAAATGATCAAAAATCATGGTACTCGCCTTAATAGTCTTGTTGATGATTTACTTACCCTTTCAAGGATTGAGCTTGGTGATGTAAAAGTTGAAAAAGCACTTATTGATCCAGTTGAGGTAGTAGATACGGTTATCTCTACATTTAAGGAATCAGCAGAAAAAAAGGGACTTTATTTAAGGAAAAATGTCCCAAATGAAAATATAACCTTGTTTGCAGATAAAAATAGGTTCGTTCAAATTCTCTTAAATCTGGTAGATAATGCTATTAAGTTTACAGAAAGAGGTGGGGTTACGATTGGCATAAAGAAGACTAATAATAACTATATTGTATATGTTGATGACACTGGAATTGGTATACCTGCAAGTCATCTCTCACGGCTTGGTGAAAGATTTTATAGAGTTGACAGGGCAAGGTCTCGTGAGTTAGGTGGGACAGGATTAGGCTTAGCTATAGTTAAGCATTTGGTGAAAGCCCATGGATGGGATATGAAGATAGAAAGTATCCAAGAAGTTGGCACCAAAGTTAATATTTTAGTCAAGTAAATATTTTTTTATTCTAAAATTTTCATAATACCTGACCTAATAAGTTTTACTGCTATTGCTGCAAGTAGTAGGGATGAAACCTTAGCAAAAGCTCTTGAGCCATTTATCCCCATAAGCTTAATAATTGAGTCGGCATAATGAAGAATTAACCAAGTAAAAAATAGATTTATAAATAAGGAAGAAATTACAGGTAGATAACCATAATTCCCAACCAATATTAAAGAGGTTGTCAATGTTGCAGGACCAGCAATTAGAGGTGTTCCTAATGGGACTACACCAAGGGTAGAGATATTCACACTTTTACTTTCTTCTATCTTAAGCATGTCTGAAATGGAGATAATCAAAAGTAAGATACCACCTGCAATCATAAAATCTTCTACTTGTATTGAGAGGGTGCTGAAAATAATATTGCCAACGAAAATGAATCCTACGGTTACCATAGATGCAGTAATAACGGATTGGCGAGCGAGCTTTTTTCTCTCTTGTTGTGTTAAATGTTCTGTCATTGAAATATAAATAGGCAAGACCCCTGGAGCATTTATCGCCACCATCAGAGGTATTATGCTTAATAAAAATAAGTTGATCTTCTCCATGAGAAGAGTTTAATCCTGTAAAATTAGTCTGTAGAGATTTCTTGCTGAGTTAAAAATATTTATGTAACGCGTATCTTGATAGTCTTTGTAAGTATTTAAATGAGATATGAAGGATTTATTTTTATATATTAAAGTTACTTCTGCGAATATACCGTTTTTTAAGTAAATTCTGTGTGAATAATCTTTTGTTGAAGCAAGAACTATTTTAGCTAAAGTAAGATATCCAGGGTCAAGATTAACTTGTCTTTTGTTATTTATGGAAAGTATTTTTTCAATTTCATTTGTAATTATCTTTATATCTACTATGCTGTCTTGGTCGATGAGATTTTTCAGAAAAATGAATCTTCTCAGTATATTATCTCCCAATTCCTCTTTATAATAATTAGAAAAGTCCCAAATCATAGAAGGTGTGATCATAGCAATATCGTCAAAATAAAAACGAATATGTTTTAAAGCTTCCAGGTAAAAATCCTCTTTTGTGTAAAGAATTCCAATGAAAAGTAACGCCTTTTGAGGTTTTTTTCCTTTTTTTTGTTCCATCTCTACTCTGATGCAAATTGTTCGATAGCAGTTTTGACCATTGGAGAGTCCCACTTAATAGGACCAATTATTTTATCTTTAATTAGACCTTTTTTATTAATTATAAAGGTTTCTGGTATCCCACTTATCCCGTAAATGTTTGCGACGTTTTTGTCATCAATTAAGACTGGGAAGGTAAAACCATTTTTTTTCATGTATTCTATTGCATTAGAAGGGGTATCTTTATATAAAATTGATAATAAAACTACGTTTTCATCAGTTCGTGTTTTTATAAGATTATCTAATGAAGAGTTAACAATTTTGCATGTCTCACACCATGTTGCCCAGAAATTCAATAGTATTACCTTCCCTTTGAGGTCTGATAGTTTCCAAAGTTTGTTATCAATATCTTTTAGTTCAAAATATGGTGCATCTAAACCTACTGATGCTTTTGTTTTGATCTTACTTTTATTAGAATCTATAAGGAAAACCAACGTAATACCGATTAAAAAGATTATAGCAAGAATAATTGCTTTTTGTTTCATTCTTTATCCCTCCAAAATAAAGACGGAACATCGTGATTAAAAAGAGAGAGCTTTTTGATGATTATAAAAAGGTTCTTACAAAGAATTATATATAAAGAAAAAATCATTTTTTCGGTGAGCTTTCTATAAGGAAGAGGACTCTTCAGCTTCAGTTCTGGATTTCTAATAAACATTTTATAGGATGAAGTTTTCTTTTTCGTTATTTTTAATCTTTAAAAAGGTACTATTATTTTATAACATTAACTCGGACTATTGTAAAATACCTTAAATAGGTGACTTAGCAGACTGATAAATAAAGCTAATATTTAAGGCGTAAATTTTTGTTTAGTGTTTAAGATAAGGTGAGGAATATAAATGGTTTGATATCATCATAAAGCTAACTTATTTTTGATAAAAAACAATTTTTTTCAGTGACTTATAAATTAATAATTCCTAATTATATATTAATAATAATTATTTATTATTAAATTCTTGACAAAAGATTGTTGGTGTGGTAATGTTTTGTCCGAATTGTTTTTTTGTTTCTTTGAATAACATTACATAACATAGTTCCAAAACAAATAAAGGCATAAAAAACTTTGGAACGGAGGAAGAGGGTAATATGTTAGAGTTTAATCAGTGGTATTTTGTTCTTGTCGCAAATTTTATAATTTTGTATTTCATCTTAAGTTCTCTTCTTTTTAAACCTCTTGCAAAACTTTTCAAAGAGAGAGAAAACACAATAAAAGGCGCTTACGAAGATGCTAAAGCAATGAATGCTAAGAAAGACGAAAACGCAGCTAAGATGAATGCAGAACTTCAGCAAGCCAGAAAGCAAGCAAAGGATATTTATAACTCAATTCGAGAAGCTGGCATATCTTATCAAACTGAGGTACTTCGTAAGGCAGAAGAAGAAGCAGTAGCAATGATTGAGAGAGCTCGCCAGGAACTGAAATTGGAGACAGAAAAAGCAAGAGCCATCTTAAGGGCAGATGTAGATAAATTGTCAGAAGAAATAGTTAGAAAGTTGGTGAAAGCATGATGAAAAAAAGATTTTTAAAGAAAGAAACAAAGACAATGGGTATTTATAATTTTGCAATTTTCTCTTTAACATTTTTTATATTACTCTCACCAAATTTAGTTTATGCGGCAGGTGGTGCAGAAGAAGGTCCCTTAGGTTGGTTGTGGAGAATATTGAACTTTACTATATTAGTTGTATTATTAGTAAAGTTTGTTGGAAAGCCGCTTAAAAATTTTTTAAAGCAACGCTCTGAGATGATAGAGAAGAGTATTAAGGATGCACAGGAAGCTAAACAGATCGCTCAAAAAGCCCTTGCCGAGGTAGAAGAGAAGTTAAGACTAAAAGATAAGGAAATTGCTGAGATTTTAGCAGTAGCTAAGTCATCTGGGGAAGAGGAAAAGAAGCGTTTAATTGAAGATGCTGAAAGACTTAAATCGAAAATTCTTGAGCAAGCAAAATCTAATATTGATCATGAGATCAAGATGGCAAAGGAGATAATAAAGGCAGAGGCTGTTGAGGAGGCTATAAAGCTTTCTGAGGAAAAGATCAAAGCAAGATTAACAAAAGAAGAACAAGACAAAATATTACAAGATTCTATTAAATTATTAGGGGTTAAAAATTGAAAAAGGTAAAAGATACTAAAAAATATGCCAAACAATTTTTGAAATCAGTCGAAATGGCTGAGGTCCCGAAAGCTCTTGAGCAATTAAATGCAGTAGCGAGTCTCATTGAGAAAGACAAGAATTTCAAGACTCTAATGGTAAGCCCAGTTTTTACAGAAGCTGAAAGAGAAAAGGCTATAGCTATTATATCTCATCATATGAAAATGTCATCAGAAGTAGCCCAGTACCTAATTTACTTGTCAAATAGGATGTTGCTTTTTAACCTTAAGGAAATAATTAATGCTATTAATTCTCTTTATATGTTGATGCAAAAGAAAGTTAAGGCTGTTGTGGCTACACCAACTGAGATAACTAAGGAGTATGAAAAAGAACTTGCCAAGGCACTTGCCCAGCTTACAGGTAAAGATGTAGAGTTGGAGTTTATCTTTGATCCATCCTTACTTGGTGGTGTTAGAATACAGGTAGGTAGCACTATGTATGACAGTAGCATAAAAGGCCAGTTAGGGCTTTTAAAAGATAAGCTAATAAAGGGGTGAAAAAATGGAATTGAAGGTTGAGGAAATTAGTAATTATCTTAAGAAACATATAACTGAGTACGAGAAAAAGGTTGATGTAAGCGAAGTAGGTGTTATTACTTATGTTGGAGATGGTGTAGCAAGAATTTATGGACTTGACAACTGTATGGCTGCTGAGATGCTCGAGATGCCAAATGGTGTTGTTGGTATGGCGCTTAACTTAGAAGAGGATAATGTTGGAGCCATACTTTTTGGTGATGACAAGCTTGTCAAAGAAGGAGACATTGTCAAAAGGACAGGCAAGGTTATGGAAACCCCTGTTGGTGAGGCGATGATAGGTAGAGTTGTTAATGCGATAGGACAGCCTATTGATGGTAAAGGTCCAATAAATGCTAAACAATTCATGAAGGTTGATGTTGTGGCTCCTGGTATAATTAGAAGGCAACCAGTTAATCAACCATTGCAGACAGGAATTAAAGCCGTAGATAGTATGATACCTATTGGGAGGGGACAGAGAGAGCTAATAATCGGTGACCGTCAGACTGGAAAGACAGCTATTCTATTAGATACTATAATAAACCAAAAAGGTGGCGATGTTATTTGCATATATGTTGCTGTAGGTCAAAGAAGATCAGCTATCGTAAGAGCTGTAAAGATTCTTGAGGAGTATGGCGCTATGGATCATACCATAGTCGTTGTTGCAACCGCAAGTGAGCCTGCTGCAATGCAGTATATCGCTCCTTATGTTGGCTGTGCAATTGGTGAGTATTTCAGAGATAATGGTAAGCATGCACTAATATGTTATGATGATTTAACAAAACAAGCACATGCCTACAGACAGGTTTCGCTCATATTAAGACGTCCTCCAGCTCGTGAAGCTTACCCTGGTGATGTATTCTATCTTCACTCCAGGTTACTTGAGAGAGCTGCTAAACTCTCAGATGCTCAAGGAGGTGGCTCACTTACAGCTTTGCCTGTAATTGAAACCCAGGCTGGTGACGTTTCAGGCTATATGCCTACAAATGTTATCTCAATTACAGATGGTCAGATATACCTTGAGCCTGAGTTATTCTATGCTGGTGTCAGACCTGCCATTAACGTAGGACTTTCTGTTAGCCGTGTTGGTGGCGCAGCTCAGACAAAAGCAATGAAGCAGGTTGCTGGTATGTTGAGACTTGATTTAGCGCAGTATAGAGAGTTAGCAGCATTTGCTCAGTTTGCTTCTGATCTTGATAAAGCAACTCTTGCTCAGTTAGAAAGGGGTAAGAGAATGGTCGAGTTACTTAAGCAAGACCAGTACGTTCCTATGCCCTTTGAGGATCAAGTAATATTAATTTATGCTGGCACCCAAGGGTTTCTTGATGATATAGCCGTTGAGCATATTAAAGCCTTTGAAGATTCTTTTATGAAATTCATTAAAGCCAAAAAACAGGATTTAAGAAACGAGATTAGAGAGAAAAAGGCACTGGATGATGAGCTAAGGGCAAAATTAAATTCAACGATTGAAGAATTTAAAAAGACATTTCAGCCTTAAAAGTTTTTAAACAGGAGACTATAAATGCCAACTTTAAGGGATATAAGAAAAAGGCTCAAAGCTATAGCATCAACAAAGAAGATTACTTCTGCAATGAAGATGGTCGCCGCTGCAAAGTTAAGGAAAGTACAAGACCGAATGATAAATTTTAGACCTTATGCAGTAAAGATGGAATCTGTGCTTTCAGACCTTGCAAGTGGTTCTACAGAGGCAGGTGGGCATCCACTTTTGGTCTGGAGACCTAAGAAGAAGGTTGAGGTTATAGTTTTAACCTCCGACAGAGGCCTTTGTGGGGCTTATAATTCAAATATATTAAGGGTTGCATCGCAACAGATAGATTCATTAAAAAAAGAAGGTGTTGAAGTTAGTATAAGCGTTATAGGAAGAAAGGCCCGTGATTATTTTAAAAGACGCAGTATCGCAATACGAAATGCTTGGATTGGGTTATCAGGGAAGATTACTTATGCAAATGCCCAGGAGATCGCAAAAGATGTAATTGAAAATTATGAAAATGAAAACATAGATGAGTTTATAATCGTGTTCAGTGAATTTAAATCAATGATAGTCCAGAAACCAACAACTCAGAAACTTCTTCCTATAGGGGAAATTGGTAGTCCACAAACTACAAGCTCAACAGCAACCGCAACCTTTGAGTTTGAGCCATCAAGAGAAGTCCTTTTTGAAAGGCTTTTGCCAAAATATGTGGAGATACAAATCTATAGGGCTTTACTTGAATCTCAAGCCTCAGAAGAAGCAGCCAGGATGACAGCAATGGAAAACGCTTCAAAGAACTGCGAAGATATGATAGCAAAAGTGACTTTAATAGCAAATAAAGTAAGACAAGCTGGAATAACAAAGGAATTAATGGATATAGTTGGTGGCGTTGAGGCTCTTGAAAAGTAATTTAGCTTAGAATAAATAAAGTATTAAGACTTAGGAGGAAAATAATGAATGTAGGAAAAGTAGTCCAGGTAATCGGTGCAGTTGTTGATGTTGAATTTGAGAAAGAGATTCCTGCTATATTAAACGCTATCGTAATAGATGAACCAGGAGACCCTGAAAAAGGAATACCAGAGATAAAGCTAACCTTAGAAACTGCACTTCAGCTTGGCGACAATAAGGTCAGAACTATAGCAATGGGTCCTACTGATGGACTTGTAAGAGGTATGAAAGCAATAGACACTGGTCTTCCAATCGCTGTTCCTGTGGGCAAATCTGTTTTGGGAAGGATAATGAATGTTATTGGTGAGCCTGTTGATGAGATGGGACCTATTCAGTCCGATGAGAAATGGCCAATTCATAGGCCAGCTCCAGAATTTGCTGAGCAGTTAGCCACAACCCAACAGTTTGAAACGGGTGTTAAAGTTTTTGATCTACTAATCCCCTTTGTAAGAGGTGGAAAGATGGGGATGTTTGGTGGAGCTGGTGTAGGAAAAACAGTTGTTATTATGGAAATGATCCATAATATTGCAATGAAACACGGTGGAGTATCAGTATTTGCTGGAGTAGGCGAAAGGACAAGAGAAGGAAATGATCTTTATCTTGAGATGAAACACTCAGGGGTTTTACCTAATGTTGCTCTTATTTATGGGCAGATGAACGAACCACCAGGTGCAAGGGCAAGAGTTGCTTTGACAGCTCTTACTGCTGCAGAGTATTTTAGAGATCAAGGGCAGGATGTTTTGATATTTATTGATAACATTTTTAGATATACCTTAGCAGGAGCTGAAGTTTCAGCACTTTTAGGTAGAATGCCTTCAGCAGTTGGTTATCAGCCTACATTGGGAACAGATATGGGTAATTTACAAGAGAGAATTACCACTACAAATAAAGGTTCAATTACCTCAATGCAAGCTATTTATGTTCCAGCCGATGACTTAACCGACCCTGCTGTTGCTACAGCCTTTACCCATCTGGATGGAACTGTTGTTTTGTCAAGACAGATAGCAGAGTTAGGTATTTACCCAGCAGTTGACCCGCTTGATTCTACATCAAGAATTCTTGACCCAAAGGTTGTAGGTGAGCATCATTATTCAGTTGCAAGAAAGGTCCAGAGCATCTTACAGAAATATAAGGAACTACAGGACATCATAGCAATCTTAGGTATTGAAGAGTTATCAGAAGATGATAAATTAGTAGTTTCAAGAGCAAGAAAGATACAAAGATTTTTAAGTCAGCCTTTCCATGTTGCAGAGACTTTTACAGGAACTCCTGGCAGATATGTGAAACTGGAAGATACTATTAGAGGTTTTGAAGCTATAGTCAATGGTCAATATGATGATGTTCCAGAACAAGCTTTCTACATGACAGGAGCTATTGAGGAAGTTGAAGAAAAAGCAAGAAAACTTGGCTGGAGCAGATAAACCTTAAAAAATCAGGAGTCAATTCTATGACAAATAAGTTGCTTTTAGAAATAGTAACACCTTATGGGCAAGTTTTAAGTGAAGAGGTAGATGAGGTATCAGCATCAGGCACAGAAGGTGATTTTGGGGTGCTTGCTGGCCATGTACCTTTTATAACTACCTTAAAAATAGGTGTTCTTTCATATAAAAAAGGTAATGAAACAGTTTATGTATTTGTTAATAGCGGTTATGCAGAGGTTACAGGAGAGAAAGTCATAATCTTAGCTGATAGTGCTGAGAAGGCAGAAGATATTGATATAGAAAGAGCTAAAGCATCGTTAAAAAGGGCAGAGGAGAGGCTGAAAAAGGCAGAAGAAATTGACTTTGCTCGTGCAACTGCGTCCTTAGAGAGGGCAACAATTAGAATCCAACTTGCTCAAAGAAGATAAAAGTAATTAATAAGTAGTAAAATTTATAAAAATAAAAAGGATTACAGAAGGGGTGGTTCCTAAAAAGCTCCACCCCTTTTAAGGTTTATATGTTTAAAAAAGAGATATCAGAAGATCAAATAATCTTTGCAGTTAGAAAACTTTTTCTTGAAGCTGTGACTGAACTGCCTGAGGATGTCTGTGAAGCCTTTGAAGAGTCTTTAAAGATAGAAGAATCTCTTATGGGAAGATCGGTTATTGAGCAATTACTTAAAAATAAAGATATTGCAAAAGAAGAGAGCCTTGCACTTTGTCAAGATACAGGTTTTGCTGTTGTTTTTATAGAGTGGGGCAGTGATGTATATTTCAGAGGAAAAAGCATTTATGAGGCGGTAAATGAAGGAGTAAGAAGGGCATACTCAGAAGGGTATTTCAGGAAATCTATTGTAAATGATCCTGTTTTTGATAGAAAGAATACCAACGATAATACACCTTGTATTTTGCATCTTGAAATGGTCAACGGTGATAAAGTAAAGATTACAGTCGCCCCAAAAGGTGGAGGCAGTGAAAATATGAGTGCTATTAAGATGTTAAAACCTGCAGATGGATTAGATGGAATAAAGTCATTTGTTCTTGAGACTGTTGAAAAAGCAGGGGGTAATCCTTGTCCTCCTATTATTGTTGGTATTGGTATTGGTGGTACCTTTGAGAAATGTGCTTTATTGTCTAAAAAGGCTCTTTTAAGAAAATTAGGAGAAAGTAACCCAGATCCACGATATGCAGAACTTGAGAAGCTATTGCTTATTGAGATAAATAAACTAGGTATCGGTCCAATGGGGCTTGGAGGCAGAGTTACAGCTTTAGCTGTAAACATTGAGTATTTTCCGTGTCATATTGCAAGTTTACCTGTTGCTGTAAATATTCAATGCAATAGTGCTCGTCACAAAGAGGTCATATTATAAATGGAAAAGATGTATAAAAAAATAACTACGCCTTTAACAGATGAAGCAATAAGGGATCTTAAAGCAGGTGATTTAGTTTATATTAGTGGTTTTATTTATACAGCAAGGGATGCAGCTCATAAGAGGTTAGTTGAACTTTTAAAAGAAAGCAAAGAATTACCATTTGATATTAAAGGAGCTGTTATTTATTATGTTGGTCCTACCCCTCCTAAGCCATCTCGTATAATAGGGTCTGCAGGACCTACTACAAGTTCTCGTATGGATGCTTATGCTCCACTGTTAATTGAAAAAGGATTAAAGGGCATGATAGGTAAGGGTGGTAGATCTCCTATGGTTAAAGAAAGCATGGTTAAATATGGTGCTGTATATTTTATAGCTACTGGAGGTGCAGGGGCTTTATTGTCAAAACATATAAAATCCTCAGAGGTAATTGCCTATGAGGACTTAGGACCAGAGGCTATTAGAAAACTATATGTTGAAGATTTCCCCGCTATTGTTGCGAATGATATTTATGGAAATGATCTGATTGAAGAGGGCAAAAAAAGATATAAAATTTCCTCACTTTAGTTAGTATCTCAAAAATCTTTTCTTTTTAAGTCTTTTCTATTAATTAAAATTAAATTTATAAAGATTTTCTTTGAAACTGCAGTTAATTAGTATATATTTAATTATTAAATTTTATTGCACATAACTTATTCTTAAATATAAAATAAAAGCCTGAGACTATAAACACATGATTAAATGTTTTGTAGAATCTATTTATTTTTTGTTTACTAACTACAAATATGGCTTTGCTAAGTGATTATCAAGATTTAAAAAGCTTAAGATTTTGGATTTATAATCCATTCATAATCATCTTTGCTTATTGAGGCTAAAGGTTTATATTTACTGTAAAGAGTATTATTGATTTTTAAAATTTAGCTTAACCTTTTAGTCTCAATGAAGGCCAAAGAAGCTAAAGGTAGTGATTAAACTATAATAGCTATTTTGAGGCTTAAAAGACTAATTTACTTTAGTTCATGAATATAAAAGAGATATTTATAAAGGAAAGACCTAATAGTAATTTATCAGATTTCATCATATTCTATGAACTTTCAAAGCCCCACTTTATAAGACTAATAGCAGCTATTATATCAGGAGCAATACTTGCTGCTATAAATGGCGCTATAGCATGGCTTGTAAAGCCAGCATTAGATTATTTTTTCCTTCATAAATCAAAAGTACTTCTCATATTATTGCCTTTGAGTATAATAGTTTTGTTTTTTTTAAGAGGAGCTTTTACCTATTTAACTAATTATTTAATGAGTTCAATTGGGGCAAAGATTGTAAGGTCAATCCGCAAAGAAATCTATGATAAATTACTTTTATTGCCAGTTTCCTTTTTCTCTAAAACTACTTCTGGTTCTGTGATTTCAAGAATTTTAAATGACCTAAGTTTACTTCACTCAACTGTAGCTCATACTATTAAAGATTTTTTCGTAGAAGGAGCTACAGTAATAGTTTTAGCTGGTGTTGCTCTCTTTAGACAATGGGAGTTAGCCCTTCTTTCCTTTATAGTTATTCCTTTGATGGGTTACAGCATAAGTAAACTTGGTAAGATAATGAAAAAAACCGCTTTTCGGACGAGAAAACTTATTTCTGAAGTAACTCATATTTTGAATGAGACTCTATTATGTATGAAGATTATTAAAGCTTATAATATGCAAAAAAAGATGTCAGAACGACATGAAAAGGCTCTAACAGAACATTATAGAAACACAATGAGAGAGGTTAGGATAGATGAGTTCTCAAGATTCATGACTGAGATATTGGGGGGAATAGGTGTAGCGATAATCCTTTTTTATGGAAGCTATTTAGTAATTTCAGAGGAGCTGTCAGTAAGTTCCTTTTTCTCTTTTATAGCAGCTATTTTGATGATTTATACGCCAATTAGAAGATTAAGCAAAGTATATAATAATTTTCAGCAAGGCAGAGCGGTTATAGAGAGGATAAAGACTATTTTCTTAGAAGAAGACGAGAGAGAAGGTGGCATTGATAAAAAGTTAGAAGGAAACATAGTTTTTGATAATGTATCTTTTAAATATCCGGAAGCTACCGATTATGCTCTTAAGAATGTAAGTTTTGAGATAAAAAAAGGAGAAGTTGTAGCGATAGTAGGTATGAGCGGGGCAGGGAAAAGTACCATCGTTGATATTCTCGCTGGGTTTTGGGTGCCCTCTGAGGGAAATGTTTATATTGATGGCATAGATATTAGCAAACTGTCTTTAAGAACAATACGATCAAATATAGGGTTGGTAACTCAAGACTTAATATTATTTAATGATACTATAAGAGCTAATATATTGTGTGGCAGACCTGAGGCAAATGATGAGGAAATTGAAAACGCTGCTAAGGCAGCTTTTGCCCATGAATTTATAGTGCAGCTACCTGAAGGATATAATACTGTAGTAGGAGAAAGAGGAACTAAACTTTCTGGTGGGCAAAAACAAAGATTAACAATAGCTCGGGCTATACTGAAGAATCCTACTATACTCATTTTAGATGAAGCCACTTCATCATTAGATGCAGATTCAGAGAGAAAAGTTCAGTTAGCTTTAGAAAAACTAATGGTTGGTAAGACAACCATAATTATTGCACATAGACTTTCTACTTTAAAAAAGGCTTCCCGGGTGATTGTTATAAATAAAGGATGTATTGAAAAAATTGGTGATCATAAAGAAGTTCTGTCAGAGTCGCTAATTTATAAAGAGTTATATTTGTTGCAATCAGAAGAAAAGAAGGCAGATTAATTAATCTTTTGAGTTTAGTTTTTTATGTGATTATTTTAAAGTAAGTTGTTATGACAACTTACTTTAAGTAAACTTTTAAAGATGACAAGAAAAAATGTTTAATGATCAATGACTTATACTTTATTAATGAAACTTTTTATAATTAATTTTTTAAAAATAGAAAACTTTTCCTCTTTTATGTTATCTTAATTTTTACCCTTTTATTGTAGAATGAAGGAGAACATAAAATGAAGATGACAGGTGCAGAGATTTTAATTGAATGCCTAAAAAAAGAAGGTGTTGAATATATTTTTGGTTATCCAGGTGGTGTCGTTCTTAGCATCTTTGATTTACTTCATGACGACAAAGATATAAAACTTATATTAACAAGGCATGAACAGGGTGCAGTGCATGCCGCTGATGGTTATGCAAGATCATCAGGTAAGACCGGTGTTGTCCTTGTTACTTCTGGACCTGGTGCAACTAACACAGTAACAGGACTTACTACTGCTTATATGGATTCTATACCCCTTGTAGCTATAACTGGCCAGGTCCCTACTATGCTTATAGGTAATGATGCATTCCAGGAAGCTGATATAGTTGGTATTACACGCCCATGTACAAAATATAACATTCTTGTAAAAGACACTAAAGACCTTGCCAGGCTAATAAGAGAGGCTTTTTATATAGCCAACGCAGGTAGACCAGGTCCTGTTTTAATAGATCTACCAAGAGATGTTTCTGCAAACAAAGCTGAATTTATTTGGCCAGAGAAGGTATTTATTAGGAGTTATAATCCCAGATACGAGGGAAATCGTTGGATGATAGAGAAGGCAGCTAATGAGATAGCTAAGGCTAAAAAACCAGTTATAATTGCTGGTGGTGGGTGTATTCTTTCTAATGCTTCTGAGGAGTTAAGAGAGTTTGTAGAGTTGACTAATATACCTGTAACTATGACTTTAATGGGTCTTGGGAGCTTCTCTGGTGAGCATCCTTTGTCTCTTGGGATGTTAGGTATGCATGGTACCTATTATGCTAATAAGAGTGTTCAGAATTCTGATCTTTTAATAGCTATAGGTATGCGTTTTGATGATAGGGTTACAGGTAAAATAGAAGGATTTGCTCCAAATGCAAGGATAATCCATATTGATATAGATCCAACTTCAATTAGAAAGAATGTAAGGGTTGATATACCTATAGTTGGTGATGTTAAAAGGGTTCTTAAGTCATTAAACCAGTGTATAAAAGACCAACTTAATAGCCAATGGGTTGAGATAAGAAAAGCTTGGTTAAGGCAGGTTGAGGAGTGGAAAGAAGAAAGACCAATGTTTTATTTTGAAAGTTCTGAGGTAATTAAGCCTCAGTTTGTTGTTGAGAAGATTTATGAGCTCACAAGAGGTGATGCTATAATAACCACTGAGGTGGGACAAAATCAGATGTGGACTGCTCAATTTTATAAGTTTACAAAGCCACGTACTTTACTGACTTCAGGAGGTCTTGGTACTATGGGATATGGATTCCCTGCTGCTATAGGAGCACAGATAGCGAATCCTGATAAGTTAGTTATTGACATAGCAGGAGATGGTAGTATTCAGATGAATATCCAAGAGTTAGCAACTGCTGTTGTGTATAATTTACCTGTAAAGGTTGCCATTCTGAATAATCAGTATTTAGGAATGGTAAGGCAATGGCAGGAGCTGTTCTTTAATGAAAGATACTCACATACCTATCTTGATGTTGTACCTGATTTTGTTAAACTTGCTGAGGCTTATGGTGCTTTAGGATTTAGAGCGACTAAACCAAGTGAGGTTGAGCCATTACTACGTGAGGCTTTTAAAATAAAGAAAACTGTTTTTATGGATTTTCAGGTAGACTGGAAAGAGAAAGTTTTTCCTATGGTACCTGCAGGAGCTACTTTAAATGATATGCTTTTTTTGGAAAAAGAAAAAAAAGCTGAAAAGAAATTGAAAGTGGTTAAGTAGGAGGCAAATAAGATGAAACACACTATCTTAATTCATGTTGAGAATAAATTTGGCGTTCTCTCTCGGGTTGCTGGTCTTTTCAGCGGTAGGGGATATAATATTGAAAGTATCTCAGTAGGTGAAACGATAGACCCTCAGGTCTCCACTATGGTAATTGTAACTCGTGGAGATGACTGGATAATAGAGCAAATTTTGAAGCAACTTAATAAGTTAATTGATGTAATTAAAGTAGTAGATCTTACTGAGGTTGACCATGTTGAACGTCAGATGATTTTAATAAAGGTTACGCCAAAACAGGAACACAAAGCAGAGGTCTTAAGAATAGTTGAGATTTTTAGAGGTAGGGTTTTAGACTCAAGTCCATCAACTTATACTATAGAGATTACTGGTGATGATAAAAAAATAGATGCTTTTATAGAGCTTATGAAACCTATTGGTATAAAAGAGTTTGTAAGAACTGGCAAGATAGCCCTTCCTCGTGAAATAGTTAAGAAAAAATGATTTAAAAATAAAGGAGGCATATGAATAAGGTTTATTTAATTGATGTAACAAATAGAGACGGAGTTCAGACATCCAGAATCCTTTTACCTAAATTATCAAAGACGATGCTTAATATTTATCTTGATGAGATGGGGATTTATCAAAGCGAGATAGGCTTTCCTACTATAAAACATGAGGTTAAGTATATAAACGCTAATCTTGAACTTGCAAGATTAGGTGTTATGAAAAGAATTCATTTGGAAGGATGGTGTCGTGCTGTACCAGAAGATGTTGAATTATCCTTTAATAACTGTCCTGATTTAAAACATTTGAATCTCTCTATGTCAACTTCAGATATAATGCTGGAAGGTAAATTTCAGGGTAAAAAAACTTGGAAGGATATTTTAAAGTCAGTTTCTGAGTCTATTAAGTTGGCTAAAAGTTTAGGAGCTGAGACGGTTGGCATCAATGCTGAAGATGCATCAAGAACTGAATTAAGTAGGCTTATAGAGTATATATTAGTAAGTAAAGAAAGTGGCGCTGACAGATTTAGGTATTGTGATACTTTAGGTACTGATGACCCTATTACAATTTATGAGAGGATAAAAACACTTGCCCTTGCAACGAAGTTTCCTATCGAGATGCATTGTCATAATGATCTTGGTATGGCAGAGGCAGTCTCTATCACAGGAGCTCAGGCCTCTATTGAAGCTGAGACAGATGCATATATTAACACTACCATAAATGGCTATGGTGAAAGAGCTGGTAACTGTGATTTAGTTTCAACAATTTTAGCTCTGAAGTTCTCGCATGGTTTAAAAGATAAGTTACCATTAGATGAGCATATTGACCTTAAGAAGGCATGGAAAATAGCTCGTTATGCCTCTTATGCTTTTAATCTACCGATACCAATAAACCAGCCAGGTGTAGGCGCTAACGCATTTGCTCATGAGTCTGGCATCCATGCAGATGGAGCTTTAAAGGACAGGAGAAACTACGAACTTTATGATCCTGAAGATGTTGGAAGGGGTGAACCTGAGCTTACCGAAACAGGAAGAATTATTACAACCGGTGAGTATGGTGGTATAAAAGGATTTCGGTATGTTTATAGCAAGCTTGGGATAGAGTTTCATGATGATGACGAAGCCCGTAGGATACTTGAGATTGTCCAATATGCTAATTTACACACTCAAAAACCTTTAACTGATGATGAGTTAAAACTCATAGCTAATTATCCTGATATCGTTAGGGAAATTCTATCAGTTTGCCCATAAGGAGGCCAGATGTATAATATTACTTTGATACCTGGAGATGGAGTAGGTCCCGAGATTACAGAGGCAGTAGTTAGAATGTTAGAGGCAACTGGCGTGCAGTTTATCTGGGATGTCCAAAATGCTGGTGAAGAGGTATATATGCAAGAGGGAACACCTTTACCAGATAGGGTAATAGAGTCTATAAAGAAAAATAAAGTTGCTCTCAAAGGTCCTATTACAACACCTGTTGGTAAAGGGTTTAGAAGTGTTAATGTTGCTCTCAGACAAGAACTGGATCTTTATTGTTGTCTAAGACCGTGTAAGAGTTTTAAAGGGTTGAGTCTAAGATATGATAATGTCGATCTAATTATTGTCAGAGAGAATAATGAAGACCTTTATGCGGGGATAGAGTTTGAACAAGGAAAACCAGAAACTTTGGAGCTTATTAATTTTTTGAAAGTTAAGACAAATAAGATTGTCAGAAATGATTCAGGAATAAGTATTAAACCTATATCTATTTACGGAACTGAGAGAATTGTTACTTTTGCCTTTGAATATGCAAAGAAGAATAATAGGAAAAAAGTAACAGTTGTTCATAAAGCAAATATAATGAAATTTTCCGATGGGCTTTTTTTAGAAGTTGCTCGTTCTGTAGCTGGCAGATATCCTGATATTGAATTTGATGATAAAATTATTGATAATATGTGTATGCAATTAGTTCAAAAACCAGAGTTGTATGATGTAATAGTGCTGCCTAATTTATATGGAGATATTGTTTCTGATCTTGCTGCTGGTTTGATTGGTGGTTTAGGGTTGGCACCAGGAGCAAATATTGGAGATGAATATGCTGTATTTGAGGCTACCCATGGAAGTGCACCAAAATATAAAGGGTTGAATAAAATGAATCCTTTTGCTTTAGCCTTGTCAGGGGTAATGATGTTAAAGCATCTTGGCGAGATTCAAGCAGCTAAAAGACTTCAGTGGGCTATTACAGATGTATTAAACGAAGGTAGATATCTTACTTATGATTTGAAGCCTCCTGGTACTCCTGCTTGTACAACTTCAGAAGCCACTGACGAAGTGATTAGAAAATTAAAAAGTAATGTGGCTTGAGATTTTCCTTATCTTCCTCTTTATATTGATAAATGGTTTTTTTGCAGCCTCTGAGATAGCTGTTGTCACTGTCAGAAAAAGCCGAATCAAGAAACTACTTGAGGAAAAAATAAGAAATGCTGAGTTTTTAAATAATCTTAGAGAGCATCCCGATCAGTTTCTTGCAACAATACAAATTGGCGTCACAGCAGCGGGCGCTCTTGCATCTGCAGTAGGTGGTTCTTTTGCTGTAACTACCATTGGTCCTATTATTAAGGAAGTGCCAATTTCTGCAATATCCTCTTCGGCTGATTTTATCTCAATAGGACTTATAGTTTTCATAATAACTTATCTAAGTTTAGTATTTGGCGAGTTGATACCAAAATCTTTAGCCCTTGCAAACCCAGAAAGAGTAAGTCTTTTTGTATCTCCTTTGATAGTAAAGTTTTCTAAGCTTACAAATATATTTGTATACCTTTTAACTACAAGCACTAATTTTATCCTTAAGCCACTTGGGAAAAAGGCTTTTAGTAAAAAAGATTATATCTCAGAAGAAGAGGTAAAACTCCTTTTGGAAGAAGGCAGGCGAGAGGGTGTTTTTGAGTCTGAGGAAAAAGAACTAATTCATGGAGTTTTTGAGTTTACTGATACATCTGTGAAGGAGATTATGGTTCCATCGCCTATTATGGTAACTTTAAGAACAAATATGAGTTTTGAGGAGATTGTTAATATAATATCTGAAGAAAAATTTTCTCGTTATCCTCTTATAGGAAAAGACCTAAATGATATAAGAGGGATTGTATACGCAAAGGAGTTCTTAAACCTATTGAACCAATCTGATAAAGAGAAACAAAAACTTGATATTAGGAAAGCAACAAAACCAGCACTTTTTATCCCTGAAACGATGAAGATAAGCAACCTTCTTAGAGAAATGCAAAAAAAAAGGGTTCATATGGCGATTGTAATTGATGAATATGGTGCTGTAACAGGTCTTGTAACTCTTGAGGATATTTTAGAAGAGATAGTTGGTGAGATTAGGGATGAACATGACACTGAGAGTCCTGTTATACAGTTACCTGATAATTCTTTTCTTATTGACCCATCAATTACTATTAATGATCTCAGAGATGATTATAGTATCGCTATTCCTGAGTCTACAGAATATGAGACTTTAGGTGGTTTTATAGTAACTTATTTGCAAAGAATTCCTAAGGTCGGTGATTTTGTTATGTTAGATAATATGAGATTACAGATTATTGAGATGGTCGGACAAAGAATAGCAAAGGTTAAATTAGAATATGTTGACAAGGACACAGAATTAAGTTAGTATTCAATAAAAATCATTTATAATAAGGAGTAGGAAATGGAAAAATGGAAATGCAGCATATGTGGTTATGTTTATGACCCTGAACAGGGTGATGAATCCTCAGGTATTCCTGCAGGAACGCCTTTTGAAAAGCTACCAGATAATTGGGTATGCCCTATTTGTGGCGCATCTAAGGATAATTTTGAAAAGCTCTAATAAACTCTTACATCTAAAATGTCTTTTGATAGGGGGATAAGAGTTATCAACTCCCCCCCTTATACTTTATTAAGTTGCTATTTTATTTGAATCTTTCTTTCCTTAGTTTTTGCTTCTTCTTTTTTCGCAAAAACTATTTCTAAGACACCGTTTTTCATCACAGCGCTTACATGCTCAACATCAATATCAGCTGGAAGTAAAATACTTCTGGAAAAACTACCATAGGATTTCTCTTTAATGTAGTAATTGTCTTCGCGAATCTCTTCTGGCTTTTTGATCTCGCCTTTGATTAGTAAATTGTCGTTCATAATGGAGATATCTACTTCATCTTTATTAACACCAGGTAGATCTATTCTTACTACTACATCTGAAGCTCTCTCATACATCTCTACCGTTGGAGTAATGGTTCCAGCTTTAGGTTTTAGGTATCCCATCCTCCTTTGAAAAAAAGGTGAGAAAAACTCATCAAATAATTTATCCATTTCTTTTCTCATCTCGTCAAGCTCTTTTGCTGCTGACCATTTTATAATTGACATAATTAACCTCCTAATTTGAACTCAGTTGTTTATGATAGTTTCGTTTCTTTATTATATTTAAATTAAAAAGGAGAATCTAATCTTTTTTGTAAAATACTATTTTATCAGATATATAATCAACTTCTACAGTTGTTTCTTCTTTAAAAGTTTTATTTAACAGTTCTATAGCAAGAGGGTTAAGTACCTCTTTTTCAATAGCCCGTTTAAGAGGTCTTGCACCATAAACAGGGTCATATCCAATTTTAGCTATATAATCTATTGCTCTATCTGTAAGTATGATGTCAAGTTTTTTATCTTTGAGATATCTTCTTATCCTTTCTATTTGAATTTTAACTATTTCCCTCAATAACTCCTCATTCAATGGGTTGAAGATTATTATCTCATCAATTCTATTTAAAAACTCAGGTCTAAAGAAAGCCCTTAAATCATCCATAATTTTGTCTTTTAATTCTTTATTGGTAGTTTCAGCCCAATGTATGCCTTTTCTTTTAGCTTTTTCTGAGAGAATTTCTTGGATGTGAATACTACCTATATTAGAGGTCAAGATTACGATGGTGTTTTTAAAATCAACAACTCTGCCATGTCCATCAGTAAGCCTGCCATCATCTAAAAGTTGTAATAAGAGGTTAAAGACTTCTTGATGGGCTTTTTCAACCTCGTCAAATAATATAACTGAGTATGGTCTTCTTCTTACAGCTTCAGTAAGTTGACCACCTTCTTCGTACCCTACATAACCAGGTGGTGCACCAATTAACCTTGAGACAGTGTGCCTTTCTTGATATTCTGACATATCAATTCTTATCATCGCTGATTCATCGTCAAAGAGAAATTCAGCTAAAGCTTTTGTAAGTTCTGTTTTACCAACGCCAGTAGGTCCTAAAAAGATAAAAGAACCTATTGGTCTATTTGGGTCTCTTAATCCTGCCCTTGATCTTCTTATAGCATTTGATACAGCGATAATAGCTTCATCTTGTCCGACCACTCTCTTTTTTAACCTTTCTTCCATCTGCAAAAGCTTCTGAATCTCACTTTCTAACATCTTTGATACTGGAATACCTGTCCATTTTGACACAACCTCTGCCACATCTTCCTCGTCTACTTCTTCTTTTAGCATCTTTCTTTTAGATTGTGTTTCAGCTAAAATCCTATTTTCGTCATCTAAGGCTTTTTTAAGTTCGGGCAACTTTCCATATCTAAGTTCTGCAGCCTTTGCTAAATCTCCGTCTCTTTCTGCTAACTCTGAAGAGATTTTAGTTTTTTCGATCTGCTCTTTTATATCTCTAATTCTTTGAATTATCTCTTTTTCGGATATCCATTGAGTTCTAAGAATATCTCTTTGAGACTGAAGTTCAGAGTATTCATGGTTTATTTTTTCAAGTTTTTCTAAAGCATCAGGTGATTCATCTTTAAGTAACCCCTTTTTTTCTATCTCAAGTTGTCTCATTCGCCTTTCAATCTCATCTAATTCAGTAGGCATACTGTCTATTTCCATTCTTAATTTTGCTGAAGCTTCATCAATTAGATCTATTGCCTTATCGGGTAGAAAGCGGTCTGTTATATATCTTTCAGAAAGTAAGACAGCAGAAATTAAAGCTGAGTCTTTGATCTTTACTCCATGATGAACCTCATAACGCTCCTTGAGCCCTCTTAAAATTGAGATACTATCCTCTATGCTTGGCTCTTTTATTAAAACAGGCTGAAATCTTCTTTCTAAAGCTGGGTCTTTTTCAATATACTTTCTATATTCATTTATTGTAGTGGCTCCTATGCATCTAAGCTCTCCTCGTGCTAAAGCAGGTTTTAGCATGTTAGAGGCATCAATAGCCCCTTCGGCAGAACCTGCGCCTACAAGGGTGTGGATTTCATCAATGAAAGTAATTATTTTGCCTTCTGACTGCTGTATCTCTTTTAAAACAGCCTTGAGTCTTTCTTCAAACTCCCCCCTGTATTTTGATCCAGCTATGATCCCAGCTAAATCTATGGTTATTATCCTCTTGTCTTTTAAGCCGTCAGGTACATCTCCAGAGACAATTCTTTGAGCAAGACCTTCTACTATAGCTGTTTTACCAACTCCAGGGTCGCCTATTAAAACTGGGTTATTTTTAGTTCTTCTTGATAGCACTTGAATAACTCTCCTGATCTCTTCATCTCTACCAATAACAGGATCAAGTTTTCCATTTTTGGCTAACTCTGTTAAGTCTTTTCCATATTTTTTAATAGCTTGATATTTCTCCTCTGGGTTAGGATCTGTTACTCTATGTACTCCTCTAATTTCTCTCATTGTTGATAGTATGTTATCAAGTGTAATACCATATTTTTGTAAAATATCAGAGGCGTGTCCATAGGTGTTTGCTATGGATAGGAAAAGATGTTCTACACTTATATACTCATCTGTTAAGTGTGTTGCTTCTTCGTATGCTTTTTCTAAAACACTTTTTAGGCGAGGAGAGATATATATCTGTCCTAAAGCAGTAGCACCTGAGACTTTTGGAAATTTATCTATAACCTTTTCTATCTCGTTAAGTAAGTCATTTGGATTCACATTAAGCCTTTTTACAATTTGGACACAGATGCCTTCCTCGTCTTTAAGGAGAGCATGAAGTAAGTGTTCAACATCTATCTGTTGATTACCTTTTTTTTCAGCTAATTGTTGAGCTTGTTGTAAAGCTTCTTGGCTCTTTAATGTTAGTTTATCTAATCTCATTTTTATACCTCTTTTTATTCTTTATTTTGATTGAATAAATTTTTCAGTCTTCTTTCAAACTCTTTTTTGACATCGTCATCAACAAACTTCATTATATTCTTCATCTCTTCCTGTAATGCTTCGATTCTGCTTCGCATTCTTAAGATTATATCTACCCCAGCTTTGTTGACTCCAAACTCCTTCGTTAGTTTAATGACTAAATTTAGTTTTTCAATATCTTCTTCCGAATACATTCTCTGTTTATTCAATCTTTTTGGGCATATGAAGCCTTCTTTTTCGTACATTCTTAAAGTTTGTGGATGAACCTCAAGCATTTTTGATACCACACTAATCATATAAAGAGGGATTTTTTTATCTTCCTTTTTAACTTTCATGGCAACATTTCCTTTCTTGGATTTTCTTTATAAAGAGATTCTATTTGCTTAATAGCACTCTTAGCGTTTTCAGGAATGTTTTTTGGTACAACTATTTTTATCTCTACATATGCATCCCCTCTTTTTTTAGTTTTGGGGGATATAAAACCTTTACCTGAGAGTTTTAGTTTTTGTCCGCTTTGAGTGCCAGCAGGAAGACTCATGAGGGTAATTCCATCAATTGTTGGGACTTCAATTTTACCCCCTAAAGCAGCTTCTCCAAAGGTTACAGGGAGTTGAATATAGATATCATCTCCTTTTCTTTTGAAGATTGGGTGAGGTTTAAGCTTGATCTCAATATGGAGGTCTCCACTGGGAGCACCTACTGAACCATCATTGCCTTTGCCTCTTAACTTTACCACAGAACCATCGTCAACACCTGCTGGTATCTTTACATTTAATGTTTCTGTATGAAGGATCTTTCCTCTACCAGCACATTTTTTGCAAATTGTGGTTATTTGTTTTCCTGTTCCCATGCATTCAGGACAGGCTTGAGCCATTTTGAAAATACCTTTTGAATTTTTGATCGTTCCAGTACCTTTGCATCTTTCACAATCTTTATAGTTTTCAGCACCTGTGCCACCGCAGGAAGTACAGTTAATAGTCCTTGTAAAGGAGATAGGTTTAGTGATACCTGTAAACGCTTCCTCTAAGGTGAGTTCCATGCTGCTGAAGATATCCTCTCCTTTTACAAAATTAGCGCCTTTTTTAAAGGTGGTATTGAAAAGGTCACCAAAGATATCACCGAAGTCAAAGGTTTCTTTGAAGTTGAAATCCTTAAAACCATCAAACCACTCAAAAGTTGTACCACCACTATCATATTGACTTCTTTTTTGAGGATCGCTAAGCACCGCATAAGCTTCGTTTATTTCTTTAAATTTTTCTTCTGCTGCTTTATCTCCAGGGTTTAGATCAGGGTGATATTTTCTTGCTAATTTTCTGTAAGCTTTTTTGATCTCTTCTTGGGTGGCATCTTTGTTTACATTAAGTATTTTATAATAATCTTTAGCTGTAGCAGGCATTATTCACCTCATATTAATTATATTTAGTCAAATTATATCAAATAATTTTATTAAAGTCAAGTAAAATATGATGAATAAATCTATAAAATAAAAAAGGGTAGATTAATGAAATTTAAAAAAATCAGTTTGAAAAAAATACCTTAAATACTTTAAAATGTTATTGAGATTTAATATTAAAAATAGCCAAATCCTTAATTTTTCAAAATATCACACTAAAGGTTTCTCACATCAATTAAGTTTACAGAGGTTTTAGATGACAGAAGAACAGAGAGGGAAGAAGTCTATTAATATTGATAAAGTTGTTCTTGTAGGCAACCCAAATGTTGGTAAAAGTGCTATATTTGGATTGCTAACAGGTAAATATGTAACTGTATCTAATTATCCAGGAACTACTATAGAGATATCTCAAGGCAATATAAAGTTAGACAGTAAAAGGTTATTACTAATTGATACACCTGGAGTAAATAGCCTTGTCCCGATGAGTGAGGATGAAAAAGTTACAAGGGATATCCTTCTGCAAGAACGCCCTTCTTTGATAATACAAGTAGGTGATGCAAAAAATTTAAAGAGAACTATTCTCATAACGTTGCAGCTTGTTGAAATGGGACTTCCCTTGATATTAGATTTGAACATGATAGATGAAGCCAGAGATAGAGGGATAATGATAGACATAGAGGAACTTAAAAAGATTTTAGATACAGAAGTTATCATTACCATAGCACCACAAAGGAAAGGTATAAAGGAACTAAAAGATGCTATATTACAACCTAAAAAACCCTCTTTAATTATAAATTATCACCCTATTATTGAAGACTATATAGAGAAGATATCTCAGCTTTTACCTCCATCAAATTTATCAAAAAGAGCTATATCAATAATGATTTTATGTGGTGATGAGAGCTTAAAAGAGTGGTTAAAGGCAAATTTAAAAGCTGAAACACTTCATAAAATTGAGGACTTTATTAATGAGTGTAAAGTGAAGCTACAGGATTCAATTTTATATCTTATAAACCAGAAAAGATTTGATCTGGCAGAAGAGATAACTAATAGGGTTGTAAGAAGAATAGCTCCTGGTAAAGGTCCTGTGTTACAAATGTTAGGCAGAATTAGTATGCATCCAGTCTTTGGTATCCCTATTCTCTTTTTAGTTCTCTATTTAATCTATGAGTTTGTAGGGGTTTTTGGTGCTGGCACTTTAGTTGATTTTTTTGAGGAGACTTTATTCAATGAGTATATAAATCCTTTTGCAAAGGAAATGGTAACGAGATTTATACCCTTCCAATTGGTGCAAGATCTTTTAGTTGGTGAATATGGACTTATTACTGTAGCTTTAACTTACTCAATAGCTATTGTTTTACCTATAACCTTTACTTTTTTTATAGCCTTTGCTTTACTTGAAGACAGTGGTTATTTACCGCGGCTGGCTATTTTAAGCAACAGGGTCTTTAACTTTGTAGGGTTAAACGGTAAAGCTATCTTACCTATGATTTTAGGACTTGGCTGTGGTACGATGGCTGTTATGACTACGAGGATTCTTGAGACTAAGCGAGACAGGATAATCACAACTTTTCTCTTAGCTTTGGCCATTCCTTGTTCAGCTCAATTAGGAGTTATATTAGGTATTTTAAGTTCTTTATCTTTTAAAGCAACAATTATATGGGGATTAAGCCTAATTCTTGTAGCTTTACTTTCAGGTTTTTTATCATCAAAACTTGTCAAAGGTGAAAGAACAGATTTTTTTCTTGAGATACCACCTCTTAGGGTACCGCATTTACAAAATATAATAATTAAAACTTTAAGTAGGATTGAGTGGTATCTGAAAGAGGCTGTTCCCCTTTTTGTGTTGGGCACTTTGATTTTATTTATTTTCAGTAAACTAGATATATTGGTTGCAATAGAAAAGTTCTCTGCACCTGTTATAGTTAATATATTGGAACTGCCTGCTAAGACAACCGAAGCTTTCATAGTTGGTTTTTTAAGGAGGGATTATGGGGCTGCTGGTCTGTATGCAATGTATCAACAAGGACTTTTAACCCCGGCTCAGACATTAGTAAGCCTTGTAACCATAACTCTTTTTGTCCCTTGTCTTGCTAATTTTTTTATGATTATAAAAGAGAGAGGCATTAGAACTGCTTTAGCCATTATTGTTATAGTTTTTACCTTAGCATTTACTTTTGGTGGCATATTAAATTACTTACTAAAATATTTTAATATTAATCTGTAGTGTATCTTGTTTTAATGGAGATTCTATGGATAGAGGATTTTTTCAAGAGTTTATTTTAAGTAAAGGGCTTAGGTCTACAAAAAAGAGAAACGAAATATTTGATGAGGTAATGGAAATAGAAGGTCATTTTGACCTAGATGAGCTTTACATGAGGCTAAAACAAAAAGGCTCGAAAGTTTCAAGGGCATCTGTTTATCGGACATTACCTCTTTTAGTTGAGATAGGTTTGATAGAGGAGGTAGAGAGGGTTGACAAGCACGCTCATTATGAAAGAGTTCGTACAGGGTCTCATCATGATCATATGATTTGCCTAAAATGTGGTAAAGTTATTGAGTTTTATTCTCCGACCCTTGAGACCCTGCAGGATGAGCTATGTGAAAGAGAGAACTTTAAAAAAGTCAGACACAATCTCGAGATATACGGTTACTGTAAAGATTGTAAATAAGTTATAGAGTTATTTATGGAATTAAAATATATATTTTATTTTGTAGTTGGAGGTTTTGTTGTAAGTGTTGTTACTTACTTAGCTGGAAATGCAAAGGGTCTTTTAGCTGCTTTTTTTGCTAATCTGCCCGTAATAACTTTTATAACCTTTTTAACTATATATTCAGAAGGAGGTGAAAAAGCGGTTGTTGACTATGCTAAGGGTTTGATAGTAATGTTGTTTCCTTGGTTAGGGTATATATTTTCAGTAATCTTTCTTACTATGAGGATAGGTTTGATCCCATCTCTTGTTTTAGGATTGATCACTTATTTGGTATTTTCTTATCTAATAATTACGATGAAAAAGGGTTTAAGTTAGATGGACGGTTACATAAGGAAAAATATATACAGGGCAGAAAAAAGTAATTTACGATTGTTTGAGGATTTTGTTGCATTAGAGAAAAGACTTAGAATCTTAGTAAATGGCAAGGAAATACTAAGCCTATACTGTACCCCTCTTCTTATAAGGGAATTAGTTATAGGGATTATAATGTCTGAAGATATTATAAAGGGTTCATGGTGTTCTGAGAGGATGTCAATTTTGTATGGAGAAGAGATAATTGTAGATATTTCAGCAGAAGGTGAGGTATCAACAGAGGGAGCTGTTATTACCTCGGGATGTATAGGTGGAATTACTTTTCCGAAAAGATTAAAGTTAGAAAGAATAGAAGACCCCTTCTGCATTTCTTCAGAGACTATTTTAAGTTTATTTAAATCCTTTCAAAGAGCATCTGAGCTTTTTAATCTAACAGGGTGTGTTCATAGTGCGGCTATTAGTGATGGCAATAGACTTCTTTTTCTTGCTGAAGACATAGGTAGGCATAATGCCGTAGATAAAGTAATAGGTTATATGATCCTTGAAAATATTTCTTTTCAAGGCAAGATAATGCTTGCAAGTGGAAGATTATCATCAGAAATAGTGTCAAAATGTGCAAGATGGGGTATTCCAATTGTTGCAAGTAGAACATCACCCACAAGTTTAGCTGTTGAGATAGCAGAAAAAACTAATGTTACTCTTGTAGGGTTTGTAAGAGCAGGTAGAATGAATATTTACGCAAATTCTGAACGTATTATATTGAGTTAATTCTTATAATTAATCCAATATTCAGTGCTTTATAAAATAATTTTATGACAATTCGTGAACAAACTCAATTAATTGAAAAGCAGGTCTTAAACCCTTATGCTTGCCTTAGTGCAAATAGTAAAGGGCGGATGAAGCCAGAAGAAGACGATGATATAAGAACTTGTTTTCAAAGAGATAGAGACAGGATAATTCATTCAAAAGCTTTTAGAAGACTTAAACATAAAACGCAGGTTTTTTTAGCACCAAAGGGTGACCACTACAGAACTAGGCTTACCCATGTCCTTGAGGTTTCACAGATCGCTCGGACAATAGCTAAGGCATTGAGATATAATGAAGACCTTGTAGAAGCTATTGCCTTAGGACATGATTTAGGACATACACCTTTTGGGCACGCTGGAGAAGCAATATTGAGGGAGATTCATCCAGGTGGGTTTGACCATTATAAACAAAGTTTAAGGATTGTAGATAAATTAGAAAGAGATGGACAAGGATTAAATTTAACTTTAGAGGTAAGAGACGGTATACTTAAACACTCAAAGGGGAAAGGTCAGATATTGCCAGAGGATAAAAGGTCAAAGCCCATAACCCGTGAAGGTGAGATAGTGCGGATATCTGATATTATTGCTTATGTAAATCATGATCTTGATGATGCTATAAGAGCTTCTGTTATTAAGATCAACGATGTGCCAAAAAAGATCCTAAAAACCTTAGGAGAGGATTACTCAAAGAGGATTGACTCTATGGTAAGAGATGTTATTTTTAACTCAACTGGATCTAAGATTGGGTTAAGTGAGGAGATGTCTTTTGCAATATATAGTCTCAGGGATTTTCTCTATGAGAGGGTTTATGAAAGTGAGATTATAAAGAGGGAGTTTTATAAAGCTAAGGGGATTTTAAAAGCTTTGTATGAGTATTTTTTTGTAAATTTTGAAGAAATTTCTAAAGATACCGAGGCTGAGACACCAGTCAGACATGAGATTGTCTGTGACTTTATAGCTGGTATGACAGATGGTTTTGCACTTATGACTTATGAAAGGCTTTTCTTGCCACAAAGATGGACAGTATTTTAAGATTTATTTTGCAAATTATAACTATCCTTTGGTCACTGCTTGCAAGTTTAAGGCTAATAAAAAATCGTATAAAATATGGCTTAAATTTTTAGATAAATTGAAATAGTTTTCGGTCTAAACCAGCTGCAGCACACATGGCAATTGACAGTGGTCTTTCATGTTCTGTAATGACGAAAAGATGTAGCCGAAATTTTAACCCTCTGCCGCCACTTATGAATATTTCCTATAAACTATATGCTTCTCCCTCCTAAGGTATGATGTTTTCTTAAGTTAAAGTATACTTAAATGTTCTGACAGCAGTGTGTCAGTCCTTAATAATGCTTAGAATAAGATTTTTCAGGACTGATGCTCCTAATTTTTAAAAAACAATAACAGTAAGAGAAGAGAATTTCGGTGATATCAAGGGCTTAATTGTATTGTGTAAGCTCTATGACCTTTATTGGAGGTCACTTGAATTAGGCAGTTAGATAAAAAAGTAGAGGAGTTTGATTGGAGATTTCAATCCTTGAATTCTCCTGAAATGCTCTTTATTATTTGTAACCAGTGTCGCATTATTTGCTATAGCTATGCTCGCTATAAGAAGATCAGCATCATCCAAGGTCTGTCCTATAGCTTCTAATTCAGTTTTAATGGTAGCATAAGTATATGGCAACTCATCTTTAGTATGCAGGGGACATATCTTTTTCTTCATTTTAGTGCCAAATTCAGTTTTTATTGACATAGGCAGTTTTTTTAAGAAAAATATACATTGCTGAAAATCTACGAAAATGTCCTAAATAGGAGCTACCTTATGAATCCTGGCTGTATTGTTCGCTGTCGTAATAGAGATTGGGTACTTATGGCAAGTGAGTCTGAGGATGTATTGGAACTTAGGCCTCTGACTGGTTCAATCAGTGATTCAGTAAAGATTCATAAAAATTTATCAAACTTAATAGGTTACAGCTTACCCTTTGAGAGAATAGAGCCGTCAGTCTTCCCTCTTCCCAAAGCTGATAATGTATCTGATGCAACAGCCTCTTATCTTCTTTGGCAAGCCTCAAGGCTCATCCTAAGGGAAGGTGCGACTCCTTTTCGTTCATTAGGACGTATATCAATTAGACCGAGACCTTATCAATTTGTGCCACTACTTATGGCTTTAAGGCTAAATCCAATAAGGCTTTTCATAGCTGATGATGTTGGTGTGGGTAAAACCATTGAGGCTCTTCTTATAGCCAAGGAACTCATAGAAAGAGGTGAAATAAAAAAATTCTGCGTTCTCTGCCCACCCTACCTATGTGAGCAGTGGGCTAAGGAGATTGAAGAAAAGTTTAATTTAAAACCTGTAGTAATACGTTCAGGATCAGTAGCCCAGCTTGAACGGCAGGTTATTCC
>JAOAHE010000069.1 GCA_026415415.1 Thermodesulfovibrionales bacterium | reverse complement strand
TACTTAATATTGGGTATGCTTTTGCAAAATGATCCATTAATCCCTAATGTCGCATATGTATCTTATCTTTTTCAGAATTTAAAAGCAATACAATAATTTTTTCATTAATTCAAAAAATTATGCAAATAATCATTGACAAGAAAAAAAAAATCTAATATCATTAAATAAAATAATATAACAATAATATTTAATAATGATTTAATTTTGATGCTATAAAAAGGGAGGGGGACAATGGGCACTAAAGATACTATCTATGAAGGGCTTTTTAATTATGGAATAACAAGAAGAGACTTTATGAAGTTCTGTACTACTATGTCAGCTACTCTTGCACTCTCCTCTACTTCAATACCAAAGATAGCAGAAGCACTTCAGCAAAAGAAAAAACCCTATGCCGTTTGGCTTCACTTTCAAGAGTGCACAGGAGACACAGAGTCTCTCTTAAGAGCAACTAAACCTTCCATTGCTCAAATTGTGCTTGACATTATATCCTTAGAGTATCATGAAACTATAATGGCTGGTTCAGGTCACTCTGCTGAGAAGGCTTTGCATGATGTTGTAAAAAATCAAAAGGGAAAATACTTTGCCTTGGTAGAAGGTTCAATACCTACAAAAGATGGTGGCATTTACTGTGTTATAGCAGGTAAAACTGCCGTAGAGATAGCTAAAGAGGTCTGTGGAAATGCCTTAGTGACTATCAACGTGGGGTCTTGTTCATGCTGGGGTGGAATAGGTAGTGCAAAACCTAATCCTACTGGCGCAACTGGAACTGCAAGCGTAGTCCCGGGTATTAAATATATCAACCTTCCTGGTTGTCCTGCAAATGCTGAAAATATAACCGCCACAATAGTTCATTATCTAACCTTCGGAACATTGCCTGCTCTTGATAGATACAACCGCCCTCTATTTGCATATGGCAAAAGAATTCATGACAACTGTGAGAGGCGACCCCACTTTGATGCTGGACAATTCGTTCGTAAATGGGGAGACGAAGGCCATAGGCTCGGCTGGTGTCTTTATGAGATGGGATGTAAAGGTCCAATGGCATATCAAAACTGCCCAACAGTTAAATGGAACGATGGCATAAGTTATCCTATTCAGTCAGGGCATCCATGTTTTGCCTGTGCCAGTAATGACAGCTGGGATGTGTTTGGTCCGATTTATAACAGAGCACCCCATGTTCCTGGTGCAAGCTATCAAGCTACAGCTGATAAAATAGGAGCTGCAGTTGTTGCTGGAACTGCTGCAGCAGTTGCTACTCATGCAGTAATTAGGACTTTTTTAGGCTACAAACAAAAAGAAAGATTCTCTAAAGAAAAAAATGAAGCTGACAAAATGAAATAAAAAGGAGGTGAATTATGCCAAAAATAGTTGTTGACCCTATTACAAGAATAGAAGGTCACTTAAGAATTGAAGCAATCATTGAAGGTGGTAAGATTGCTGATGCATGGTCATCTGGTACCATGTGGCGAGGGATAGAAAACATTGTCAAAGGTAGAGACCCAAGAGAGGTTTGGTTATTTGTCTCGCGAATCTGCGGTGTCTGAACTACTGTACATTCTACAAGCTCCGTGAGAGCTGTTGAAAACGCTCTTGGCATTGTAATTCCTGATAACGCAAGAATTATCCGTAATCTG
This sequence comes from Thermodesulfovibrionales bacterium, assembly GCA_026415415.1. Lineage (GTDB taxonomy): Bacteria > Nitrospirota > Thermodesulfovibrionia > Thermodesulfovibrionales > Dissulfurispiraceae > DYHD01. The sequence goes on along the minus strand of JAOAHE010000069.1, from coordinate 5,210 downwards.
ATAAATGCAATTCAGTATATTCAGGACCATGTAATCCATTTTTATCATCTACATGCACTTGATTGGGTTGATGTTACCTCAGCCTTAAAGGCAGACCCAACAAAAACAGCAACCCTTGCTCAAAGCATTTCTGACTGGTATAATTCCTCACCAACTTATTTTAAAGCAATCCAAAATAAAGTTAAGGCTATAGTTGAAAGTGGCCAATTAGGGCTGTTTACAAGTGGATACTGGGGACATCCTGCTTACAAACTTCCTCCAGAGGCAAACTTAATGGCTGTAGCTCATTATCTTGAAGCCCTTGATTTTCAAAGAGATATAATAAGAATGCATGCATTACTTGGAGCAAAAAATCCTCATCCTCAAACTTACTTAGTTGGTGGTATGTCAATTCCTATTGATCCTAATAGTCAAAATGCTATAAATGCTGGCAGCATAGCTCTGATGAATGATATCGCAAAAAAGTCACTGGATTTTGTATCAAAAGTGTATATACCTGATCTCCTTGCCATCGCTTCATTCTATAAAGAATGGGCTAAGATTGGAAGTGGCGTTAGAAATTATCTTACATATGGAGAGTTTCAGAACGATAATATAAGCAATACAACTAATTGTTGGTTGCCTCCTGGTTTCATAAGGAACCGCGATCTTACTAAGGTTGAGCCTGTTGACCACACAAAGGTTACAGAAGATGTAATGAGATCTTGGTATAAATACAGTGACGGTGACGGCAAAGCTAAGCATCCATATGAAGGTGAAACTATACCAAATTACACAGGACCCAGACCTCCTTATGAATTTTTAAATACTGAACAAAAATATAGTTGGGTAAAAGCAATTAGATATGATGGGCTTTCCACAGAAGTAGGTCCTCTTTCAAGAATGTTAGTCGCTTATGTATCAGGACACTCAAGAGCCAGAGAGGTAATAGATATGGTTCTTAAAAAACTGGGACTCGGCATAGATGCTTTATTTTCCACCTTAGGAAGGACAGCAGCTCGCGGAATTGAGACATTATTAATTGCCGAAATGCTTCCTACTTGGATAGAGGAATTAGCAACCAAGATTAAATCAGGTGATTTAAGGATACACAACGGAGAGATGTGGAACCCTGATAAATGGCCCAAAGAGGCAAGAGGCTATGGCTTCCATGATGCACCAAGAGGGGCTTTATGTCATTGGATCGTGATCAAAGATAAAACCGTTGCTAATTACCAGTGTGTAGTACCAGGTGGTTGGAACTCATCTCCCCGTGATGCAAACGGTGTAAGAGGTCCTTATGAAGAGGCTTTACTCAATACCCCCATCACTGACCCAAATAGGCCTATAGAGATATTAAGAACCATCCACTCTTTTGATCCATGCATGGCCTGTGCTATCCACTTATTTGATCCTGATGGAAAACAATTGGTCTCAGTAAAAGTTAAATAGGAGGCTATTATGTTTGATAAAGGTCCGTATGTTTGGCAGCCACAAAAATTAGATATGTTTAGGAAATCAAGAAAAGCACAAGACAAGAGACTTTACGTATGGCAATTACCTGTGAGATTAAGTCACTGGCTTAATATCCTAACAATTACGACTCTTATCATAACTGGCTATTATATTTCTGACCCATTTATGCATGCAATATCCGAAGATCAATCCATTATGGCAAAAATGAGATTTATTCATTTCGTCAGTGCACATATCTTGATAGCCAGCGCCATCTTAAGGATTTACTGGTTATTTGCAGGTAATAAATTTGCCCGTTTAAAAGAGTTCTTCCCTTACACAAAAGAAAAGAGAAAAGAGGCAATTGAGTTTATTAAATTTTATTCTTTTTTAAAGAAAGAGGTTCATCACCCTATTGGGCATAATGCCCTTGCTGCTATTTCTTATTCCTTTACTTACTTCATGATCTTTCTTGCAATCTTAACAGGTTATGCATTATATTCAGAAAGCCATACAGGCTTTTTCTGGTATTTAGCAGGTGGCTGGGTTTTTGGAATTATCTCAGATGGAACCATTAGGCTAATTCATCATTCTGTTATGTGGGTTCTCACAGCTTTCTTAATTGTTCACGTTTATATAGTATGGCTAAACGATAATATTGAAGGAAATGGACTTATTAGCTCAATCTTTACAGGTTACAAAATCTATCACAAGGATTAACTCTATTGTCTATTGGACTCATAGGATTAGGTAATATACTGCTTAAGGATGAGGGGGTAGGAGTTCATGCCATCAATAAGATCAGAAAAGAATATAGTTTTACTCCACATGTGGAGATTATTGATGGCGGAACTCTTGGGTTAGATCTTCTGCCTTATTTTGAAAAATACTCAAAAATTTTAATTGTAGATGCTGCTAACTTAAATGAAAGTCCCGGCACTATTAAAGTATTTAACATCAATGAATTATCAAAGTTAATCTGTAAAAAGTTTTCAGTTCACCATATAGGATTACCAGATATTATTACTGCCTGCAAACTTTTAAATTTACACCATGAGGAGATAAAATTAATCGGAATTCAGCCTTACTCAATAGAGTCAGGGTTAGAATTAAGTCCCTTAATTTCTAATAAAATAAATCTTTTAATTGACCACATTATACAACAGCTTGACAATTGGGGTATAAGATGTGTATCGCTTTACCATCAAAAGTAATATCAAAAAGAGACTTACTTGCTATAGTAGATGTATACGGGGCAAGAACAGAAGTTAGTCTTATTCTATTGCCAGAAGACGTAGAAGAAGGTGATTATGTTCTTGTACATGCTGGTTTTGCTATACAAAAGATAGATACAAAATTAGCCATAGAAGTAATGGAGGCCCAACTTCAATATGCCAAAACCCTTGAGGAAGAGATTCAGGAAGAAGAAACATTAGAACAGTGAATCTCAGGGACTTACTTATAAAAAGGACAAAATCATGACTAAGTTATTAATAATTATCTAAAGTAGTGATCCAAGCTGACTTATCATTAATTCTCAAAAATCTATATAAAAATACTATGCTCAGATCTTTAATTTTTTATACCTAAAAATTATCCAAAAAGGAAAACATCTTATTTTTCTAAACTTATTTAATCTAAAAGCATTTAGAAATATCACATTCAAAGAGAAGTTTTCTCATTATGAACTCGTTAATTTACTAGCTAATATTATATATAGTTATATAGAAAGTAAAAATGCCTTTCTCTAATGTTAAGATCATTTTATTTAAACTTTAAAAAAAAATACATCTCTTAGCTTAATAAATTTAGTTGTAAAGTTTTCTTAAATAAAGTAAAATTTTTTTAGAAAAACAAATTTTACTTCTTAAACCTTAAAGACTTTTTTTACAATTTTGTAAAAACTTTATCATTATATGCTCTAAACAAAAAAGTAACGAAGGTTTTTTGCTTTGGATAAGGCTAAATTTACTCCAAAAATACAAAGAGATCTTAAAAAATAATGAAAAAAATTAAAGATAAGCAGAAGAAACAGTTTTACCTTCCTTCCACGATGCCCCTTTGCTCAACTCAATCTCCCTTGCTTCTTTATATAAAAGTAAATCCTTTATGATGCAGAAAGCCTTTAAAAATTATATTTACTTTATAATGTTATTTTTATACAGTTTTTATATTTGAAGATTTGTGATAAAAGAAAGGTTAAAATTATTGTAAAAATTCTTGATAATTTTCAATTTTTAATCTAAGTAGTTTAGTCTTTAAGAGATTTTATCCACAGCTTCTGATGCGTAATTTTTAATCAATGAGTTATAGAAATACTTGGCGGCATGAAAGGAGGAAAGACAATGAAACTATTTAAAAGCTTAGGGTTTCTTTTTTTAATAATGTTATTTTTTTTATTTAGTGGCAAAACTGCCTATGCTTTTATACTTTATGATGACTTTAACAATAATCTTATTAATTCTTCACTCTGGTCTGACTACATCTTAGGAAATGGCCCGATAATTTCTGAAGCTAATAAAAGAATAGAAATCACTTTACCTACTAATTCTACAGGAGTAGTATTCGGTGCTGGATACAAAAGCATCTGCCAATTAAGCGGCGATTTTGATATACAAGTAGACTATATGCTACTTACCTGGCCTCCAGAAAACGGCGTCAGGGTTGGCTTAAATGCTATATACAGTGATGAAATTTCTTACCAAGTAGAAAGAGTTAGTTTTGGTCCTACGGGAGATTTCTCATGGATTCAAGAAAGAGAGGTTTACCTCACTCATTTTGAAGACGGTGTCAAAGGAATAAAAGGCACAAACGATACGTCTGGAAAACTTAGGCTGAAAAGGATAGGTAACACCTTTTATGGTTATTATCTTGACCCTAACATCAACTGGCAAACCATACATGCTGGACCAGCACCTGTTGATAATGAAGTTAATTTTGGTATTGCAGCATGGAGTCATGAAGCAAATTTTGCTCATCAAGAAGTAAAAGTAGCTTTCGATAACTTTATAGTAAATGATGGAGAACTGATTTGCCCTATCATAGAAGTACTAATTGATATTAAACCGGGTAGTTTCCCTAACTCGATAAATCTTAAGAGTAAAGGAAATGTATCTGTAGCAATCCTTAGTAATTCTTTCTTTGATGCAACAACCATTGATCGCAACACTGTAATTTTCGCAGGTGCATCTCCTCTTCCTATTGGTAAATCATATGAATATATAAATTATGATGAATTGCCCGATGTTGTATTACATTTTCGTACACAGAGCTTGAACTTAAAATTTGGTGATACTGAAGCTTGCTTGACTGGGATGACCATTAATGGGCAAAGCTTTAAAGGTTGTGATAGTGTTAGGATAGTTAAGTAGTTTAAAAGAGTAGCTCAAAAGTCTTAAGAAAGCCGCCAAGCAAAATAATTAAACAAAAAGAAAAAAATATCTATAAAAAGCTTAATAAGTAAGCTAAGCGTGGTTTCACAATAAGATTAAAGAAATCCCCCCAAGTTCATAAACTTTAGGTTAAAATAGACAATTAAAGTATCTTTTGACAGGCTTGAATATGGTTTTTAATGCCGAAGGCGGGACTCGAACCCGCACAGGTCTCCCCACACGCCCCTCAAACGTGCGTGTCTACCAGTTCCACCACTTCGGCAAAATTAACTTTAAATATTAACAATAAAATATAAATCTTTTCAAGTAAATGTATAAGCCCCCAAATTTGCCGATAGAAGTTTTAAAATTTAAAAAATATCTCATTCTCTGCTTCTTTTAGGC
>JAOAHE010000068.1 GCA_026415415.1 Thermodesulfovibrionales bacterium | reverse complement strand
TCAATAGAGTTTTTCACTATATTATCAAAGCATTGCCTCAGCATCTGCATATCAAAATCAATATAGATTTCCCTATTGTCTGACTTGTTAAAGATAAATTCATACTGTCCTTCATAATATTGTTTTTTTTCTGCCAAATAATCTTCTATAAATCTGACTATATCAAAGGTTTTTTTAAGGATGATCGCCTTCTGACAATATTGAATCATGCTTTGTATGATTTGAGAGGATTTGTTGACGGAATTTTTAATTATCTCCAACTCTCTTTTAATTTCAGGATATAACCCGCTCGTTAGTAATTTTTCGGTGATATAAGCTATAGGCGTGTTTAAATTGTTAAGATGATGAGCAATATTACCTACAAGGTTTAATAAAACCCTTAATTTCTCAGCTTTTAACTCTCTCTCCTTAGATATTTTCAACTCATTGTATAATAAATTAAGTTTTTCCTTTGCCTCTTCAATTTTTTTGTTTTTAATGAGCAAATCAGCATGAGATTCAGAGAGTTGATTTTGAACGGACTTTAGTTCACTTATATCCACACATATACTATATTTTACGAGTTTTCCATTGGGCCAATATATTGACCTTTCCTCTACCCTATACCACTTATCATCAAGCTCATTAAAATTATCAAATATTATTGTCTTGCCATTGGGTTGTCTATCAGAGGTTATTAACTCATTAATTTTACAGAATATGCAGGGTCTATCATTACCATAGATTATCTTGTAACAACTATCATCACTTAGGTTCTCAGTCCCCCTTTTAAAATGCTCATTAACATATACAATATTAAGGGTATCAACATCAGCCACATAGACTCCAAAGGGAAGCACATCAAATAATGTCTCAAATATCTTTGTCTCGTTCATTCTTTTGAGATGTTAAGTAAAATTTTTTCTAAATTTTTAGCGATCTTATCCACATCAAAGGGCTTTAATATATAGCCTGAAGCCCCTGCCTCAATAGCCCTTACGATCATCTGCTCCTGCCCATGAGAAGTAATAACAAGTACGGGCTTGGTAGGTGCTTTCTCTTTAATCAATTTTGTTGCCTCTATACCATCCATATCGGGCATAGTAATATCCATAGTAACTAAATCTATCTTTTCTGGATTGAAATTCTCAATGGCTTCTTTACCAGTTCTTGCAGTGGCTACAACTTTATGCCCCAAAGACTCAAATATCTGGGTTAATTTTTTTATAATAATCAGAGAATCATCCACTATCATAATCCTGAGGTTATTCATCCTTTACTCCTTAGACTCATTTTGTATTATAAGATAGATATTTATATTCCCATATTCCGTAGAGATTATAGAATGGTAGTATTTTGAATCTTTTCTGTTAAAGATACTTTTACCTTCATTAAGTATTATAGGTGGTGAAAGATAAAGAATATTCGTAGCATCTTCTAACGACTTAGTGGAATTCCCTATTATTATGTTCATTATCTCACAGGCTGATTCAGCATATAACTCATCTTTTTCATTATCGCCTATTTCTATATCACTCGTGAACTGAGCAAAGAGTTTATCAATAATATTTTTTTCATAGCTAAATACTATTACAGAGGTAAGTTGCCCTTTAATACTGATTATAGAGGTAAGATAATTAAGATTAACCTTTGGAACATCTCTTAGATAAATCTTCTTGCTGAGAGCATTGATCTTGAGGTTTTCTTCAATAAACTTAATACTGTTTGCGGTGATTATATCAATGACATTTCTGAAAAAGTTATCATCCATCTTTTCACTCCTCAAAGGGTATTGTAATATTTATAACTGTCCACTCACCCCTTTCACTTTCAATATTGATCTTGCCGGCAAATCTTTCTACTTCCATCTTAACTGCAGACAATCCACTGCCTCTTCCACTGTATTCATCTATATCTATCTTTGTAGTATAGTCGTCACTAAAGATCTTTTCAAATGCCTCTGGTTCTATCCCCCTTCCGTCATCCCTGAATGAGATATTAAGTGTGCCATCTACTCTATGAGCTTCAATGATGATAGTGCCTTCTTCAGGCTTGCCCTTTGCATCTCTAACTGAAGGAGGTTCAATACCATGTATTACCGCATTAGTAATTATATGATAAAAGGACCTTAAAAGTCTTAAATAATCAGGTAAATAAAGAGAAATATTATCAGGACAGTTAATTATTAAATTTACTTTCTTATCCTCTCTTTCAGCAACCCTCTGAACCAATTGTCTAAAGTTCTCTAAATAATCACTCAGTCTGGTCTTAAGTAAAGCCATTATATCTTCATAAAAGCTTTTGTCAATTTTCCTTAATGTGTCGGCGATATTTTTTAGTTTTTGCTCTTCAACCCTTATAAAATATCCCTCTACAAAATCTGAACCAAGATAATCTTTCAGGATATCTAAATCCTGTGATAGTGACTGAAAAAGCTTTTTCTTTGATTCACTATCTCTAAACAAAGTCTCTACTCTTTCTTCTGCTTCATGAATAGTCTTAGGAAGATTTATGAAACCTTTCTGAAGAAAATTACCTTTATAAGTATGTAGTTCCCTTTTAATAACTTTACTGTCATAGCCGCCTATGTTTTCAATAAACTCTTTAAAGTCTTCAACCAATCTCTTAATGATAAACTCATCCCTTATGAATTCTACTACAAAACTCAACTTCTTCCTTTCATATTCAAGTTGATTAGTTAATTTTCTCTCTTCTGTAATATCTTTCATAATCAGAGTCATAGTGTTGTCATTATTTAATTTATATCTAAGATGATAAAATCTACCCGAGATCTCCACTTCATTAGGTAGTAAATCCACCATCGTTTCTTTCAAAAACAGATTGTCTTGGTTGAAAATAGAATTAAGAATGCTTTTAATGTTATTTTGTTTACTTTTATTATCTCTATACAGCAACTCTATAATGTTCATACCACTTATGTTTACACCAAATATCGTCTCACATATTTTGGAGTATTCACTGTCAACCTTAAAGCCTTTATCAAACTTTAAGAACCCCTCCTCCGAACTCTCTAACAAAAGAGAGATTTTTTCTCTGCTAATACTCAACTCCTTAGTTCTTTCTGAAACCCTATCTTCAAGGGTGTTGATATGTTCTTTTATTTTTTCAGCCATATGGGAGAAGGCATTTCCCAAGACACCAATTTCATCGTTTTTGCGATAATCTATAGTGATATTGTAATCCCCCTCTTTTATCTTTTCTGTAGCTGTGCCGAGATTTTTTATTGGTATAATGACCATTTTCTGAATTAAAAGACCAAAGATTAGAAAAATAATTACGATAATAAGGAATACTATAACTATGGGTAGGGTCAGCTCTCTAATATCAAAAACACGCTGAATATCAATTGCAGAAAGTATCACCCACTTTAGTTCAGGTATGAAGCTTACAGCTGCCATATATTGAGTATTTTCAAAATTAACCCTAAAGATATTTACTTCATCAGGACTTCTAAGGACTCCTTCTATTGCCGATTTAACTGCATCTATATCGCTACTTTTTGTTAGCTCATAAATGGTCTTCTGTTTCTGTCTTTTATCTACTATCCTTAGGTTAAGATGGGTTTTATCTTTTGAGGCAAATATAGCGCCATCTTCTTCTAAAATAAACGATGTAATACCTCTATCTGTCTTTTCAATAAACTCTCTAATAAAGTCTGAGATATCTATTCCTGTGCCAATTATCCCAAGTGGCAAACCCTTTTCTCTCATCACCACATTTATCCACAGATTTGTCTTGCCAACTTCCTTGTCATAGTCAACATTTAGGGTATAGTTATTGGGATTCTCAAGGGTAATGAAATACCACACATCTTCTGGCTTATCCTTACTCACTGTCTTTATTATCTTAGGAACACCTAAGGTATCCTCATCGGCGTAGTAATAATTTAGACTCCTATTTATAACAAAAAAAGCAGATCTTGAGACAAAAGTCCTTCGGTAATTTTCAAACTCCTCTAAGGCAATATTTTTATAGATTGGATTTTTTTCATCCTTAGCCCAGAGTCTAAAGATTGAAGAGTTACTCATATGTTTTGAAAGAGTCAATTCTTTATCAATGATACCTTTAATCCTCTCTTTTTGATAAAGGACGCTTGCCTTTGTATATTTATTGGCAAGGTTTTCAATGACAATATTATAGATTTCCTTAGAGAAAAAATAGGCTGATGCAGCAATAATTAAGATGAAAAAGGTAAGAACTAAAACTAATTTTTTATGAATAGAGAGGAAATTAAACATAAACTCTCTTTATATTAGAAGTTAGAAATAAATATTACCGATATTTTCAATTTTCAAAAAAATAAATCTTTTTTCTATGATGAGACACCCCAAAACTTATTTTACTATAAAAGTTTACTTTATTTTTGTAAATTATGGTAAAAGTAAATAAAACTTAAGAATCAGAAAAAAAATTTTCTCTACTAAAACAAAAATTCACAAACTTTTTTAAAGATATAGACCATTTCAAATATTAGCCACATATCAGCCTTAAGAACAGGAGCTAAATCTAATGAGGGTTAAAAAGATAAAAGTTAAGATAGAAAAGTTTCATTCTTGTGATAATCAAAGTTAGATATTTTGTAGTAAATAATGTAACGAATATATTCTTTTCGCTATAAGATAAAACTCTACCTTGCCAAAATTTTTCAGTTATTATATTTTTATCTATCTACTCAACCTATCAGAACCCTCAAGTGACGAGTTTAAGTAGCCATACTTAGTAAGATAAACATTCATATATCTTCTTAAAAACTCATTTTATACCTACAAAATAAAAATATATTTCATTCTATAAATTCAGTCTATTATCACGCTCTTTTATTGAATTTATTTAAAATTTAATGGCTATATAATTCCAATTATTTTATTATCTAATATTTAACAATATTAAATATTTTAACATTGACATTCATCGGCAATATTATTCAGAATATAAAAATAATTTCTAATCACATCATGAATGAAGAAGAAAAGCTCCAATTTTTTAAGTATTTAGAAAATTATCTAAGAAAAAGAGACATAACTTCCACCTTAAAGCTTTTAAGTCTTACCATGAGCAGCTTTGGTGCTGGATTTGATGAGAAATGTTATAACTATAACTCGTCTTCTAAGCTTTACGAACGAGATATAAAAGAAGTCCCTAAACCAATTGACTATAAAATAAAAAAACTCTATCTTAATAAACCGGTAAACAAAGTGTTTATAGTATGCTGCGATTTAGATATGGAAATCTCCCTTAAACTATTCTCTCAAGATAAACCATCTAAGACTAAGTATGGTTTTGGTAAAACATGAACAAGGCTGAATGATTGAAAATATGCATTTATCACTGCCAACCAATATTCATGGAAAAGATGAATCTTTTCTGATAAAAGAGATTGAGGAACAAAATAAAGTTTTACAAAAACTAATTAAGGAAAAAATTATATAGTTTAATGATGCTTTATTAGAGATAACGAAAGCAAGCAATCACCGACAGACTTACAGAGCTTTACAATAGAATAAAAATTAAAAAGTCTTTAATAGAAGAAATTGAAAAAGCTAAAAGATATAAAAATATATTCTCAGTTATTATCTTTGACTTAGACCTTTTTAAAAAAGTTAATGTTATTTCTGATAGAGTGTATGCGATAAAATACTTATTGAATTTGACAATATCTTATCAAAAAGGATTAAACATACAAATATTTGTGTACGGTGAGGAAGGAGCAGAGTTTATAATTGTTTGCCCAAACACTGACTTAAAAAATTCTTATATTCTTGCTGAAGATTTACGAAAAATAATTGAAAATTATAGGCTCAATACAGTTGGACATATAACAACAAGTTTTTAGTGTTTCATCTCAATAGAGAAAATGATACCTTGAGAAAATAATAAAAAAAACTGATATAGCTCTTTATGACACAAAAAAAAGCTTAAGGAAGAAAGTTTTCTTAAGATAATGCCATAATTTATATCTAAAGTTTTTAATATCACTTTCAACATAATGTTAAAAAAAAATCATAAAAATGATGGAAGAAAAATTTCTCACAAAAGAAGAGATTAAAGATCTATTTTCAGAACAAAGATTTGCCATACTATCTACTTGTAATAATGGTGCACCTTATGCAAACATAATTGCCTTTATCTGTAGCGATGATCTAAAAGAGATTATTTTTGTGACACCTCGACTAACCAAAAAATTCTCAAATCTAGTGGCTAACCCTCAAGCTTCTATCTTAGTGGATAATCGCTCAAATACTGATGCTGATTTTTATAATACGATTGCTATAACAGTTCTTGGCAAAACAGATATTATTGAGAAAGCCATTGACAAAGAAAAATATTCATCAAAGTATATTTCTAAGTATCCCCATCTAAAAAACTTTATTTACGCACCTGATTCTGCAATAGTCAAATTAAAAGTAGAAAGATACATAATCGTCTCTAATTTCCAAAATATTTCTGTATTAGATATCGAGTAAAAAAATTATTTATCTAAGCCCTGTTAAACAAGATAATCTGTTTGGCTCATTAAATGTTACAATGGGCATTCTGCCGCTGATTGCATTTGGGTCATACTCCCATCTGCATGTTGCTAAAACCTGACCATTCCTACCAGCATTAAACTTAATAAATCCGCCCTGTGAAGGGGCTTTGATGTTTATCTTTTTTCTTTCATTAGGGATAACCCTATTATGAGGTCCAAAGGTATCCTGTCCATCTACAAAGATATGGACATTCTGTGTTGAATTGTTAACAAATTCTGCAGTTATCATTCCTCCCTGTGGAATGTTACTTCCTGTTTGTTGATTACCACCGCCTGATACAGGATATCCCTCAATCTTTGTATGTCCTGCTCCATTTGAACCACTGTTTTGAGCCCATGTTGAAGGCTCTGAATCTATAACTGTATATGTGCCTGCAGGAAGCGTGATATTTGGATATACTGTCCAGTAAGCATTTGGTACGCCACCTTGCCCTGGTGACCCCTTTGCCTGCCAAGGTCCGTATGTTTTTCCTGTTTGATCCCTTAATGCTATTGTTCCTGGCATTGAACCTTTTGCATTATTCCAGTGATAGTTCTGAATGAGGGTAATAACATGGGGTTGATTAAGAGTAAAGGTGGTTGGTCTTGTAGGATTGTTATAAACACCTCCGATGTTGCCATTGTTAAAAATAACTTGAGGTTTT
>JAOAHE010000067.1 GCA_026415415.1 Thermodesulfovibrionales bacterium | reverse complement strand
ATTTTATATCATCCTTAAACCTAATAAAAGAGGAGGCTTTTACTTTTTTTGAGAGTTGCCTATCGGCAAATTTGGGCCAGTTTTTATTTATTGACAAAAGCTGACCTATAAAGCTTTCATCAAGGAGTAGAAAATCAAATAATGATCTTTAAATAGTAAAATAGTATTTTTGATACTACATGATTCGGCATTTACTGATTAGATTGACCAGTACTTCCTTCAGCAAGTCTTGCCTTTTTTATATCATCTAAGTAAAACTTTATCATTGGGGACATCTCAGGTGGCTGCCAATTAGTCTTTTTTGGTTCTTCATGCCATACAAAGGGAAGGTGGATAATCTGTCCCGGCTTTTGGCAACTTTCTAAAGCTTCCAATGTCTTCAGTAAAACCTGTCTTTGCATTTCTTTGTCACCTGGTTCACCGAATAATCTTCCGTAAGGATACTCAATAGCAGCAGTTCTTGGGATTCCAATAGCTCTATGAAACTCCCAAGTAGGGCTTAAAACTATTGTTGAGAATCCCCTTTCTTCCAAAAACCTTGCAGCCAGTCCGACTGACTGGCAGCAGAATGGTCAGGCAGGGGTTAGAATAACAGCATCAACATTTTCATCTTTCATGGATTTAGAGATAGGCTCAATCGCTTCAGTGAGAAACTCCCTATTCTGCCATTGAAAGCCATAAAAAGAATAAGATGTGGGAGCAAGCCTACCGATAATGCCTTTTTCTTCAAACTCTGCCATTATAGATAAAGGTAAAATTACATTAATGTCTTTTTTAATATAGTCTGTATTAATATGAAGATGATTTACCTCAATATCCTTTTCAGTTGTACCTTTGGGTATTTTTCTATATGATCTGTCGCCCCACAGAGGTTCAACCTTTTCTCTTTCCATATTAAAAGGAATATCACTTTTAAGACTTATGCCACTACTGGTAATCAATGCAAAGGTTAATTCCTGTAATTTCTTCTTTAAAGGCGTCCATGGAATAAAACCCTTAAAATCTTCCTCAGGTATAAATTTTTTTATCCATGCAGCCAAACTTGGGGGCAAAAACTTAAAACCGTTGACGACTTTAATATTTTTCATATAATTCTCCCTTTTTTAAATAAGACTTTATATTTTTATAATTATAAAACAAACTTCTTTCATTTAATATACAAAAACTACTCATTGACATAAAGGTTTTTTTTTGATATGCTCATTAAACAGTGAAAAAAATTTTTTTGATTATATTCTTTATATTTATTCCCCTTAATAATTCTTATGCATCCTTTGAAATCAAAGGGCTTCAGCCTTTGCCGCCTTTTGGAGTTTTTTCCACTTTTAGTGCAGAAACTCTAAAACAAAACCAACTTGGTATATCATTAGGCTTTGAAAAATCCTCAGAGCCAGACATTAACAAAACTTACCTTCAGTTAGCATATGGACTTCATAATAAATTTGAAATAAATTTCCTCATACCATATGTTCTTAGTTCAAAAGAGTTTTCTTCCGGGTTTGAAGATTTCAGCATAGGAGTAAAACACCGTTTAATAAGCGAGAGTAAATATAAACCAGCCTTAGCATATATGCTAATAGTATCTGCTCATTCCGGAAAAAAACAACTTTCAACAGAAGGAGGTATTGGGGCAGGGTTAATTCTTACAAAAAAGGTTGGTCCCTTTAAAGGGCATTTAAATTTTATTTATAATAATCCAGAGAGCTCTGGTCTTAAAGACCAATACCTTATGAATATCGGTTCTGAACTTGCTGTGACACATAGCTCCAAGATTCTTTTTGAAATAACTGGAAGAAAAAACTATTTTAGAAATAAGCTTGATTTACTTGAATGGAGGTTAGGTTACAGGGTTAAAACTAAAGACAATATATTCACATCTTTTGGTGCAGGTTTTGATATTAAAAATAGAACCCCCGATTATAGGCTGCTCTTCTCAATAAGTGTAATTTTACCCAAAAATAAGGAAGTTAGTTATTAAGAAATATGAATTTTATGGCTATCTCTTATATCTTAATTCCTCATTGATACTATATTAATAACTACTTGAAATCTCTAACTCATAAAACCTTGAATTATAACAATTAATCTTCCTTTTCATTAAAATAATCATCTGATCTAATTAATTTAATACTGAAAATTGTCATGAGTTTTTGTTTTTAATCAATAACATAAAACTATAGATATAATGATCAGATTTTATAACTACTGCTTTAAAGACAGTTTTAAGCTTTTTATGCTCAACTCTTAGTTGATCAGTTTTAGATTATTTATTATCAACTACAAAAATTCCATCTTTAAGATGTTGAGGTTGAATTAACTTAGTATTTTTACATAAAATAACTTCTTATGAAACAGGTTTTTACTGAGATAAAATCAATAGATGAGGCTTTAAACTTTCTTTTTGATAAATTAAAGCCTCTTACAGACACTTTTCAGACAGAGACAATTAAGGTTAAAGAATCCTTAGGCAGAGTTACAGCTGAACCTGTTTTTGCTCGCCTATCTTCTCCATCTTACCCTTCAGCTGCAATGGACGGCTATGCTGTATCATATAAAAATACTCTTACCGCATCGGAACGTTCTCCAGTAAAGTTAAGGGTAAATAAAGAAGCACTATATGTTGATACTGGGGATCCAATACCCAACAGTTTTGATGCCGTGGTTATGTTAGAAGATGTCCATCTTGATGGTGATTTTATTGAAATATACAATGCAGTTTCTCCATATCAGCATGTGAGAACCGTTGGAGAAGATATAGTTGCTACAGAACTAATAGTTTCAGAAAATCATATTATTAGACCAATAGATATTGGCGCTATGTTAGCCGCTGGTATCTTAGAAGTAAAAGTTAGAAAAAAACCTGTAGTATCCATAATTCCAACAGGAACTGAGTTGATAGAGCCTGAGGTAATAAAAGATAGAATTCCTATTCCACCAGAAATAATAGAATATAACTCTGCAATGTTAGCAGGACTAATAGAAGAGAGTGGCGCTAAAAGTTTACGTTTAGAAATAGTTAAAGATGATATAGAATTATTAAAGAACTCAATTGAAAAAGCTCTTGATTCTTCTGATATAGTAATTGTAAATGCTGGATCAGGCAAAGGGTCTGAAGATTTTACTTTAAGCGCTTTTGAAGAACTTGGAGAAGTTGTAGTGAATGGAGTCTCTATGAAACCTGGTAAACCATTAATTATCGCTTTTATAAAAAATAAGCCAGTTTTTGGTATACCAGGGTATCCTGTATCTGCATATTTGACCTATGAAATTTTTGTCAAACCTGTCATAAAAAAACTTTTATATCTCAAAGATAATGAAGATGATAGCATTGAAGCTTATATCTCAAGACAAATATCATCACAACTTGGTACTGATGAATTTATAAGAGTAAAAGTAGGAGTAGTAAACGGTAAAAATATCGCGACTCCTATAGGCAGAGGAGCAGGACTTCTTATGACTTTAGTTAGAGCTGATGGCCTCTTAAATATTCCTTCTTTTTCAGAAGGATATTCACCTGGAGCTAAAGTAAAAGTTAAATTATTAAGAAGTAAAAATGAGATCAATAACACATTAGTTTGTATTGGTAGTCATGATATCATATTAGACCTTTTAGCAAACATGCTTAAAAAAAAGTTCCCTGACTACTCAATGTCATCTGCTCATGTTGGCTCTATGGGAGGATTAATCGCACTTAAAAGAGGTGAAGCCCATATTGCTGGGACCCACTTATTAGATGAAGAAACTGGTGAATATAATATACCATACATTAAACGCATCTTCCCAAAAGATGATATAAGATTGATTAATCTTGTTTATCGTATACAGGGATTAGTTGTAAAAAAAGGAAATCCCAAAAATATAAAATCTATAGCCGATTTAGTAAGAGAAGATGTCTTCTTCATAAATAGACAAGCAGGCTCTGGCACAAGAATTCTTTTAGATAAATGCTTAAAGGAGGCAGCAATTAAACCATCTAGTATCAAGGGGTATAATAGAGAAGAATATACCCATATGTCTGTAGCATCAGCTGTTTTAGCAGGAATAGCTGATGCTGGTTTAGCTATATACTCATCTGCTAAAGCTCTTGAACTTGATTTCATACCTATAGCAGAGGAAAGGTATGATCTTGCTATACCCTCTAAAAATTTTGACCTTGGTTTTATTCAAGTTCTTATAGATATATTAAAAAACGATGAAGTTTTTAAAAATCTAATAAAAGAACTTGGTGGTTATGATACAAAAGATATGGGCAAAATCATTTATTAGAATGGTGAAATTAAGATATGGAACCACTTATAAAGCTTATAAATGTTAAGCTTACAAATCCCACCTCTTCAGATAAAACTGCCGATAAAGAAAGACTCTTAAGAGAACTTTTGAAAAACTTAAATAAAGAAAAAGATTTGATGATTAATGTTCCTTTATCACTTTTGCGAAAGATGCCGAGATATCTAAGAAAAAACGATTTTTTAGCAAAAGCAGTTATTGCACAGATTGGTAACTCTCTTAAACTAATAGATTTAGTGGAGGATTATAAGATTTATGCTTTAGCTATTGACATAGGAACTACTAATATAGTGGCATCTCTATTTGAGATGAACGAGTATACACCCTTATGCTCAACAGACATTGAAAATCCCCAATTAGCTATTGGAAATGATGTTTTGACAAGAGTACAGTTTGCCATGCTTGGTGGACTCAATGAGATGCACAGAGAATTAATAAGGGGTCTTAACGATCTTATTAATAATATTGCTAACTTAGCAGGTATTGATAAATTGAATATATATGCTGCAGTAATAGCAGGAAATACAATAATGACTCATTTTTTGCTCAATCTTAATGTAGATAACATTCCTGTTGAGCCTTATATTCCAGTTTCTCATAGCTTTGAATTAATTACAGCCTCTGATATAGGACTACACATAAATCCAGAAGCTATCGTTTATGTGTATCCAAATTGTGGTAGCTATGTAGGTGGAGACATTGTCTCAGGAATTCTTTATTCTGGATTATATAAACAGGAAAAGCCTACAATGCTAATCGATGTAGGGACAAATGCTGAAATTGTTCTGGGCTGTAAAGACTGGATTCTTGTAGGAGCTGGTGCAGCAGGTCCAGCCTTAGAAGGTGGGATATCCCCTATAGGTATGAGAGCTGCTGATGGAGCAATCTATAGTGTAGAGATAGACAACAATTTTAATATTAATTACAAAACTATAGGTTCAGAAAGACCTAAAGGTATATGCGGTTCAGGTATGATAGAGTTAATTTCTGAAATGTACAAAAAAGGAATAATTGACAACCAAGGAAGACTTCAAAAAGTAAGTGATCAGATAGAAGATCTTAATGGTGAGAGAGTATTTATTATTGTTAATTCTGATGAAGATAAACTTATGATCTCAGACAACGATATTAAGAATTTTCTACGGTCAAAAGCTGCTATGTTTTCATCTATTTTTATTATCACTCGCTCTGTTGGCATAAGATTTAAAGATATTGATAGGATCTTCATGAGCGGAGCATTTGGTAAATGGATTAACCCTGACAAAGCTAAAAGAATAGGTATGATACCCCATATAGATAGTAGCAAGTTTTTACCTATTGGCAATTCCTCACTTAAAGGTGCAGAGTTGCTTTTAAAAAACAATAATCTTCTTAATGATATAGAATACATCTGTAATATAATAACTTATAAAGAAATGAACACGGATGGGGATTTTATGAGGGAGTTCCCTGCAGCTATATTCATACCCCATACAAATCCACAAATACTTAATGATTAATTTAATCAGTTCGTTCCTATCGGTACCTGAGCATTGAGTATATCTTCTTCAGAGATAACCTTTTTTGCTCCAATAAATCTTTTTAGATAATAAGGTGAATCAAGACTATCAATAGTTATTTTCTTTGTCTTAGATGAGGCATGTATAAAAAGATTATTACCTAAGTAAATTCCAACATGGGAGGGAAAGGAAGCATATGTTCTAAAAAAAACAAGATCTCCTACAGACAACTCTTCTTTATCTATCTTCTCGCCTAAATGAAATTGTTCTCTTGCACTCCTTGGCAAGTTTATGCCGATTAAGCTATAGACTTTTTGAACAAAGGCTGAACAGTCAATACCAAAAGGACTATTACCACCAAATTTATAAGGTAAATGAAGCATTTTTTTAGCAAAAATTATGAGCCTTTCTCTCATAGTAAGGTCTAAGAGCTCTTCACTTTTAGATAAGATTTTTACTTCTTCAATTTTATTAGCTGGAGACTCTTGTTTTAATAAGGTAGAACTTACCTGTAATTGATGACTACTTTCATCTGTAAAATTATTTTTAGCTATTTTAATTTTTTGCCCTATTTTTAATTGGTTACTTGAAAGACCGTTTATTTCTCTTATTTCATCAGGGCTTATGCCATACCTTAGGGCTACGTTCCATAAAGTATCACCTTTTTTAACAATGTGATGCTCTTTTTGGGGAGCCTTAATTAGGATCTGCTGTCCAACCTTTAACTTTTTTGATGAAAGTCCATTAATTTCAATTATGGAGTCTTGTGTAGTCGAATATTTTTTTGCTATTTTCTCAATTGTTTCTCCTTTTTTAACCTTATGATATTTGACATCAAAAGGATTTGGATTACTAATTACTTTTTGCTGGACATTTGAAATCTGAGATGTTCTATTGTTACCTTGATTTTTATTTGGAGAAGAGGCTGGGATAGTAAGTTTCATTCCTAAAGATAATCGTTCTGTGTTAAGGTTGTTGAAGGTTTTTATTTCGGTAATGGGAACTTTATATTTTTTTGATATTGTGTATAAATTGTCACCTTTTTTAACTACATGTATAATTTGATCAGGATAAGCCACTGTATTAAAAAATAGTATAATAATAAATGAGGTAATAGCTATTAATAGGTTTTTCATGTAGCCTCCTTTGAGTTTGATAGTTGTTGGAAAAAAAGAGCTTTGAAATCGGCAGTTTTTGCCTCAAAACTCATAACTCAATAAAGTGAACGGCTAAAGGACTGCTTTTTAATTATTTATGAGGCTAATTAAACTTAGCTATATTCTCAAAGAACTAAAAATCATTAATTGCTACAGTATAGCAAAATTAATTTCAAAAAGCAAGTATTTGCCCAAATTTGCCGATAGGCAACTCTCAAAAAAAGTAAAAGCCTCCTCTTTTATTAGGTTTAAGGATGATATAAA
>JAOAHE010000066.1 GCA_026415415.1 Thermodesulfovibrionales bacterium | reverse complement strand
TCTTTCTAAATGCCTAAAAGAAGCAGAGAATGAGATATTTTTTAAATTTTAAAACTTCTATCGGCAAATTTGGGATACTTGACAGAAAAAAAGGGAGGGGTTTGCCTCCCTTTTTTTTAAAATATTAACAGACAAATTAGAAAGTTACATCAAAGGTCAAGTATAAGTTATGGGCATTCCTCAGAGGCGGGAAAAATTGAGCTATAGGAGATTGTTGAGTTAAACTTGATATCCTATGTGGAGCGCCAATCCAGTTATTACTGCCGGTATAGTCAAAATCATAGTATTGGTAACCAACTCTAAAGAAAGCACTTCCCCTCTTTGAGATTGGTTTCAACTTAAGTGGCTGGATAATATAAGCCTCGTACACATTACCTCTTGTTCCAAGTTTTGCTGTCCAGATATCATCAGCTGCAGGTGCAAAGGTAATCCAGTTTTTAGAGCCCCTATTATATTCCAGCCCTATCTTCGTGCCAGTGCTTGTTAAATCATACCTTGCACCTAAATAAATAGCATAACCTGTGCGGGATTTTCTACCTTCAACGGTATCCCACATCAAACCATAATCAAAAGGAAAAGCACCCCCAAAGATGGTCTTTCCATTTGGTTCTGTATCACTAATAGCAGCAGATAAAAATAGATTAAGGTCACCTAACCCTAATTTTTCGATCTTTCCTATTACCGTTGTGCCATACCAATTAATATCCCCAACATTAATACCACCTGTCTCTGGAGAAGCAAATATATTCATCCCTCTATTTACATTAAACTCAAACCTTAAAGTCTCTGTATCATATGGAACAAAATCAATGCCCATCATATGAGTATCTTTTAGACTATTTGTGGATGTCCTAAAGCCTGAATCAAAGCCCTTTCCATAGCAAAACTTCACATAGGCTCCTGGAAGTCCGCTGATTTCAGGTGCTGCACCAATAGTTAAACCATCAAAAGCGTAATCCACAAGTAACGAAGGTACCCCAGCAGTGCCAGTTTTTTCTATATTTAATCTCAAGTTAGAGGGAACTCCTTTCGTAGAAGGTCTTCTACCAACAGAAAACCACACTGGTAGATCTGCAATATTACTCCATGTTGCATAGACTTGATCAACCCTAAGAATATTATCTTTAGGTACATGTCCTGTGGTTCCATCAAAAACTCCAGCCCTATCAGCAAAAAAACCTACAACCGGTCCTTCTGTGCTATGTCCCCAAACTTTATACATCAACAGCCTTACCTTTACATAGACATCCTCAGTAGCATTTGCTTTTAAATTTAAACCTAACCTATTTGTCAAAAGAGCTTCATTTTTAACTGTTTCACCAGAGTAAGGGATTAGAGGGACATTTGTTGGACCAGGAGGAATATCTGGATTAAAATCAGGGTTAAAGATCAAAGCACTGTGAGTTTTACCACTGAGATAATCAAGCCTACCTCTATAATCTCCACTTATCTCGAGCCAATAAAAGTTTGATTTAGTTTCCTCAGCTTGCTTAGCTATCTTTTCAACTGTAGCAACTCTTTCCTCCACAACTGCATCTTTCTTCTGTAACTCCTGAACCTGCTGCTTAAGCTTTTCCAATTCCTTAGTCAAAGCTTCAATTTTCTTAAGTAAGTCTTCCTTTTCAGAAGAATAAGCAGGAAAAGTAGTTAAAAAAATCAAAACAAATAAACTCAGAAAAACACAAAAAAGCTTTTTCATACCTTATCCCCCCTCACTTAATTTAATTATTACTTACCACAGCCGAAGATAAATAATGTTAATTAATACAATAATATCATACTTTACAGATAAAAATTAATAACTTTCTATATTTTTAGCCTTAAATTATGCCTTATATTATCAAGAAAACATTTTTTTGCATTAATAAAACAATACGGAAGTAAATCTCTAAAACCCTGTAAAGTACAAAGAAATTACACATCTTTTAATACCCTAAATTGTAAAAATCAAGGGATATTAACTACTACCTATCAATCTAAAAAATAAGATTATGAGGATAACTGAAGGAAAATAGGAAGTTAAGTAAAAGCTGTGATTATCTTTTATAATTAAATATCTTAAGTTAAAATATTTTCTTAAAATTATAGTATACTCCTTCAATTTTTTTGGTCTCAATAAAATCCCTCGGCACTACAATATAGTTTCCTTTTTTAATCTCCTCTTGATCCTGACATGCTGCTTTTAAGATTTCTTCAAAAGATAAACCAGCTTTCTTAAAAAGAGCTAACTCACTAAGAAAAGAGTTGCCATGAACTACACCTTTTGAGCCACTATCAGTTCCCACTGCTAATTGCACCCCTAAAGAGTCAGCTAATTTGATAGATCTAAGATGTCCTTCTATAACCTTATCTATATAAGTTCCTTCAAAAGTAGTGATAAAATTCTTGATACTTTGTAAAGCATAGATAGTTGGTGTCCAGAGGACTTTTCTTTCAGCCATTAGATATATTGTCTCATCAGAGACAAAAAAACCATGTTCTATAGATGATACACCTGCTATGACCGCCTCTCTTACTGCTTGATCTCCATTAGCATGACAAGCTATCTTAAGATTTCTCTCTTGAGCTTCAGCACAAATAACTTTTAATTCCTCTAAGGTAAAACCACCTGGGGTGACACCTTTGTCAATTCTGGAGCTTACCACTCCTGAGTTGACAACTTTTAAGAAGTCTATCCCAGCTTGAGCTAACTCATTTATAACTTTTTTAATCTCTTGTCTTTCAGAGACCCCTAAACCCAAAAAAACACCATAGGTACCTCTCTTATAAATTGCATACCCTGATGCCTTGACTTTAAGGGGGATTAAAGGATAAGAATTGGCTAAGATTTTCTTTGCCTTCAAACCTAATCCTTTTTTATACCCCATCTCTTTAACCTCAAATATTCCATGCTTAACAAGTATCTTTGCTAAGTTTAAAATCTCTTCTTCACCTATAGCTTTACCATCAATAACGAAATGGATATGAGAGTCTCTAAAAGGTGGTATTTGAATAAGATAAGATTTATCTATCACTGTGGTATACTTTTTTTATGATTTATTTAAAATGTCTATTATGGATAAAATATTACTATGAGCTATAATTTCATGTCAAAAATTAACGAACTCAAAAGGCATGTTTTCTATGAACTTCTTTATTTAGTAGGAAGGGTATTCATAGTTGTGACTTACTCTCCAGATGTAATCCTTGGCAACAGAGGGTTTACCCATGAGGAGAAAGAAAAAGGCATAGTTCTTGTTTTTAATTCTGCAATGAGATTCACGTGGGACGAAAAAGGTATAAATGCAACCTTATTCTTCAATAACATAGCCCACAAATGTTTTATACCTTCAGAAAATATTTCCGCCATCTATTCACCAGAGCTAAATGCCCATTTTATACTTCCTCTTTACCATCAAGAAAACGAGTTAAAAGATATTGAAAATCTTAAAAACTCAAAGAAAGTAATCACTGTTGATTTTAAAAACAAGAGGAAAATAGATGAGTAACGATTTCATAAAAGAACTTATAATAAAATTAATTAAAAATAAGCTTTCTAAGGAATACAGTGAAATAAGATTAAACCCTAATAGTTATCCTGATCTTATACTTATCAATCATGGTTTTACTGTCGCAGTACTTCAAGTTGAAACAGAAAATACCATCGAAGCTCACAACACACAAAGATGGAGGCAGATAGTTCAAGATAATCCAAAGGTTATAATCATGATACCAAGCAGTTGTAAAGCTAAGCTAATTGAGTTATTATGGGCCGAAGGAATTTTTGACAGGGTTAATATTGGTACCTATGACATTGTAATAAAGATGCCATGAATGTACAATGCTTAGACCTTCATACACATGGGTTAGATGGTTTTGATACACACTGTAGTACTCCAGAAGATATTCTTACAATAGCTAAACTTCATGGTAAAACTGGAGTATCTGAGATAATTCTTACTATCTACCCTTCCTCAATTAAACAAATGCGACAAGAAATGGAACTAATAAGAAGATCAATAGAGCTTCAACATAAATCCTTCAAGAATGATAGGGAGTTGAGTTCTTCTGATTATACAACAGCCAAAATAAGAGGTATTCATCTTGAAGGTCCCTTCTTAAACAAAAAAAGAGGAGGCGCCTTAAACTCCAACTTTTTTTTAGAACCATCGGAATATTTATTAGAAAAACTTTTAGATGGTTTTGAAGATCTAGTAAAGATAATAACTATAGCACCTGAGTTAAATAACTCTTTAAAAGTAATAAAGAAAATTGTTAATCTTGGGATCAAAGCAAATATGGGACATTCAGATGCAACCTACAAGGATGCTTTAGACGGATACAATCATGGAGCAAAAGGTGTTACTCATATTTTTAATGCTATGAGAGGGTTCCATCATCGTGAGCCAGCTATAGTTGGATTTGCTTTATTAAACCCTGATACTTATATAGAAGTTATAGCAGACTTAAATCATCTTCATCCTCTTACACTTAAATTAATTTTTTCACTCAAAAAAAAAGATAAAATCATCCTTATATCCGACTCTGTAAAAGAGACCTCTTTAAGTAATTGCTATAGTAAACCAATTAAAGACTCTGAAGAGAGACTTTTAGGAGGCTCTATGACTATTACGCAGGCTGCTAAAAAACTTATAAAGATAGGCTTTGATGAAGAGACAGTTATTAAAGCTATAACGGAAAACCCCCAAAGGTATCTATCCCAGTAAAATGCTATCAAAAAGTTCTCTATATTTGGTCATTCTTTTATTTCTTGTAACAATTCTGATAACAATAACCACATACTTCACATATAAAAACTCCCTTACTGCTGTTGAAAACTCTCTTAAACTCCACTCTTTAGCGATTGCAATAAGCCTTGAATCAGCATTAGCTAAGATTGACTTAAGTAAAAATATTTTTACAAATATTGTAACTGAAGGCAAATGGGAAGGAATTGCTTTCCTTGCCCTTTACAATCATGAAGGACTCACAGTCATTCACTCAAACGAAGAACTTATAAACAGAACAATTGAAGATACGCTCATAAAAAAAACTATATCAAAAAAAGAATCAATATACAGTCATATGATCCTTGGCACCGATGAAAATATCTTTGTCTTAAATTTTCCAACAGAAATAAATAATTCTCTTTATGTTTTAAGAGTTGCTCTTCATAGATATCCTTTTGAAGACAATTTAAGACAAGCAAAAATTCAAGCAATTAGCACAATTATAGTGATTTTCATTCTTTGGGGGATAGGGATATTCTTTCTTAAGCTTCAAAAAAAATCAGAAGTTTTAAATAAAACTATAGAAGAAAACAAACAACTTGCCATATTAGGTGAGATGGCCTCTGTCTTAGCCCATGAGATAAGAAATCCCTTAGGAAGCATTAAAGGATTTGCTCAATTAGTTTTAGAAGAAGTTAAAAAAAATAATTTAAAAGAATTAGAAGAACATTTGAGCATCATAGTTTCAGAATCGAAGCGATTAGAATCGCTTTCTGATGATCTTCTGCTTTATGCAAAAACAAAGGAATATAAAATACAAAACATTAATTTAAAAGAAATTATTGAAGAATGTATAAAAAGCATAAGTGCAAACATAGATAAAAAAGAAATTGATTTTAAAATCTCCATGCCAAAACCCCTTTTTTTAAAAAGTGATTACGATAAATTGAAACAAATCCTAATAAATATAATCCAAAACTCCGTCGATGCTATACCAAAAAAAGGTCTTATTCACATTCATACAGAACAGAAAGGCAGTCAAGTTTTGGTAACTATTGAAGACAATGGATGTGGTATGTCAGAGGAGGTGCTAAGTAATATTTTCAAACCCTTTTACACTACAAAAACAAAAGGAACAGGATTAGGATTGGCGATTGTTGATAAACTAACAAAATCAATCGGTATAATGATACATTTTTATAGCAAAGAAGGTGTAGGAACAACTGTTAAGTTAATGATACCAAAGGAAATTCAAATATGAGTCGGCAAAATTATAGAATACTGGTAGTTGATGATGAAATGCCCTTTATGATGCTTTTAGTAAAAATTCTTCAATCAGAAAATTACTCTGTAAAGGGTGTTACAGACCCTGAAGAGGCAATAGATCTAATAAATACCTTTTCTCCTAACCTTGTAATATCAGATCTCAAGATGCCAAAGATTGATGGGATAAAACTTCTTGAGATAACTAAAAAAAAGGATAAAGATATTGATTTTATCTTAATCACTGCCTTTGCAACTGTTGAGACAGCTGTCTCAGCTATGAAAATAGGTGCTACTGATTATTTAATAAAACCTTTAAAGGATCCTGAAGAGTTGAGGTTAGTTGTAAACAAAGTCTACGAAAAATATCTTTTATTATCAGAAAATATCCATCTGAAATCAGAATTTACCAAAGATTTACCCCCTCTTAATTTAATATTTGCAGGCATGACAGAAGTTTTTGAAGAGGTAAAAAGTGTTGCACCTTTGGAGTCTACAATAATTATATATGGAGAGACAGGAACTGGTAAAACATTAATCGCAAAAGTAATTCATCATCTTAGTAAAAGAAAAGGTCCTTTTGTAGAGATTAACTGTGCAGCTATACCTGAAAACTTACTTGAGTCAGAACTTTTTGGCCATGAAAAAGGTGCTTTCACAGGAGCGCACACTCAAAAGAAAGGTAAATTTGAGATAGCTCAAGATGGTACAATCTTTCTTGATGAAGTATCTGAAATACCTTTATCACTGCAGCCGAAACTTTTAAAAGCAGTCCATGAAAAAACTTTTGATAGGCTTGGTTCTATCAATACACTTAGAACTAATGCAAGGATTATTGCAGCCACAAATAGAGATTTAAAAGAGATGGTTCAAGAGAAAAAATTTAGGGAAGACCTATTTTTTAGACTTAATGTTTTTCCTATCAGACTTTTACCTTTGAGACAGAGAGTGGAGCATATACCTGAGATTGCAAATTACATACTTAAAAAAATATCAGCTAAAATTGGTAAAAAGATATTAAGGATTGCCCCTAACTCATTAAATA
The DNA here is from genome assembly GCA_026415415.1 of Thermodesulfovibrionales bacterium. GTDB lineage: Bacteria > Nitrospirota > Thermodesulfovibrionia > Thermodesulfovibrionales > Dissulfurispiraceae > DYHD01. The sequence continues at coordinate 510 of JAOAHE010000066.1, read as the reverse complement.
GACTTAAACAATATCCATGGCCTGGAAATATTAGAGAGCTTGAAAACATCATAGAAAGAAGTGTGATACTTTGCAAAGATATTGAATTAGAGATACCTGAACAAATCTTAGAAAATATCTCTTCTTTTACTATACAAGAAACCTTAAATCCTCCTTCTACTTTAAAATTAGATGGCGATATACGAACAATTGAAAAAAAAGCTATAGAAGAGGCACTAAAGAAAACCTCAGGGAACAGGAAAAAAGCTGCAGAAATATTGGGCATCTCCCTTAGATCCTTACATTATAAAATTAAAGACTACGGCATAAAAAAATAAAGTTACTCTAAGAAGTAACCTATTTATCACTAATAAAGAACATGCTCAAAGAATTTTATTCTTTTAGGAATATGATTATAGTTAAAACAATTTACAAATTAAGTTAGTTTCTTTAATATCCCAAATTTGCCGATAGGCAACTCTCAAAAAAAGTAAAAGCCTCCTCTTTTATTAGGTTTAAGGATGATATAAA
>JAOAHE010000065.1 GCA_026415415.1 Thermodesulfovibrionales bacterium | reverse complement strand
GAATAGATTCTATATCCAACCTTAAGATAAGCATTTAGTGAAGTAAGATAAAGATAAATTTGATCATTGTCATACTTCAAATAATTACTAATACTTTTTACAGGAGTCTCTGTGGTTTTAAAGAAAAAAACCTTTGAAGGATATTGATCTGATGGAAGTCTTTTTTTCCAATTTTCTGGGATATCCCAGTTTTTTGCACGAAGACTTCTCTGATTTTGGAGCATTAAAAGTTTTTTATAAATTTCATCCCATTCACTACCATTAATCTCTATGGTCTTTGCCTTTATGTCAGCTAATCTTTTATTTTTTATCATTTGTATTTCCTTTTCAGTTAAAAGGGATTGTGCATATCTTTGGGTAAAACTGCCTTTGTCTTCAGAGAGATTAAAAATCTCAACTAATATAACAGGTTCAAGGTGGGCATACTGATAAAGAAGTATCACTAATACAAAACATCCATAAAAAATTATCCTACGCCATAGTTCCATATAAGATATCTGTATCTTTTATTATGAAATTTAGCCAAATTCTTGTGTTATTCTCAAGTTGATATCATGCCTGCCTTAGATAGTTTTGCTAATAAAGATTAATAGACTCCAACTATTTAGTAAAACATATACTTTAGTCAATAAATCTTTGAAGTTCTCCATTATCTTTACAAAATTTATAACTTGTATGAGCTAAGATAGATTTGACAATTCATATCACCAACCCTTAAAAATTCTATGTACCAACTTCAGACTGTAATAGAGATTCCTTAACTGCAAGCTTCTATCATTTAAAGTAAGTATAAACTTATTAGTTTCATATAGGGCTTTAAAAAAGTAAACTTTCCTAACATATATTACCTACTATTTACCTAATAAAATGTTCCCCTACTTTTCATATCTTGATGAATGTTTTATCTTATGGCTTTTCTTTTTGTATATGCTTTTATTTTCAAAAGACTATTTTAAATGTCCTGCAGACTTCAGGAAAAGATTACCTCCTGTAGTTATCTTGCCTTTTACTACATTAAATGCTGTTTATAATAATCTGCCTTCAAAATATTCATCCACAGGTTAGCTATCTTTTCTTTTTTATGTTTAAGGTATCTTTCTCACTTACTTCAAAGTGTTTCTATATAAAGGAAGCCTAAATATCTTATATCTGCCTTTCTTTAGCCTTTTTCTCCTGCCTAATTAGTTTTTTACTTACTCCTTAGCCCTATATTAGCCTCTCTATCTTTTTACCAAACTTGATAGTTTATCGCTAACATCACTCACAGTTTTACCGTTAGGAGATAAAAAGTCTATATTAGGATAAAATCAAATAAGATAAGCTCTATCAAACCTTAGACTACAAAACTATCATCATAAATGTGCAGCCTATCAAGTTTTTTTAAAGAAAGAGTGATGCTTCACTAAAATTAGAAAAAAGTAAATATATTAAAATCACGAAAAAAGATGTCTTATCTAAAACTTTTTATTGTTATTTTTGATGATATTTCGTTTTCAGGCATCTTATATACTTTTAAAGTAGATTGTTTTTGCCTATTTAATAATAATCCCTTTTCCATAAGAAATGACTTTTTTCCCTTATAATCATTACTTTTAAATACCGCAGGCATTGAAACTAATGACATATATGCTTCAGAAAGAAATAAAAGGCTAATCATTAAAAATAAAAGTCTTTGCATTAAATTGCCTCCAAACAAAAGAATCTAACATCATAATCTTTTAAAAGCAAAAAAGATGCCCATTAATTGACTGAAGATTCTATTACACAAACCCCTAAGACAGATAACCAACTTATATATCAGTTTTTTAATCTCTTTTATATCGCAATAGCTTATCAACTCTATCTAATTCTTTTGGGGTGCTAAGAAATGAAAGCCTATATGCCTCCTCTTGAAAGCCTTCAAGGGCGTTAAAATGCCTATCAACAGGATCATTTTTAAAGGTGGGAACTAAAAAAATATGTGTATGAGGGATTCTCCTGCCCCTTGCATAAAGGGTTATCAAATCAGCTTTATATATTTCCATGAGTCTTAAAGACACTTTTCTTGAGAGATTGAATAGGTCAGAGGTTTCTTCTTCTGTCATCTCATGCCAATAAGGGACATGCCTCTTAGGAATAGTAAGACAATGACCTTCTTGAAGAGGATTTATATCCAATAGGCAGATTGAAAGTCTACTCTCTTCAATAAGATGGCAAGGTAATTTACCTAAAACTATATCACAAAAAATACACCTACTAATTTCCATTAAATACCTCCATATCTTTATATTGATAATCAATTATTCATTTACTTAAAGCCAAATACTACTTCTTCACTTTTAAGTTCTTTAAAACTAATAATGCTTAAACATTTTTGTCATCAGACAAAGTTAAATAATAACTTAATTTTAAGTTTTTAAAATCTTAATAACTCATTTTAGTAAGCAATTGAGTTTCTCTCTTACCCTTTGAGGATTCTTTACCCTTTTTAGGAAAACACTTTTTTTCATTTGTTTTTGTTTTATAAAAATTTATCTTTTGTAAAAACTTCTAAAAAGAAAGTCACACTTCACCGTTACAATTTAACTAATATTTAAATCTTTTTCTTTGGTTAGCTATTTTTTATGCAGATTTAAATTAAGTATCTGAAATGAAAGTAAAATAAAATTCAGTTATCAAAAATATTAAGAACTTATATCACTGCTAAGGGCAGTTAAAACGACCGCTTGGTGTGGAGGCATGTTGGATTATTAACTTTGGTTTAGATCCATCTTTAAGCTCAAGAGACCAAATATCAATTTTTTTACTTACTTTTTGATTCCCTTTAGAGTTTTTTCTTTCAAAAACTATTTTACTCCCACCACAGACAAAAGTTGGGTTTGACCCTTCAGTAACAAACCTCTTCTTTCCTGTTATAAGGTCAACAAGGTATATTTTGTCTTGTTCATTAATAGTGATTGCGGGTGAATAACACAAAATGCCTTTGCCGTCAGGAGTAAATTGTGGTCTCCAGTAAGGGGTAGCATCAGTTTTATCTTTTGGAAAGTTAAATACAGTCTTACCATCAAGATCAATAACTGAGAATCCTCCAGATACATCAGAGCCACTATGCTGAAAAGCTATCAACTTTCCATCAGGCGAGAAAGAAGGATTACTATAAATAAAACCTGCATCTAATAAGACATTAGATGACTTGATAATTCTCTGAATATTCCCATTTTTAAAATCTAAGGTATTAATAGATACTGTAGCATATACATTTTCTTTACCATTTACAAAACTAAACTGCAGATCTGATATGCCAATGAAAACGAGCATATCGCCCAGCGGAGAAAAGGAGGCATATTCAGCACCGCTTAGACCTTTCAGGTCAAGTGATGTTGGACCTCAACATTTTGGAGTCATAAAATAGAGGCTACCAAAGCCAGTTTTGGGATCATAGCCCGAGGTAAAAACTATCATCTTCCCATCAGGTGATATTGAAGGGTTTCTACTGCTTTGTAAAGTTGTTAGTTGTTTTGTCTTAGCTCCGTCTGGGGAGGCTATCCAAACATTGCCATCCCTAATAAAAGTTATGCTCCATTCAGAGGCAATACAAAATTCCCCTTTAGTTAAAAACAAAATGGTGGTTATTGTTAAAAGATAAAAAATGCTTGTTAAATTCTTAAAAGTTCTCATAAACAAAAGGGAAGAGCTATATTGCTTTCTTCCCCAAAATAAAGTAGTTATTTGATAAAAATCTTATGTTTTTCTAAGATTTTTCTGAACTCTGGATGCCTTCTTACATTATTTAAGTCTGGATCAGACCTCAGAGCATCATAATTATTAAAACCTAACTCAAGGCATCTATCAAGTGAGTCAAGAGCTCTATCAAGCTGATTCTGTAGAGAATAAAGAGCCACAAAATTATAATGAACTGTTGCATTTTTAGGATTGATCTTTTCAGCTTCTTTGAGATCATCAAGAGCTTTGTTAAACTTTTTCTGCTGCATATAAGCTACTGCCCTATTAGAGTAAGCTACATCATATGCAGGATGCTTTTGTATAGCAAGGGTAAATTCTTTAATTGCATTATCCCAGTCTTTTCCTCTCATATAGTTAATACCTTGTTGCATATTAAGTTTTGCTTCTGTTGGGATTTCCGCTTGTGCCAGAGGATCGGTGCTACCTTTACCTAATTGGGCTGGAGGTGTTCCAACACTTTGTGGTTGTGGTGCTTGTTGTTGTGGCTGCTGTGGCGATGTAGTTGGTTGTTGAGCCTGTTGTGGTGGTGGAGAAGGAGGAGTTTCCTGTTTTGGCTGTGGCTTTTCACAGCTAATTAATATAAAAGTAGTAAAAATAGCAATAAAAAATAATGTTATTACAACTTTTGAGATTTTTATCATAAAGTTTCTCCTTTCACCTTTATTTTTTCGGCATTAAACGCATATCCCACTGCCGATTTGTTGCCATTACCTGAGGGTTTTGCTCTATATCCTTCCCTTTTTCTTGTTTCACCCTCTGTGCTACAAGTGGTTTTGCATAGTAAAAAGCATTTTTTACTGAGCCATTATGTCTTTTAAGTCCGTCAAGGAAATAATAGGTAAATATACTTTGATTGAGTTTGTCTGACTCCCATGATTGTTCACCTGCTCCACTTGCACTTATTAAGACTTTGCCCCAACCATCAGTTTCCAAGGCTTTACCTTGAGACTTTTGATATGTTGCAGGAACATCTTCAATCACGATATCCTTAGACCCGAGAAGTCTCTTACCATAATCAGTAGAAATCCCATATCCCTCATCATCTGCTGCTCCAAGAGATTTACCGCCAGGCGGTAAAAAGCCAGGCACACTGCGATAAGCTCCATTACTATAACAAGTATCAAGAATCATAACAAGCCGCTTAGCCTGTAATCCTTCAATAAAATCTCTTAACATTGCCTCACTCACAGCGGTATGCCAAACCCTTTCTCTTGGTATCACCTCCGTGTCATAAGCCACTATAAAAACACCACCATATTTGTCTGGTGGTGTTCCATGACTGCTAAGATATACAACTACTAAATCATCCTCCGTAGCTAAAGCTTTTATTTTTTCAAAAGCATTTGCAATATTATCCCTTGTAGCATTATGATCGGTAAGGAAAATTATATTTTCTTGTTTGAAACCACCAAGGTTTGGATTGACAAGAAATTGATTAAAACTAATTGCATCCCGCACAGTAAACTGTAATGGTTCTATCCCTCTTGGATTAGCAGCCGTTTTACCATGTTTAAATTTACCTATTCCTACAATTAGTGCATACTTATTTTTTACAGGACCAGGTGGCACATCCTCTCTTGCAGAGGGTTTAAGAACCTTCGCCCTCTCAAAAAGCCTTCCAATTCGCCTCTCCCATTCCTTAACCTTAATATTTTCAGGAGTTACAGGCGATACCCATTTGATCCCAACTACCGTTTGTGCTAAAGAAAAGGCTTTATCAACCTCTTGTTCATCATTGTATGCACCTTTCAGCTCAAGTCTCCCGAATCTATCAATAGCTACAAAACCATCATAAATACCATTCTCTCTGAAAAGCCTATTGACTTGAAAAACATGGTTATCATCAACAGGTGACTGTCTACTGTCTCCAGATGTTTGCACAACAAATATTAATAAGAGTATAAACAAAATAGATAACAAAGTTTTAGTTTTGCACATTTACTCACTCCACCAACTTAACATTATTACCTGAAACCCAACCTTCAACTCCATTATCAAGTCTTATTCTAAACCAGATATCACCTGAAATGGCAGTTCTATTTAAAACCTCATAAATTTCTCCTTGATTAAGAGTTGCAATAATCTGCGATTTTGTAGTTGGTTCAGCCCTTAAACTAAGAGTCTTTGAGACAATAGTAATTGTAGAAGGTTTTTTACTAACTTTTGCATTTATTATAGCTTTACCACCTTGCTGATGAAAGGCATGTGTATTTTCAGTAATATTACCTATATTGGTTGGTCCCATAGCAAGACCTCTTTTTACAGTTAATTCTTTAGTAACACTATCTTTTTTACCATTAGCTTCAATGGTAAGAGTGATTCTATAAAGGCCTTCAGGGACATCCTTAGGCATATCAAAACTTCCCTCTGCCCTTCTTGAGCCTAAGGCGGATGTTATCTCCTGAGGAACTGAGCCAAGTTCTTTCCATTGTCTTTCAGAGGCGTCGTAGAAACTTACAGTTCTTATCTCTGTTACTTTTGCTTCCATATTCCCCTCTGGTGCCATCACATAATAAACAGCGTTAAGCTTTACTTTACCTCCAGGTGCTACACCAGTAGGATCGATATAAAAGTCTTCTATCTTTGTTACATAGCCCTGTGCTGAGGTATACCCTATTCGCTGCACTGTCTCTTGATAGCCTGCAACAGGATAACTATTTAAATCTGAAAAAGTTGCTAAACATTTCCCATAAGCTATCGCAAAAGCTAAAGCACCACCAGCTGCTGCACCAATCAAAGCACCTTCAAGTTTAGTTTTTTTACCTCCTAACAGTAAGCCTACAGCTGCACCTCCAATCGCTCCCAATGTAGTATACTTAGCTATGCAAGCCTTTTGAGCTTCTTCTCTTTCTTGAGGTGTTAGAGCCGTTCCAGGCGGAGGTAAAGGTCCACAAGAGGTTAAAAGAAAAATGCAAATTAATACAGAGCAAAAAAACCTCACGGTAATTGTTTTCATAATCAACACCTACTTATGGGTAAGCTTGATAATTAAAGAGAGAGCTCTTCCATCACTTAAAGAAGAAACTGGAACAACTCCATAATTTGTTCCATGTGATGACTCAACAATGATGTCCTTTTTCCCACTTTTGACGGGTTGCCAGTTATTTTGTGGAGATACTACAGCAAAAGTCGACCCCATTCGGTCTTCAACAGCTATATCCTTAGCACCTTGAATCCTTTTTGCTCCAGCGATCAAGTCCACTGTAGAAGTCGAACTATTATTACCAGTGCCGTATGTTTCTGAAGAAGGTGCATTATATGAAGGTGTCCCTGCGGTAACATTACTGCCTGGAGAAGAGGTAGGTAGTGGAGCATCAGAGAGAGTCATTATAAGGGTTTCTGTTCCTGCAGAGCCAACAAAGCGAAAATTTGACCCCTTAGGAATTTGTTGTACTGTAAATGCTTCAACATAGTCATTAAAAAGAGGTGTATAATTCCCTGTAGGACCAATATTAGCTATGCTCAAATAGCCTGCCCTGTTTGTCATTACTCTCATAATTAATCTCTCACCAGATTTAAATACGCGGTTTTTAGAAACCTTTTTAATCTGACCATCATCAGTTAAAAGTAGTAGTTCATAAGAAATCCCTACATACCGTTGCTTCTCAACTGGTGCCAATTCACCTGTTCTTGCAGCAGTTGTAGTAGAAATGCCTGTTGATGGTCCTTCACCACTATGAAACAGAGCCTTTGCTCCTTTAGGTGCAGCTTCAACAGTATAACATGTGAAAAATGCAGTTATTAACAAAGAAAAAATACCAATAAATTTAAGCTTATTCATTCCTTAACCTCCCTACGGTTTTTTTCATTGTTAAATATTATTAAAAAAATAACTTTCTGTCAATAATCCCAAATTTGCCGATAGAAGTTTTAAAATTTAAAAATATCTCATTCTCTGCTTCTTTTAGGCATTTAGAAAGATTAA
>JAOAHE010000064.1 GCA_026415415.1 Thermodesulfovibrionales bacterium | reverse complement strand
AGCAGGGTTTCTATGGATGAAGGTGCCCATCTTCTTAAAGACCTTGATATAGAAACTGCAGCAGAAGCTCTTTCAGAATTAGAGCCTGAGAAACAGGCAGAGATTATAAATGCGATTGAGCCTGAAAAAGTAGCTGACATTATTGAGGAGATGCCCCCTGACGATGCTGCTGACGTCCTTGGTGACCTCCCTGTTGAAAAAGCTAAGGAAATTTTAGAGCACATTGAGAAAGAAGAGGCTGAAGATATTCAGGAGCTTCTTTTACATAAAGAAGATACAGCTGGTGGAGTAATGACCAACGAGTTCATAGCCTACAGACAGGATATAAACGTTCAGCATGCTATTGAGATGTTTAAAAGAGATGCAGAAGAGATTGAGACAGTTTATTATATTTATATAATTGATGATCAAGAAAAACTCGTTGGGGTTACCTCTTTGAGAGAACTTTTATTAGCAAATCCATTTACTAAGCTTTCAGAAATTATGACAACAAAGATAATAACTGTAACCCCTGATGAAGACGTAAAAGTTATCTCTGAGATGCTTTCAAAATACAACCTTGTTGCTTTGCCTGTAGTAGATGATGAAGGTTATTTGCTTGGAATTGTTACAGTTGATGACATTTTGGATATTATAGAGCAAGAAGCCACAGATGATATATTAAAAGTTGCTGGAGCATCTGAGATCAAATATGGAAAAATAGAAGATGCTAATCCTATAGAAGTCGTAAAAAGCCGTATCCCCTGGTTACTTCTATGTTTATTAGGTGGGCTGATCTCTTCTCTTGTTATAGGAAAGTTTCAGCCAACCCTTGCAAGTGTTGTAGTGTTAGTCTCTTTTATTCCAGTTATAATGGGGATGGCGGGTAATGCAGGATTACAGGTATCTACAACTATGGTGAGAAGTATTGCTCTTAATTCCATACACAATTTCTGGAAATATTTAAGTAAGGAGCTTCTTTCAGGTTTGATAATAGCTTTAGTAGCAGGAATAATTATAGCTTTGGCAGCTCTTATTTTAAAGGGTATGCCTATATTAGGATTAGTTGTGGGCTTATCTATGTTTTTATCTATTACGAGCTCAACAATTTTAGCAATCTTGACTCCTATGATAGCTCATAAGATTGGTATCGATCCAGCTGTTACGGCAGGTCCCTTTGTTACAGTTTTTAATGATATATTAGGACTTACGATCTATTTTACCGTTGCTACATTATTCTTAAAATTTTTAATATAGAGGGCTAAATGTTTAAAGCTATTGAGTGGAAACATGATAAAGTGATAATTTTAGATCAAAGGAGACTTCCTAAGGAGATCTGCTATATTGAGTGTTACGATTATCAGTCAGTTGCTGATTGTATTAGGAGGTTATGCATAAGAGGGGCACCTGCTATAGGGATAGCATCAGCGATGGGGATAGCCTTGGGGGCTCAAAATATTGAAGCTAAAAGCTTTGATGATTTTATGAAGAAAATAACACAAATTATGGATGTAATGTTATCTACAAGGCCTACCGCTGTTAATATAAAGTGGGCTGTAGATAGATTGAAAACTATATTGCTTAAAAACAGGGATAGTTCCTTGACTGACCTTAAAGCTTTATTAGTGAAAGAGGCAAATTATATATTAGAAGAAGATATTGAGATAAATAAAGCTATTGGTAAGTGGGGCGCTAATTTCATAAAAGATGGTGATACGATCTTAACACATTGTAATGCTGGCAGCCTTGCAACTGGTGGATTTGGCACTGCTACAGCACCTATGCTTATTGCAAAGGAACAGGGCAAAAAGATTCAAGTCATAGTTGATGAGACAAGACCTGTTCTTCAAGGAGCCCGACTTACTACATGGGAGTTGATGCAAGCAGGAATAGCTGTCACATTGATTACTGATAATTCAGCGGGAGCGTTGATGAGAAAGGGTATGATAGATCTTGTCATTGTAGGCACAGATAGGACTACAAGTAGAGGTGATGTAGCAAACAAGATAGGAACTTACACAGTAGCTGTTTTATGTAAAGAAAATAAAATCCCCTTTTATGTAGCTGCCCCACTTAGCAGTATTGATTTTACCTTAGACAGTGGAGATATGATACCTATTGAGGAGCGTCCCGCTGAAGAGGTAACGCTGATATCAGATTGTAGGATTGCACCTGAAGGGGTTAATGTTATCAATTTGGCTTTTGATATTACACCTTCTGAATATGTGACAGCTTTTTTTACTGAAAAAGGGGTTTTTCACCCCCGAGATATAAAGAAATTAAAAGCAAAGGATATTAATTTAGAGTCTATAAGGTTAAAAACATTTTGAAACTTAATGTTATTTCTGAAAGAGAGATTTTAAGTGAATCCAAGAGAAATATTTAGTGCTTATTCTACAGAACTTGATGCTGTAGAAAGACAACTTCTTGCAATTTTTCAAAGCGATGTTTTTCTAATTCCTATGATAGGCAAACATATAGTAAGTAGTGGTGGTAAGAGGATGCGGCCACTTTTTTTACTTCTGAGTGCTGACCTTTGTGGTTATAAAGGGTCAAAACGTATAGTTTTGGCAGCTATTATAGAGGCCATTCATACAGCATCACTGTTGCATGATGATGTAATTGATGGGGCAAAGACGAGAAGAGGAAAACCATCATCTAATGCTTTGTGGGGTAATCAAGTAGTTGTTCTTGTGGGAGACTTTTTATACTCTAACGCTTTGAAATTAGCTGTAGAGCAGAAAAATCAGAGGATAATGGAGACTTTATCAGATGCTACAACAAAAATGACAGAAGGAGAGATTTTACAGTTACATAAGATAGCTGATCCTTCTATTACTGAGAATGAGTATCTAAAAATCATTTCAGCTAAAACAGGCGTCTTGATCTCTGCTGCATGTCAGATTGGGTGCTTACTTGCTGATAGGCCTGATAATTATGTGAAAGCCCTTGGAAATTTTGGCATGAAGACGGGTATTGCTTTTCAGATGGCAGATGATATTTTGGATTATATGGCTAAGGAAGATGACTTAGGTAAGAAATTAGGTAAAGATTTGGAAGAAGGAAAGATTACGATGCCTTTAATTCAACTTTTAAAAGTTGTTAATGATCAAGAAAAAATGGAACTATTAGAGATAATAGAGAGTATAAGTAAAAAGTTTAAGAATAGCAAAATAAACAAAAAATACAAACGAATAATTAATTTATTTAAAAAGTATGAGATAATCAATGAATCACTCAAGATTGCTTCAAATATAGTGCAAGAGGCTAAATCTGAGCTTGATATTTTCCCTCCTTCTGAGCACAAAGAGGCTATAATTTTAATGGCAGACTATAGTATGAAAAGGGAGAAATAGAAGATGCATCCTTATGTTGAGTTAGCAAAAAAGGCTGTTGAAGAATATTCTATTAATAAAAAGTATTTGCCAAAGCCGAAAATATTGCCTCAGGAATTTCAAAAGAGAGCTGGTGTGTTTGTATGCCTAAAAACTTTTGGAAATCTTAGAGGTTGCATAGGAACTATCTTTCCAACTAAGGACAACCTTTATGAAGAAATCATAAAGAATGCTATATCAGCTGCTACTGAAGATCCAAGATTTGAGCCTATAAAAATTGATGAATTAGATAAAATTGAGTATTCTGTTGATATTCTCTCTGAACCTATAAGAGTAAAAGATTACTCAGAACTGGATCATAAAAAATATGGTGTTATAGTGCAGAAAGGATTAAGAAGAGGTTTACTTCTTCCTGATATTGAAGGGGTTAATTCAGTCTCTGAACAAGTTAAGATAGCTAAATTAAAAGCTGGAATAGCCCCTGATGACAATGATGTAGAAATATATAAATTTACTGTTCAGAGATATAAATGATTTTATCATTAAAAAATAGAGTTAGAGTTAAAGAAAAAGTATCGTTTTTACTATTCTTTAAGATGGCTTTGGGTTTTTGTTGAACCTTCATTGTTTTAAATATAGTAAACCTTTTGTTTTATGCAAATCCTGTAAGAAAAATTTTTATTTACAATAAAGAGGAATTCTCGATCCTAATTAGAAGATATCTTGGCTTACCTTGAATCCTTACAGCTTATCACACAAGAGTGTTTTTTTGAAATAGACAGCTATTTAATTCTCATTATCTGAGCTGCTTTTAAGGTTTTTGGAAGGCAGATTTTGGTGTCTGCTAATGTTGACCAAAGGCTTTTTTTTAAATTACTATATAGTAAATAGCAAAGTCATAAAATTTAAGGAGGACATCAAATGAAGAGATATTTAACAGTGATTTTAACGGTTTTTTTGATGGCAACCTTTGCATATGGTTATGATCTTGAAACGGCAAAAAAATTTGAAGCCATGTTTTCACAAATGACCCCGGAAAATATTGCAAAAAGACCTTGTGAAATTAATGCTAAACAGCTTTTTGAGATGATTAAAAAGAAAGAAGAGTTTATAATGTTAGATGTGAGAACACCTCAAGAAATGGAAGTGATAGGGATTACACTAAAAAATACTTTACGAATTCCGCTACATGAGCTCTTTAAAGCTGAAAACTTGAAAACACTTCCAAAGGATAAGAAGATAGTTGTTATATGCCACACTGGTGCAAGATCTGTAGCGGTAGTTACAGCTCTTAGGGCTATTGGATTTGTAAATGCCTTTACTTTTAAAGGTGGTACTATAGAGTTAGCTGCTGAATCAGGAAGAAGTATCGTTGGTACTCTTTGGTAACTTTTAAAAGGTAGCTGGCAGATTATTACTTCTGCCAGCTATTACAGTTAAATTTTCTGCATTTTCTCTGTAATAATTTTTGTCACTGATCTAAAATCGATCTTGCCACTACCCATCTTTGGGAGTTCATCAAGATAAAAAATATGTTTTGGTAATGCAATATTGGGTAATTGCTCTGCCATTTTTTTAAGGAGTTCTTTTTCATCTAATTTCTGAGTAACAGCAGCAACTATTTTAGAGCCTTTGATGGGGTCAGGAATCTCAACAACGGAACATTCAACCCCTTCTGGCAGTAACTTTTCTAAAACATTCTCAACGCTCACTAATGAGACCATCTCACCGCCTACCTTGACAAACCGCTTAAGCCTTCCTACATGCCAGAGAAAGCCGTCTTCGTCAAGATAGCCCATATCACCTGTGTCATACCAGCCGTGCCTTATACGCATAGAGGTTTCCTCAAAGTCATCAAAATAACCTTTCATCACTAAATCACCTTTAACCATTATTCTTCCGGTAACTCCTACTGGACAGTCTTGTCCAGTATCAAAGTTTTCAATCCTTACTTGAACTCCAGGAAGTATAACACCTACACTGCCAGGCTTATTTTTACCAGGGACATTAGATGAGATTACAGGTGATGTCTCAGTCGTGCCGTATCCTTCATAGAGAGTTAGGTTATGCTTCTTGAGAAATTCTTCTCTTAAAGCATCTGGACATTTATCCGCTCCACATACGGCAAGGCGAACTGAATCAAAATCTCCTTTTTCTGACTTTCTAAGATATCCCCAGAAAAAACTGGGTGTCCCAAACATTAAAGTGGGTTTTTCTTCTCTAATAATATTGCAGATAGTTTTAAAATCAAGCGGGTTAGCATACGACACTATTGTCATGCCATAATAAAGTGGGGTCCATAAAGTTACTGTTAAGCCAAAAACATGAAAATAGGGTAAATTTGCGAGCATTATGTCATTGTCATAAACTGCTGTTAATTTGGTAAAACTTTCTATGTTTGAAAGGATGTTCCTATGGGTTAGTTGGACAGCTTTTGGGTCTTTTTCACTGCCACTTGTAAATAAGATTACGGCATTTTCGTCATCATTTCCATCATGGACAGCTTTTAATAAAAGAGGTAAAGGAAGTTTTGTTTTTAGAGCAGCTGCTATCTTATCAGTAATGGTGACTTCTTGCATAATGTCCTCTATAAAAACCATGCCTTCTATATAAGGACAGTTAATTTTCTCAAGAAGGGCTTTTGATGTTATGATAGTCTTAAACCTACATCTATTTTGAGCGTAAATGGCATTATTTGCTGCGCCTGTAGAGTAATTTATCATAACAGGAGTCCTTCCGCTCATAAGTGAGCCTAAGATAGATAAGGCACATCCTGCAGAGGTTGGTATCATTATCCCGATAAACCCTTTTTCAAACTTTTCAAACTTAGATGCTAATATTAAAGAGGCTATTAGGGCTTTAGAATAAGTTATCATTCTATTTGCTGTCTTATCTATGAAGGCGAGCTTATTTGAGTATTTCTTTGCTGTTTTTATAAAAACTTGGTGTAATAACATTTAAAGCCTCTTTTTAAAATGAATATCTCACCTGAACGCCGAAAAGATCAACATGAGCATCATAAGTTCCTATTAATGAGCCTCTTGTTCTGTCTTCATTTGTGGGTGTAGCAATCTTTCTAATTTTTGGGTCATCAGTAAATATATGCACGTAACCTACATCTATGGTTGTAGATTTAGAGATTTGATAGCTTCCACCCAAGGCGATCCAAATTCTATCTTCACAAGGAATACGAGGTGTTCTAAAGGTTTCATTTCTTATTGGGGTTTTATCAAGTGCTATCCCTGTTCTTAAGATCCAATCTTTACTTGGTTGGTATGTTGCTCCTATTGAATATCTAAAGCTGCTCCTCCAATTAGTAGTAGTAACATTGTCTTGAAGCCCTGAGTCAAATTTTATTCTTATCTCATCAAATACTGACCAATCTGTCCATTTTACATCAGCCATGATAGCCCATTGAGGATTAAGGTGGTGGTAAAAGCTTAAAGAAATATCAGCAGGAGTAGTGAGCTTTGCTGTAATGGTACTATCTCTGAAAGCAGTATAAACAGGTATAGGCAGACCTGAAGGAATAGTGAAGTCTGCATCTCCTTTAAGTTTATGTTTTACCTTGGAACGATATGAGAGTCCAATTCTACTATTTTCTGTAAGCTCATAGAGGACTCCCAGGTTAAATCCAAAAGCCCAGTTATCGCCTTTAAGTTCAACAAAACCATCTGCAGTCTGTGATTGTGATGGACCAAGTCCTATTAATCCAAAATCAACGGCATTAGTAAGCTTTGCTTTTGCATACATCATATTGATACCGCCACCTATACTCAATTTGTCGGTAATCTTGTAAGCTATAACGGGCATAATATTTAAAGTCATGAGGTGGGACTCTACACCATGATATCTACCCACCCAGTCATTGTCATACTCTGTTGTAAGTCCAAAGGGAGCAGTAAAACCAATACCTATAACTGTTTTATCGGTAAGGCGAGAAGCATAATAGAAGTTGGGGACGAAGGATACACCACCACCATCTCCACCATTTCCGCCTGTCATAGGAGCACCTGTAACGACTGTTGAACCTTGATTAGTAAATTTGGCAGAGGGTATTATTATATAGCCTGCTGCAATTATCTGATTGTTTTTAATTTTTGTGAGCCCTGCAGGGTTATAAAATATAGTAGAGGCATCTTCAGCATTTGCAGAACCACCTGCATAGGCATTACCTAATCCGCTAACACTTTGCTCAATTAGAGCAAAACCCGCTGAGAAACTTAATTTTGGTAAAAAAAATACGACAAAAAAGAAGAAAAAAATACTTGTTTTGAAAAACTTCATACCTCTCCCCCTTCAAAATTATGTGGAAAGTGCTATATTACATAGCTTTTTAGCTAAAGTCAAGTATTTGTATAAGCCCAAATTTGCCGATAGGCAACTCTCAAAAAAAGTAAAAGCCTCCTCTTTTATTAGGTTTAAGGATGATATAAAAT
>JAOAHE010000063.1 GCA_026415415.1 Thermodesulfovibrionales bacterium | reverse complement strand
ATGTTTACACTGTATAAGTTTAAGTGTTTTTCCCTGAAGTGAAATTACATCAATACCATAATCATTAGTAAGTGGTGTCAATATGACTTTATTGCCTTGTTTCTCCTCAATTAAAGCTATTAGTGCCTCAAAAAGATTCCAAGTTAACATACGAACATCTTCGTTAGAGACTTTTTTAGTTTTTATGTTTGAAATATTTTCAGATTGAATAAGCTCTTCATATAATTCTTTACCTAAATCATCTTCTGATGGCATTGGTGCAAGAAAATCTGATGCCATTTGCATTCGGCTTTCAATTAGTGAATCTAGCTTTTCATCAAAAGTTTTAAATAAACCTTCAGGATCTTGAGCAATAATATAGTAAACATATACATTTTTAGATTGTCCTATACGATAAACTCTGTCTGTTGCTTGAGACTCTTTTGCTGGATTCCACCATCGACCATAATGAATCACATGATTTGCCTCAATAAGTGTTATCCCGATACCAGCAACATCTGGAGATAAAATAATAACATTGAAGCCTTCGCTTTCTCTGAATCTATCTAAAATTGTTTTACGAGTTTCTTTACTAGTCAATGTATTACCTTTACGCGGGACTGAGCCATTAACAATATCAGGATAAATACCAAACCTATGGTAAATAGCTGAAGCAAGGAGTTGTTGCATGTCAAGGCTGCGTGTGAAAATGATTGCTTTTTCTCTTTCATTTTTTATTTCTTCTAATATTTTTGTCAACTCAACGAGTTTTGGGCACTGTTGGAAAGCATCATTAATTTTTTCTTTTGTAAAAGATTGATAATTAGATACTAAGGCTGGATGTTGATATAGAAACATTAGTTTATGAATAAGTCTTAGAGGGTGATTTCCTTCGCCCCCCGCTTTTGCTCTTTTTATGAAGTCTATATGCATCTCTCGTTGTTGCTGTGAGAGATTACAATATCTTTTTTTAATGATTTTTTTAGGTAACCCTTCTAATTCTTGTGTTTTATCGCGTCTTAATATATAAGCATTGGGGCTACCAAAAAGTAGTTTCTTTCTTAATCTTGTAAGAACAGAAACAGAATTTTCTGGGCCATTCTCATAGTGTTTTACAAACTCATTATAAAACTCTTTCGCACTGCCTAAAAGGCTTCCTGGCTGCAAGAAGTCAAAAATATTCCAAACATCAGACAGGCTTGTCTCAACTGGTGTACCTGTGGCAGCTATCCTGAATCTCGGCGATAGGCTTTTTAAAGCATGTGAAACTTTAGTCTTTGGTGTCTTGTACTCTTGTGCTTCATCTGTAACAACAACTGACCATCTAGATTTCATCATAGCAAAGGAAAACTGATAATTGACAACGGTTTCATAGTTAGTAATTACTACTCTATACTGTCTGAGTCTGTCAATATCGAGTAATGATGTTCCCATTTGTGTCTCTGTTCCTATAGCCTCAGTTTTTCTTAATTTTTTTAGTTCACTACCGTGAAGAATAACGTAAGGAGTGAATATAGCGCCATCATTTTTAAAGAATTTTTTCATATCATTAATCCATGTTTCATTTTCAATGAGCATAACAGGAGCTACTATCAGTATCGGATCCCAAGGAGCACACTCTTTATCCCTTCCATCTGATGATATTTCTCCTTTTTCAATAAGCCAAGCTAAAAATGTAAGTATTTGTAGGGTCTTTCCTAATCCCATATCATCGGCAAGCAAGCACCCGCTTCTTTTTAGCAAATAATTATGCTGTAACCACTTTAAGCCTTCTTTTTGATGTCTTTTGAGGTTTATCCCTTCTATGAGAGATTTTGGAAGTTCAACTTCTGTAGTAACAAGCTTTTTTAATTCTCTATCTTCAATGTATTCTCTTTCTTCTTCATTCTCATAAATAAGCAGATATAATCTACTACTCTCCTTTTCATGCTTTTTAGATGGTTTATGAAGTACTCTCTCAACAACAGCATCAAGAGAATTAACTAAGTCATGATCGACTAATATTATTTTTTCATCAAGCTGGACAGATTCTTCACCTTTTTCTAAAGCTTTTTTGACTGAATTATAGAAAGCGAGAAGTTCATCCCTTGATTTGAAGGTAACATCTTCCTCTTTCCCATCAGCATAAACACATTTAACTCCTACATTCAGGTTTTTAGATATTGATTTTTCAACTGTAGAATCTATATATGGATCTTCAAAAATGCCTGTGGGGGTTTTCTTGATAAATGGTTGTACGATAAAGGGAAAATCACCTATGCCTTTAACCCTTTCACCAAAAAAAGAAAGGTCTAACTCGCCAACAACTCCTTCAAATATCTTTTGAGGGTTACGAAAAATATCTATACGCTCTCTGCCAGTAACATTTCTTATCTTTTGTATTCTGCGAAGTATTTCTTTTTGTGCCTCATTGAAAATAACTTTAGTCCATCCCCCATCGTCTGTTTGAATGCTTATATCAGTAGGGTCATCAGAGGCTATAAAGGTTTTATATATAGATTCAGGAGAGATTTCTGGGATCTCAATTCTTGGAAGTAATGTCAGTCTGTCTTCTTCATCTATGAAAAAATCTAAACCTATACTCGGTGGGATTACAATTCTGAATTTATTCATTAGGCTATCAATTGTTGCACCAACCCCATCAGATAACCCTTTTATTTGGGCAAAATGAATATATGATTCTGTTGATTCTTTCTGAATATCGGGCAATTTATTAAATTTATCTATTGCCTCAAGTAGAGAATACATTTGTCTGTCTAAACGAAATATCTTTTGTAAATGTTTTACAAAACAACCACGACGATATAAATGAACTTGCTGTTTTCCCCACAAAAAGCGAACTTCGTATCGAAAATTTTTATACCCAGGAATACCTGTGGACTTTATATCAACAAGAAAAGGAGACCACTGGACTAAGTCTTCAAAAGCTGAGATTCCCTGTTCTTCAAAGGTGACAAAATCATCATAGGTGATGATTATTCTGTTTCCATCCATTGTTGCTAAACCCAACTCTAATAGTTGTGAAATAAGTGATGACAAGAATTGCCCTAAATGTGTTTTAGGCGTTGCTTCTTTAATATAAGTTTCTATAAATTCGCTTTTATTAGTAAAAAAGCACAAAACATCCTCTAATGCACAGAGGATTATACCGTCCGCTGGCTCAGAAATAATCCACATAGAATTAGTCTGGTCTGATTCCATATCTTGCCAATATGTTTGCTACATCTATACGCCAATCACAATTAACAGTGAGGAGATGTATTATCCGATCAATTGCCAGTCCTTTATTTTTAAGTGAACTTTCATTGAAATATTTATTTCTGAACAAGTCATCTACAATCTTATTAAAATTTTCCTTTTCATATAGATAGCATGCACCGACTTTGCTGAATTCAATAGCAACAATGTTGCCAAAATCAAGTACAAAAGCGCTATTAGTGCCAGATATATATCCATAATTGATTCGTTCATTATCCATTTTAAGTTTAAGCGAGAAGCGATCGCTGTCACAAAGAAGGGGCCGGGAGGCTTTTAATCTCTTAATGTATTTGAGCCAAAAATTTTTACGCCCATGCCTATCGGAACCTGTAGGTAATACATGTTCAAAAAAGAATACAATATCTCTGAGCGAAAGCCAACTAATAAACAACTCTTTAGCCTTATTATCAATACCATTCCAATTTATATTATGAGGTAAACGTGGATCTCCGAGTTTCTTAGAACTTAAAATATATAATTTTAATTTATCTCTAAATGTATCATTATTTCCCACACTTAATATTGCTTTAGCGATTTCTTCCTTGAAGCTTGATAGCTCCCAGTATTCCCAGCTTAATATGTGATTCATATAATAATCATAATATTCACTTGTATTCTTATATCTTTCCCTACAAAGTCTTGCAGCTTTAATTATAATTTCATGTACAAAATTGGATTGTATATCAATACCCCATTCTGTGAAAAATTCTGATAGATTTAGCTTTTTTTGAACTATTAAATCTGCACACTTTGATGTACTATCGGTGCTAAAAATCAGTTCAATGTTATATTTCCATTTATTTAGAAGTGGATGATGCCCCGTATAAGCTAAAACAATTTTCCTTATTTTTATGAAAGTGTCTGTATTTATAAAAGCAGAACTCCATTTCATATAGCTAGCACGAACAAGGGCGCAAATAGAATGTGTCGATAGTTTTATTCCAGAGGCTACAATATAATTAATAAATTTTGAATTAAGTGCTATTTCTGTATTCCAACATAGATATCGAACCGCCCGCTTATCAAGAGTTGCTCTTTTATGATGAAGGAATTCCTGCCACTGATTCTTGTAAACCTCAGCTATTAACAGAGGTTCCTGTATCTTACTATTGCCTATACTTTGGGTGGCATCCCTGAGCCTCCTTAACGATTGCTCAGCGTTAATATTTTGATAAGTTATAGAGTCATTAGTTATTTTAGAGAGATTTCTTCTTACAGATGAAAACAAATATTCAAAGGAAATTGTTGATATATCTCCATTCATTTTGTAGTAACCTGTATAAATCTTTCTATCTTCTTTTCTTCAAAGGAACGGACTCTGATTTTAAAGACAACTCTTCTGCTTTTTGCTTCATCCTCTGTGCCGTCGGATTTATAAATTAAATCTCGTTCACCTCTTCCTGTTGCTGAAAGCACTGTCAGGAAAAAATCCCTCGTGTCTTGAGAAATGCTCTTTACATTTAAAGCAACAAGACACTGACGCACTACCTCCATTGATCTATCCTGACTAAGTTTAAGATTGTGCTCATCATCACCTTTAGAATCGGTGTGCCCCTCTACAACAACTGAAGTTATTTCATCTCTAAAATCTTCTGAATATATGACATTAGCTAACTTAGGGATGAAAACATTTAAAAAATCAACCCCCTTAGGTGGTATATCAGAACGATTAAATTTAAATTCTAAAAGCCCTTCTGGGACAAGAATTAAAATAGCTAACGGATCTTTTTCATCCTTCTTTATTTCTACTCCTTTAGCAATAAACTCTTTTAATTCATTTTTTATTCTTTCAAGAATGTTTTCTCGTATATTTTGTCCTTGCTGGAATGCATTATTCAGGGAAGCACATAAAAGAAGAATAAATATAACTGCTAAAGAAGTCATCAAATCAGTAAATGATGCCGAAAAACCTGATGATTCCTCCGAGTCAGGCATTAGCGTCTATCTCCTTTTCTACCATCGTTAAATTTTTCAATCTGTTCAGATAACTCATCAAGAAATGTTGTCAACTCATCAATTGAACCAGAGAGACGTTTAACTGCGTCACTCATTGTATCATTTGCTGCTCCAAGAATTTTTTCAAAACCCTGACGAATAGCCTCATTATATTTTGTTAAACCATCAGCAATCTCATTAAAGAGATTCTTAGCAGCGTTTTCTACATTCTTAAAAATCATCTCATATTTTACTATTGACTGTTGAATTGACTGCCAAACCTCCTTTTGTTTAGCATAGTCGCTACCAAGTGTTGCAATTTGATTTTTAGCCATATCTATAACCTTAATAATAGAGGATTGTCCTTCATTTAGCACTTTTGATGTTTGTTCCATTGTTGCAACAATAGCCTTTGTATTTTCGGCTATTCGCATTAAATCAGAAGTAACCTGCCTATAAGATTTTATAGAAGTATCGAAATCATTAAGGATGTTTCTTAGAGAATTTTCTAAATCTTTTACTCTATTTAATTCAATTTTATGTTTTTCAAGTAAATCATTTAGAATTTCAGTATTTTTTGCACTTAATTTACTAGTATCTGAAATAATACTGATAGCAAATTCAGAAGACTTTAACGAGGTTTCCTCAATAGTCTTCTTCATATCTTCGCTTAGAGAGCCTAAAAGTTCAGATAACTTGATTATTTGATCTTTTCCAATTGATATCTGCTCTTTAAAACTCTCCTTAGAATTTTCAATGAGAGATTCAAGAGCAGACTGAGATTGTTCAAAACGACTATTCATTTTGTCCAAAAGTTCTGCAGTAGACTCTAATGAAGATGAAATTTTCTCAAACTGGTCCTTAGCACTTCCTGACAATGCATTGCTGAAATCCTGCCCCATTTTAATTAGTAAAGAAGTTATTGATCTTTCGAGATTTTCTATTACTTTTTGAATTTGGGTGCTGATTATATCCTGCTTACTTTCTTCAGCTTTTTGAAGCAATATATTTATTTGTGATAAGGAAGATATCATATCTTCCTTAGCTGAACGAGTAAATTGATTAAGATCATCTATAGCTTTCACCATTTTTTCAAGAATAGGAACCATGCTCTGATCAAGGCTGTTTTTGAGTTTTAATGCAAGATCAGCACTGAATATTCTAAATGAATCTGACTGACCTGAGGTATCTCTCTGAATTTCTGTAAGAATCTGGGTGGCTGAAAGCCTTGGAAATAAATTATCAAGAGATGCAGCTAGATTTTTAAAATTTGTATTTAATCTATAAAATATTGATTTTTCAAGCAACATAAATATTGTTGCAGAAAATAGACCAGCTACTGATGAGACAAATTTTCCAGATAAACCACTAATTAATCCATCAAGCCCGACTACCTGATTAGTCATTCTATCAATTCTTACATCAACCAATGCAACAAGGATAGCCAAAAATGTAACTAACAAGCCTAAACCAGTTAATACACCAGGTATTGAAAGAAAGTATCTTTTGTTGATACCAGATCCTAAGACAAATTCATCATTAATAGAATTTTCAGCACTTTCTGTAGCCCATACATGGTCCTGATCTTTGCCTTCAATTCTTCTGTAAATTAAGCTTTTTTCAAAAAAATACCAAAAATTAGCGATATCATGATTTTTTTGAAAAATTACTCGGATCTCATCTAATACAGAGATTGGGATTCCCTCTCCGAAACGAGGGCGATTATTATTAGACAAATTTTTTATATCATCAGATATTTCTGATAAAATCTTAGAACGTTTATTACATATTTTAATTAGTTTGAAAAACTCATAAGCAGGCCAGATTAACAATCCTAAGGCAGCAACCCATGAAAACCATGGCGCTTCAATCCCAAAAAAAGCAATCTGGTATTTCAGAAGTTCTATCATCGCATTAATTTATTTTATTAATTATTGAATAATAATACAAGGTTTTACCTTTCATCAAAAATAATCGCTCTGAAACTGTATTGTTTCCTCATAATTGACAAAGAGGGCAACTATTCTTTAAACCTTTATGTATCAAAGAAAAATCTCTTTAAAAGGAGGTTATCAGAATGGTTACCCAGATTCCTGAAGGAGTATCCACTATGAAGGACAGATTTGTCATCATCAACAAAAATGCAAAGGTATATCAAAGGGCTTCAAAGAAGATAAAATCCCAGATGCTTACTGAACTTTCTGAGATTTTGCACATAAATAGGCAGTATATTGCCTTTTTATTAAGAAAGTCGCAAAATGTGGTGATAAGAAAAGGTAAAATAGTCGTTGTAACTGACTCCACACTTAAAGAGCTCTTAAAAAGGAATAGAAAAAAAGTTTATGGAAAGTATGAACAGAGAGTATTGATAAAGATATATCAACTTACTGGTTTTGCCTCATCAAAGCATCTTTTAGGCTTTTTTAAAGATGTCAGCCTCTACAGCAGAAAGGCTTTTAAAGCTCTACAGAGACCGACAGAAGATAAAGATGCGATACAAGGGTAATCCTTTTAGCAGTAATCTTAAGAAATCCATCAAAGTGGTATCTTGGTTTGACAAGCCAAGAGAGCCTGGCTATATAGAGATAGACCTTGTTCATTATTCAGGGGTATCTGGCAAGGGAGAATTCATTTATACTCTTACAGCTACAGAAATCTCAACTGAATGGACAGAACTA
>JAOAHE010000062.1 GCA_026415415.1 Thermodesulfovibrionales bacterium | reverse complement strand
CATTTTGGTGTGCAAGAAGAACAAATTACACTGTAACAGATGATCGCGGTCAGTACAACTACAGGGTCAAACATGCTTCCCTTCCTGAATATATACCATACACATTATCCTACAACCCCACAACTGGAACGGGTGGTGGTGCACAAAACCCAATTACTCTTAATATATCTGCAACCTTTGTTGGAAGCGACTACATAAACGCAGTAGTGGGAGCTTATACAGATACTGTTACTTTAATAGTTAATCCATAATATTACAACTTTTTTTGGATATTAAACGCCTTTTTAATAGCTTTTATAGCATACAACTGCTCACAGGTAAAATTTCGTTTTTTAACTTTTATTTTCTTTCCATTATATATTTGCCAAAATGCTTTAGCTAAATTATGAGGATATTCATCTTTGTCTGCAACCAGATGGCAGCCTCCACTATCTATTGCCCAACAAAGACCCTGTCTTTTTTTAAAGCTCTTTTTTGTAGCATTACCTAATTTTTTAGCATGAACACAATAATATTTAGAATCAGGATCCTTAAATTTCTTTAATATTTTGCAAAAAAGAGAAAGACCTATGTAAGCTTCTATGTTGTCGAGTAGGTATTTCACATCTTTGTTAGGAAGAGCAAAGACCAATCCGTCCTTTTGATCTGTCAATTTAACAATGACATAAGCTATATCTTTAATATGATTTAGTTTTACATGTATTAATCTCATATCATCAGTAGATCGTAAATAAAAGTATATAAGTATAAGAAATGTTCCTACATAGGAGTCTGCTGAGTCATATTGATATGTGGGAAATAATTTATTTTCAATTATCTGATAATCATAAATTGTTCCAGTTAAACCATATTTATCTGGATAATTAATATGATCAAGATACCATAGTATATAGTTTTTTACAATTTCCGCTTTATTTCTTTTAAGTAATTCTACGGAAAATATATTAGTAAAATAGGGAATTATAATACTATTATTTGTTTTTGGACAATTAGCTATTTTGTAAATTTCTATAGGCACCGACGCCATGCATATTTTAGTGTTTAGGCAGCTGATTATTAATGCTAAAAATAAGATTGATTTCATTTAAGTTCCCATTAATAATAAAATATTTATAATAGTCATCTTCTTTAGTTTTTAGGTTTAATCGAGGATATATAATTGTATATCTTTTAGGGACGGCAACAGTTATATGTTGCAAGCCTTTTTTATTTTTCAATGAAATCTTTAACTCGTGACTGTTTATATTAAAACTATACTCAGTTTCTAAAAATCTTAATAGAAATTCAGCAAAATATCTCATAGTGTTAATCTCTAAGAGCTCTTTTTTTATTAAATCTTTAGCTTTTTCCAAGAAAACTTTTAAGGCTTTTGAGTAATATGGAAGATCGTATGGATGTGAATAAAATAGTCTTATAGTTTTTTCATATACAACATAATTAAGTATGTCTAATAAAAAAGATTCAACTTCTTTCTCTGAAACTCCTCCTTTCCACATTTCATGAAAGGAGGCAAATTTTTGGTATGAAAGAGTTGGAAAGGCTATAACATCTCTTTCAACCATTGCCCCATCAAAAAATGTTCGATTTGGAGCAGATCCACTATCACCACTATAGTAATAAGCGATTATTCCTAATTTTTTTAAAATCTTTGTTTTAATAGGTTGTGGATGCACCCCATTTGGTGCTGAATACTCTTTTAGGGGATAATTAGTAAGTGTTTCTAAACATTTGATGTTTTTAATAATATAGTTTTCTGTGTCCTTTACATTAAACTTATTTTCCAAAATTCCTTGACTAAAGTAGTTGTGAGCCCAGCCTCCATGAGAGCCTATTTCACCGTACTGCAACATTAATTTAACCAGTTCTTTACCTTTACCACAAGCATCAAAACCTAAATTATCTCCAGGATGGTCTCTAAAATCTCCTGCTGTAATGTGGAAGGAATATAGCATTTCCTTCAATAAATAACCTTTTTCTATCATAAAGGGGATGGTTTTCCAGTCTGAATTAGCATCTATGTGCCAGTTTATTACAAGACCTCCTTTAGCGTGAGGAGTATTAACAATATGTGGTATTTGAATAATCTTAAATAAGAAAGTTGTTAAAAAACTCCTCATAATAAAATCATCGGAGTAAGCTTTCAAGTGACCTAATGGAAGATTGACCCAAAAAATTTTTCCTTTTTTGATCTCCTTTAAAGCTGAAGCAGTAAATGACTTTTTATCCTCTGTAAAAATTTGAGCAAAGCTTTTTATGTCCCAATTTCTTATCTCTACCTCAGCAGTTGGATAATAAAGACTTCCATAAATATAACCTGAAATTAACATATTTTCTTTTTCTATTTTGCCTGGCGAGATGCCTAAAAATTTTGGATCTATGATTTTAACTCTTCCAACTGTGTAGGCTTTATCTTTTAGTTTGTCATAAAGACAGTAATTAATACCTAAAAGATCAGAAAAAGCAGCCTCCTTCTGATAAGCTCCTTTTCTATCCTTTACCCCTACATCATAGGAAATAAAAATACTGCCTCCTCCGTTTACATATTCTTTGAACCACTCCAAGAAATCTTCATTAAACCATTGCATAGCACAATCAGGTAAAATCAAACCGGGATGTTTCAAAATAAAGTTAAGATCTGTTTTATAAGAAGCTAAAACTTCATAACTTATTTTTTTAAAGGGAACACCCTCTTCTTGTAAAACACTTTCATATGCTTTGACTACATAGTCGCACTTCGTAATAAGCTTAGGATTATACACAAGCAAGATAGCAAATCTATCATCCTTAATATTGCTTATAGTAAAGAAAATTTTATAGAAAATCCCTAGAGCAATAAGAAAAAACAATAAGTATAATAGTTTTTTCATATTCCTTCATACTATATGGCCAATACCATCTGTATAGATATAACCATAAACTTTAAAATTTCCTATTAATTTAATTTCTTTTTTTGCATATAGAGTTTTGATTTTCCCTTTCTCACCAACAATTCCTCCTGCTCCTGTCAATAAAATATTCTTATTAGAAAAAAGATTTCCTTTTATCCAAAACTTTCCTTTTATGATTATCTCATCATCACTAAGAATATTTCGATCTATAATTAACTTACTATTTTCTATTTCGATATCAATTTTGCCCTTAGGTTTTATAGTTCCTTCCATGTATGTGGGATCACTTTGGAAAGCCTGTTCTTCTTCTCCTTTATTTATCATTATCTCTGATGCAAATATTCTTTTAAAACTGCATGGTGCTTTGATTTGCAGTTGTTCAGCAGAGTAAAAACTAATACCCAAGTTGGAGTTGTCCAAAATATTACAACTTCCCTCTACATGTGCCCATCTTGTAATCCTAAATGGAGCAAAAATAGTTAGATTTTTTCCTACATATAAAGCTCTGGCAAAGAATGGTTTGTTAATTAGAAAATTATTTTTTACATAAATTTCATAATTAGACTCTAATAGACCGTTACCTTCTAAAGTAACATTTTCAGCTTCTGCAAAGATTATTATACGATCGTACTTTCCAGTGTTAATTTTATCAGAGCAAATTAATATCTTTTCCCATTTATCGGAAGGAAATCTTACTTTTAGAGTATTACCAGCTAAGGGTTTTGAATTATCAAGAGCATTCTTAATAAGTGATTTAAAAGATTTACCAAAATACCCTGGATCTTTAAAGAAATTTTGATTTATAGTTAAAGATTTAATGTCCTTTTTAAGGATAGTTTCAATTATACCTGGTAAAAAGGGTAGTAACAATAATATAACAAAAGATAGAGCAATCCAGCCAAACTGTTCCATTTAACTTCCTCTAAATCTTTCAGTCTTATCCCAATTTGGTTTTCTTCGGGCAGTAATATCTAAGAGGGCATCTAAAGCTCCCAAAGAAGTACACCACATATTAAAAAGAAAAATAAAGTAAAAAAAAGGTAAAAGTCTAATCCTTTCTTTAACTCCATCCAAGAAACAGGCAAGTCCTATCTGAAAGAAGGAAGCAAAGTTTCCAAAGGAATTATAGGCTATTAAAGCCAAAAAAACCCAAAAAACAGAAAAAATTTCCATCTCTCCTAAAAAGAAAAGTGCGATAGAGTCTAAAATACCGAGCATAAATAAAAAAGGAACTGCATAAACAAATAGTAAAAGGGTCCCATCTATTTTTTGCCAAAAATTAAGTTTTTTTGAAATCCACAGCGGAAAAAAATATTTAAATAAAACTTGATTATGTCCTCTTGACCATCTTCTTATCTGTTTTGCTCTGGCTTGCCAACTCTCCGGAGACTCCTCATAACATTCAGCTTTGTTATTATATAAAACCTCGTAGCCATTGATATAAAGCCGGAAAGTAATTTCTGTATCTTCAGCAAGAATTTTCTCATCAAAACCACCCATTTCTATCAACAGTGCCTTTCTTATAGCTCCTACAGTACCACCGTATTGAGGTATTAATCCTAAATTAAACCTTGCTTGTTGATCTACTTGATAACCACCACTTCTTTCCATATCTAAAAGTCTCGTTAGAAGATTTTTTGGAGTATTAATTGGAATTACTCTTCCCATCACAGCACCAACATCAGGATCAATAAAATTTATTACTAGTTCACGAATCTGCCCTTTTAGAGGTAAATAGTCAGCATCATAAACTACTATAATCTCGCCCTTAGCAATCCTAAGAGCATCATTAAGTGAAACAGTTTTGCCCCTCGGCTCATCTCCCAATCTATGAAGAGGTTTTATAAACGAATAATTTTCGGCATACCTCTCTAAAATCTCTTTTGTCCTATCCTCTGAATGATCATTAATTGGTATTATTTCCATTTTCTCCTTTGGGTATTCTTGATTTATGAGTGCTTTTAGAATATCCTCTGCTACTTTCTCTTCATTATGCATGGGAATAAGTATAGAGACTGTGGGAAAGTCACTGTCTAAGATATCATGATAAGCTACTCGCTGTTCAGATAATATTCGGTTGTAGGTAAAAATAAAATGGCGAATTATATATAATGAAATCAAAATAAAAAGAAAAACCAAATAAGCTTTTAAAAAAACTATTAAAAAAGCCACCTCCAGCATCTCAATCGTTTATTAATATAAATTGAAATCAAAGAGAGATAAAAACTATAGAAGCCGCTAATATATATCATATCTAAGAGTGGACCTAAATTAAAAAATAGATTTGCCATCCATAAGAAGGAATAATTTTTTAAAATGAAAAGAAAAATAGAATATCTAACTATACCAAAAATTAAAGAATAAATTAAAACAAAAAAAATAAAAATTAAATTATATAGTAAAATAATAGGTTTTACAATTAATGGCGCCGTAGCAACTGATAATAATGATGAAATAAATGAAAGAATACCAACTTGAACAACCATATAAAGCTGAGAAAAGTCATCTAAGGTGTATGGAAAACTATAAGCGAAGAAGATAAAATACAATGATGATATAAAAAGAATAAAGAAAAAATAGTTTAGATAGATTTTAAGCGGCTTGGAAATTCTCTCAAAAAATTTCATAAAAATTAGCATAAGTATAGAAATTATCAAAAGTAACAGTGTTTCATAAAAGGATGGGAATCTGCCCATATCTTTTACGATATAGATTCTCACAACTTCAAACAATAGCCCCTCTTTTATATCCCTATTTAAAATATATGAGGTGATCTGAGCTATAAGTTTTGATAGTTCTTCGATGTTAATTAAAAAAATTAATGTTAAAACTATACCTATAAAAACCTGAAAAAAAAAGAATGTTCTATTAATAGACAAAATTTTTCCATATCTGGCATAACTTATAGTCTCATGTAAGTCAGCTTTCTTAGAACTCTCTAAAGATCCCAACGGAAAAACCATATTTATCATAACCCTCTTTTAGGTTTAGGTAGTTTAATCCAAATATGGAACCCCAAAATTTTCCAATCCAATGCCTGTGTTTTAACACAATGTAATGAGAGTTTTGTCTTATCTCCTCAGGGCTTGCCAGATAAGTAGCTAAATAAGCCTGTTTACCAAAGGAGATATTGAGATAAGTAAAAGCTTTTTTATCTTTCCCAATTTCTAAACTAAACATATGAGATTGCGAAACAATACTACCTGGTTCACTAATATTAATAAAATGCTTGTATGTAATATTAAAACCATCTCCATAGTATGTTAAGCCTCCTAAAGTAATCAAATCTTTATGGGGACTAAAATATTTAATATGAGAGACTCCTATAGAGGGAGCAATGTTTTTCTTTTTTCCTAATTTAAAAAAGAATTCATGATCAAGTCTGTAACGAAATAAATAGGAAGAATTGGTTCCGCAAGATAGAGCACTATAAGTGTATAACCAATCTTTCCAATCTTTATAAACACCACCAGTGAGCTGTAATGCTTGTCCTTCTTTTCTTGAAAAACCTGAGACTCCTAAAAAATAAGTGAATGTCTCAATTGGTCTATGAAAAAAATTAAGATTTGTAGAGTTCCATGTGCCATAGATTTTTTTTGGTGATAAAAGCTCATGGGAAAATTCAAAATCTAATCTTTTGTATTCTGATGCAGTAGTTATTTTAGCTATTAGGCATATCAACATGAAACTGCCTAACAAACCTCTTACAATCATAAAGTTCCTGCTTTATTGTTTCTGGATACTTTATCAAAAAATGGATAAATTTATCACACTTATACAAATTTATTAATCTCTCTATGGCCTTTCCGTCGCCGTAAGGATTAAGCTTTTCTGGAGTGTTCTCCATTGTATCTATCTCTCTTAGAGAATTTTCAAATTGATCTATAATGGAATTCCTTTTTGTGCCGATCAGTTTTCCATAACCATACTCAACTGTTTCAACTCTCTCAGTTGTCTCCCTCAGTATAAGCACTCTTTTATTAAAGGTAGGTGCCTCTTCCTGAATACCTCCGGAGTCTGTTAGAATAATAAGTGAGTCTTTTATAAGTAGTAAGGTTTGCAGATAAGTAAGTGGCTCAACTAATATAAGGTTGTCTTGGTTGAAAAGTACAATTTCTTTTAATACAATCTCCCTTACGAGAGGATTTTTATGAAGCGACCAAATAAAAAGTATGTCTTTGTATCTGCTTGATAATTCTCTTATAGCTTGACAAATTTCCTCCAAAGGCTTACCAATATTTTCCCTCCTATGAGATGTGATTAAAACTTTTGGTCTGTTGATTAGGTCTTCAAATGAAATATTCAGCCTTTTACTCAATGATTGATATTCTTCTTTTTCGTTCATAATCTTTAAAGCGATTTTAATTGCATCCACCACAGTATTACCAATTAAAAAAATCCTATCCTCTTTTTTACCTTCTAGAAGAAGATTTTGATAGGCTCGTTTGGTGGGTGCAAGATAGATATCAGAGATGTCATCTGTTAGAATTCGATAGATCTCCTCAGGAAAAGGCGAAAACTTATTTCCACTTCTTAGGCCTGCCTCAAGATGAATAATGGGGATCTTTTCCATAAAAGCTGCAAAAGATACGGCAAAAGTAGTAAGTGTATCGCCCTGTACTATTATTGCATGAGGTCTATCTTTTTTTAATATTTCTTTTGCATTCTTAGCTATACAGAAAAAATTTTCCACCAAATCCAAACTGTGACAATCGTATCGATAATTATAATTTATTTTAAAAAGATTTAAAGCGTCATCTAAAAGCTCTTTATGCTGGCCAGTTACAATTACTTTTATTTCTGACACCTCTGGTAACTTCTTTATAACAGAGGCTAATTTAATAGCCTCTGGTCTTGTTCCTAAAAAAATAAAGGTCTTAATCTCCATTGGTTTAAAATTTTAGAATAATAATAAATTTATGTCAATCCTCGCCTTTCCTCAAAAATAATCTCTCTGAAACTATATTGTTTCCTGATAATTGACAGAA